>JBBRXY010000001.1:0-91160 GCA_038238185.1 Acidimicrobiales bacterium
CGTCGACTTCAAGAACACCGTCATCATCATGACCTCGAACCTGGGCACCGCCGACCTGCGCAAGGCGGCCATCGGCTTCCAGAAGTCGAGCCACGCCGTCACTTACGAGAAGATGAAGGACAAGGTCAACGAGGCCCTCAAGGCCCACTTCCGGCCCGAGTTCCTGAACCGGATCGACGAGACGATCGTGTTCCACGAGCTCACCCGTGAAGAGGTCACCGAGATCGTCGACCACATGATCCAGCGGGTCACCGGCCAGCTCCTGAGCCAGGGCCTCACCCTGGAGCTCACGCCGGCCTCCAAGGACCTGTTGGCCCAGAAGGGCTACGACCCCACCCTCGGGGCCCGTCCTCTGCGCCGGGCCATCCAGCGTGAGGTTGAGGACCCGCTCTCGGAGCGCATCCTGTGGAAGGAGTTCCGGGCCGGCGAGACCATCGTCGTCGACGTCGAGGACGACAAGATCGTCTTCCGCTCCATCGCTGCCATCGAGCCCCCGCCCGTGGAGCTGGCCGAGACAGGCCCGGCCGAGTGATCGCCCTCGCAACCAGAGGTTGCTCGGCGAGTTGATTGTGCTACGGGCGACCGGCTGAGCCGGTCGCCCTTCGCCGTCATCTGCCCGACCGCCAGCCGGTGAGGCGCCTTCGGCGCGTTGGCGGCCGCCGGTTGCTCCTGTTCGCTCTGGTGCTGGCCTTGACCGGTTGCCAGGTGCGGGTTACCGGCGGGATCGATGTGGATCCGGACGGCGGCGGCACCGTGCGGGCCGGCCTGGGCCTCGACGACGAGGCCTTGAAGACCGTGGGCGACGTCTCCGCAGCCCTGCGGGTCGACGACCTGCGCCAGGCCGGGTGGAAGATCGACGGTCCCCGCAAGGAGGGCGACGGGCTCACCTGGGTCCGGGCTTCCCGCCCGGTATCGGACACGGCGGAGGCGAAGGTCGCCCTGGCCCAGCTCAGCGGGCCGGACGGGCCCTTCCGCGACCTCAAGTTCAGCTCCAACCACTCGCTGTTCCGCAACCACACGACTCTGTCCGGCGCCGTCGACCTGTCGGGAGGGCTCACCGGCCTGGCCGACGCTGACTTGATGTCCAAGATCGGCGGCGGCCTCCCCCTCGACCTCGAGGGCCTGCGAAAGGAGTTCGGAGCCGACCTCGACAAAGTCGTCCAGGTCTCCTTCGAGGCCAGACTGCCTGGGTCGGTCGACGGAAACGCCACCGAGAAGGCCGGCGGGCGCCTGGTCTGGCGGCCCCCGATGGGCGGCAGTCTCCCCATCCAGGCCGCCTCGAAGGGCCTCAACGTGCTGCCCATCGCCGTCGTCGCCATCGTCCTGCTGGTGGCCGTCGGTGGCGGCACGACATGGTTCCTGTTGCGCCGGCGACGCCGATAGCGGCTTCCGCATCGAGTAGGGACCTGCCTGAGAGCCACAAGTCGACGCGGAACCCAAGATCGGTACGACTCCGACGCTGCGCGCGCGAGGCTGACCGGATGAGTGATTCAGCCATCCGCGTTGAGGGTCTGACCAAGCGGTTCGGCGAAGTGGTGGCCCTCGGCGGTATCGACTTCGACGTGCCCATGGGCAGCGTGTTCGGTCTCCTCGGCCCCAACGGGGCGGGCAAGACCACGGCCGTCCGCATCCTCACCACGATCATCCCGCCGACCGAGGGCCACGCCAGCGTGCTCGGCCTCGACGTTGTCCGCGACGCTGAGACGGTGCGCACCCGCATCGGCCTGGCCGGCCAGTACGCAGCCGTCGACGAGAACCTCACGGCGCGCGAGAACCTGCGGCTCATCGGCCGGCTCACGCAGCTCCCACACAAGTCCCTGGACGCCCGGGCCGACGAGTTGCTCGAGCGCTTCGACCTGGTCGCGGCTGCCGATCGTCCGGTGAAGACCTTCTCGGGGGGTATGCGCCGGCGCCTCGACCTGGGTGCGGCCCTGGTGCACCGCCCGCCGGTACTCTTCCTCGACGAGCCCACCACCGGCCTCGACCCGCGGGGTCGCACCGACCTGTGGGGCGTGATCGCCGAGCTGGTGGCGGAAGGGACGACCCTGCTCCTCACCACCCAGTACCTGGAGGAGGCCGACCGCCTGGCCCACCGCATCGCCGTCGTCGACGGCGGGATGGTGATCGCCCAGGGGACGGCGGCCGAATTGAAGGCAGACATGGGCGCCACCGTCGTCGAGGTGAGCTTCAACCAGGAGGCCGACGCCGTCCGGGCCCGGGAGATCGTCACGCCCTTCGCCAACAACGAGGCCGGGCGCGAGGGCATGACCGTCCGCCTCGAGGTCTCCGACGGTTCCCGAGCGCTGCGCCAGGTGCTGGCCGGCCTCGACAACGAGCAGTTGAGCCCGGTCTCGGTGGCCCTGCGCGAGCCCAGCCTCGACGATGTGTTCCTCAGCCTCACCGGCCATCACGCCGAGTCGGTCGCTCACAACGGCGACGGCACCGACGCCTCACCGGACGGACAAGGAGAACGCTCGTGACCCTCACCGCCGATCCCGCCGGCACTGCCGTCCGGCCCCGAACCGGCCTGAGCAGGGCGGTGGGCGACGCCATCACCGTGGCCGGGCGCAACCTGCTCACGATCATCCGCCTGCCCCAGCTGCTGGTGTTCTCCACCATCCAGCCGGTGATCTTCGTGCTGCTGTTCCGCTATGCCTTCGGCGGTGCCATCCAGGGAAGCCTTCCCAAAGGCCTGTCCTACGTGGATTATCTGATGCCCGGCATCTTCGCCCAGACGGTGGCCTTCGGGGCCATGGGCACCGGCATCGGCTTGGCCGACGACCTCCAGAAGGGCCTCATCGAGCGGTTCCGGTCGCTGCCCATGGCCCGCTCGGCGGTGCTCACCGGGCGCATTCTGGCCGATCTGGTGCGCAACGTGTTCGTGGTCATCCTCATGTGCGTGGTGGGCTTCGCCGTGGGATTCGGGATCCACACCAACGCTTTGGAGTTCATCGGCGGCCTCCTCGTCCTGCTCTTCTTCGGGTGCGCCCTGTCGTGCCTGTTCGCCCTCATCGGGCTGTCGGTGCCCAACGCCGAGAGCGCCCAGGCCGCCGGCTTCCCCCTCCTCGCCCCCCTGGTGTTCGCCTCCTCGGCCTTCGTCCCCGTCAACACGATGCCGGGCTGGCTCCAAGGGTTCGCCACCTACCAGCCCGTGTCGGTCGTGATCAACGCCGTGCGGGCCTGCGCGCTCGGTCCGAAGTTCGGCGAGGACGCGCTGCCATGGGTGTTGGGGGCGCTGGCCTGGACGATCGGGATCCTGGCCGTGTTCGGACCTCTCGCCGTGCAGCGCTACCGCCGATCCGCCTAGATTTCAACCACGTGACCGCTCGGGGCGGTCAAGGCGCACTGGCGTGGAGGAGAGCATGGCCACCATCGGTCCCATCAAGTTGAAGATCACCATCGGGGGGGCGGAGGCCACCGTCGACGTCACCTACGACATCACCTTCGACGCCAAGGACAAGCAGTCGCAGCTCGCCTACAAGGAGGTGTGCCGCCTGATCGGCGACGACACCAACGTGGGTGACCCGCCCGCCGCCGGTGGCGACGACACCCTGGGATTTCTCACCCCCCCGTTCTTCGACGACACCAAGGCCGGAACCGACGCCAAGGTCTCCCGCCACTGGACCAAGACGATCCGCAAGGGCGACCTCGACGAGGACCGGGGAGCCTTCTCCGATTCCGACGAGCTGCGGGCCACCGTGACCCTCACGCCGGTGCCCCCGGCCACGGGTAAGCCGAAACACCGCGAGAGCAACCTGGTGCGCAAGAACCTCTGACCCGCGGCCCGGCGATTCGATTGCCGCGTCGTCGTCACACCCCCTGCGTACGATCCGCGGTGGAGGTTCGATCTATGGCCGTGCTGATGGCGGCGGTCCCGCCGCAAGAACGCCCGAGGGAACGCCTGCTCGCGCGCGGCTCCGACGCGCTGACCGAGCGCGAGCTGCTCGCGCTCGTGCTGCGCAACGGAGCGAAGGGAACGAGCGCCCTCGATCTCGCTGCGGAACTGCTCGCGGAGTACGGGTCGTTGGGGGCCTTGGCGGCCGCCCTTCCCGAGGAGCTGGCGATGCGACCTGGGATCGGCCCGGCGAAGGCCGCCGCCCTGGTGGCGGCGTTTCAGCTTGCTCGGCGAGCCGATGGCGAGGATGAGCTGGTACGGCTTCGCGGCCCGGGGGACGTGGCGAAGGTTGCCCGGCGCGAGCTCGACGGGGCGCGGCGCGAGCGCCTGCTGGTCCTCGTGTGCGACGGCGCCAACCGAGTTCGGCGCACCGTCATCGTCTCTGAAGGCTCAGTCGATCGCTCGTTGGTGCCCGTACGGGAGATCCTCAACGCGGAACATGGCGTGGAGCTTCTCGGCGGCATGGCGATGGATGTCGACGATCTCGATCTCCGGCGCTGGCACGCCGGCGAAGTCGAGCGAGTTCGGCAGAGCCATACGGTCGGTGACGTCGAGCTCATGGGCCCGCGGCGAAACGTCGAGTTGGATCCCTTCCGAAGAGCTTTCCGGCCAGCTGGGCTTCGACTCTTGCTCGCCAGGTGAGGTGTCCGCCGCCGTCCTCCTGGAGTGGCGACGGCTGCTCGACGGTGAGCACGAAGTCGTCGCCGTCGGGGTCGGCGGTGAGGGCGTCGACGAGCCGCTCGTGCAGGTCGCCCGAGTCGACCACCTCGTCGCGCAGTCCGAGGTCGATGTCCTTGGTCAGTCGGGCATCGCCGTGGAGGCGGACCTCGAGCGCCATCCCGCCCTTGAGCACCCACTGCCCGGGCTCAGCCGCCTGGAGACGAGCGACGATGCGCTCGAACAGGACGCGCCGGCGGAGGCGGTCGAGGCCGACCCCGGTCTCGGTGGCCCGGGCGAGAAGCCCGTGCTCGAGGGCGGTGCGAAGGGCCTGCGGCGTCTCATAGGTCACGATGCCTCCGCCCGCTGGATCGCACGCTCGATGTGGAGGGCTGCCCTCGCATCGACGAGCTCGGCGCGTGAGCGGAGGCTGCGGAGGGTGAGAAGGCCGCTCTGGTGCGCATCGCCGATGGCCCGGGCGAGCTGGTCCTCGTCCGGCGAGAGAGCGGCGACGTCGATGATCGAGCGGACTGGCGTGGTCACACGGAAGCCGGTGCGCTTGACGACATCGGCGTCGGGCAGCTCTGAATGGTGGAGTGTCACAGCGTCGTCGCGCATCGTGAAACCCGGAGGCACCGTGAGATGTACGCGAGCCGATTCGAGCTCGCCGATCGCATGGACGGAGAGGGCGGTCTCGTGCGACACCACCCCCCGGCCCTTCGACCACAGCGTCCAACGTGCGAGGTCGTCGTAAAGGTCGGGGATCCACTCAGCGAGGCGGAAGAGCCCACGGTCGATGCGCAGCCAGTTGCCGGCGGCCACGTGGTGGGCCTGGGCCTGGTACGAGTAGCCGATCTCCTTCGCCTGGGCCGCGGTGAAGTACCCGCCCTGTTCGGCGGCAAGCTTGAACAGCCTCCGTCGCAGGTCACGCCGGTCGGCCGACATGGTTCGATCCTATACCGAAACTTGATGTTCACAAACCAAGAACAAGATGAAACTAAAGATTTGGTTGAGTTTCTAAGCAACGTAGACGAGCTCGCCGAGCTTCGACACGGCAGCCCGCAGGGCGTCGGCGGAGCCGAACCGGTCGGCAATCTCGACCGGGGTTCCCAGCGACGAGATGGGCGGCACCTGGAGAACGCCGGGGTCGTCGAGCTGGCTGATTCCATGCTCGGCGTACTTGTCCAGCAGGTAGCCGAGCACCTCACGCGCGTCCGGCCGGTAGGCGTCGAAGAACTCGGCGTGCTCCTTGCGTACACGCCGAGCACGTTCGGTGCGGGTGGCGAGCGGCTGGTTCCAGGCGAGGTGGACGAGCACGTCGATGGGATCGGCGTCGATGAGCCCCGTCCGATCGATCAGCTCGCCGGGATCGATGCCGTGAGCACCGAGGGCGTCAAGGACATCCTGTCGCCCGACGCGGGTCGCCCACTTGGAGCGGAGCTCCATCGGGTCGGGGTACAGCGACCGAACCGTCTCGGTCACGAAGTCGCAGTACTCCACCAGGCGTAGGCGATGGGTCGAGGGGTCGAGGTGATAGGTCGCTTCGGCGGTCACCCACACCTCGGCATCCTCCACGTAGAACTTGGCGAGCGGTTCGTCGTGGAGGTCGTCGGGGTCGATCTCGCCGCCATCCTCCACCGGGTCGCCAGGGTCGAAGATGGGCTCGGGCTCCTCGACGACGGTGTCGGTGACGACGTTGCCCTCGTCGTCGATCTCCTCCCTGTCGACGCGCTCCGGCGGACCGTCGAACTCGGGGTCGCTGAACAGCGCGCTGGCACCGGAGTAGTCGATGATGTCGAACGAGAGCTTGTCCTCGTCGGGAAACAGACGAGTGCCGCGACCGATCATCTGCTTGAACATCGCCATCGACCCCACCGGACGGAAGAGGACGATGTTGCGCACCGTGGGAAGGTCGACGCCGGTCGACAGCATCTCGGACGTGGTCGCGATCACGGGAAGATCCGTCTCGGTGTCGGCGAAGCGGCTGAGATGGCCCCGGCCGATCTCGTGCTCGTCGCTGACGATGCGCACGACGTAGTCGGGGTGCTGTTTCGTGAGGTCGGTGTTGGCGTTGTGCAGCGCCCGGCGCATCTGATCGGCGTGTTCCTGGTTGACACAGAAGACGATGGTCTTTGCCCACCGGTCGGTGCGGCGGAGGTACTCGCTCAGGTGCCTGGCCGCTGCTTCGGTGCGGGTGAGCAGAGACACCACGCGCTCGAAGTCCGGGGTGGTGTACAGCCCTTCGGGGATCTCCTTGCCAAAGAGGTCGAGCTGCCCCTGGTCGGGTGTCCAGCCGTGGGCGTCTGGGCTCAGCACCACACGACGGACGCGGTACGGGGCGAGGAATCCGTCGTCGATGCCCTGGGCGAGCGAGTACTCGAACAGGGAGCCTCCACCGAAGTAGTCGTAACTGTCGGCGGTCTCGTCGCGTCGCGGGGTAGCGGTCATGCCGATCTGGGTCGCCGGGGAGAAGTGGTTGAGGATGGCGCGCCACGACGACTCGGCTCGGGCGCTGCCGCGGTGGCACTCGTCGACGATCACGAGATCGAAGAAGTCCGGAGCGAAGTCGCGGAACATCCCGTCGAGGTCTGCGCCGCTGTCGGCCAGCTGCTGGTACAGCCCGAAGTAGATCTCCCGTCCCCGCTTGGCCTCGCCCTGGAGCTTCCAGATCGGTGAGCCTCCGCCCGTGCCGAACGCCGGCTTGTACTCGCGCTCGATCGGCTGGTCGGCGAGGATGTTCCGGTCGGCCAGGTAGAGGATGCGCGGGTTGCGGCCGGGTCGCCACGCGCTCTTCCAGAGCTTCCAGACGATCTGCATCGACACGAAGGTCTTTCCCGTACCGGTGGCCATCGTGAGCAAGAGTCGCTTGTCGCCGCTCAGGATCGCCCTGACTGAGCGGTTGATGGCAGTCCGCTGGTAGTACCTCGGCTCCTTGACCGAGCCATCGGGGTTCCGAAGCGATCGGTTGAACGGCAGCACCAGCCCATCAGCGACCGAGTCGTCGTCGATGCCTCGCCACTCCCGGTATCGCGACCAGAGGACCTCAGGCGACGGGAAGCTCGTGAGGTTGTCACGCTCGACCCCGGTGTTCCGGTCGTCCTCGACGATGCCCCTGCCGTTGGTCGAGAAGGCGAAGGGCACGTCGAGCAGCTGGGCGTAGTTCTTCGCCTGTTGAAGCCCCTTGCCTGGAATGGCGTGCTCGCGCTTGGCTTCGACGACGGCGATCGGGATGCCCGGCTGGTACTCGAGGACGTAGTCGGCTCGGAGTGCGTCGGCACGCCGGTACTTCCTTCCGACCGAGATGACGCGCCCGTCGGTGATCCGGTACTGCTCGACTATCTGGTCGTCATCCCAACCCGCGTCCTTGAGCCGAGGCACGACGTAGTCGCGGCACGTGTCAGCCTCCGTCGGACGTCGGCGTTGCCCGCCCGGTGCGCTTCGTCTTCCACCGTCATCCGGGGGCGGGTCGGTGTCGTCGTCGCCAACCCGTGCGCGAAGCGCTTCCCGGACGATCTCGCTGACCGAGGTCGACTCGGCCTCGGCGCGGCGCTCCGCCGCTTCCTTCAGCTCGGGGGGCATCCTGACCGGCACTACATCGGCACGGCCGCGTGGGTTCGGGCGGTCTCGAAGCGCGGAGACGTCATAGCCGGCGGCCGCCTCAGCGGCGAGGGCCTCCACGTCGACGTCGGCGAGGACGCGGCCCGAAGCCGTCCGCACCTCGGCGGTCGTGGTTGGTTCGGTCGCGAGGTAGGAGCGGAGCGCGTCGCGGACCAGCTCACTGAGCGAGGTGCTCTCGGCATGGGCCTGTGCCTTCACAGCAGCGTGGAGGTCGGCGTGCAGGCGCACGGGAACGACGGCCGCCGGCGCGGACCCCATCCGGGGCCGACCCGGTCGCCTGGCGAGCCGCTCGACGTCGTAGCCGCGCTCGGCCTCGTCGGCAAGCGCATGGATGTCGGCGTCGGTCAGGACCCGGCCCGTCTTCGTGCGGTACGTGCGGGGTTCGTCGCTCATTGCTGCACCGTGCCCACATGGTGCAGCAATGAGAAGTTGATGGAGCTGCGCTCCTCCGCTGCGCCTCGGTGCTCGCTCATGCGTGGCCTCCCGGCTTCGGGAGCAGCTCGAGGTACTCAGCGCGGCACGGCATTGCGTGCCAGATCAACAGGTCGTCGTTCTCGACGACTCCGCCGATGAGCTCGAGGAGGTTCCCCGCCAGGGCGGGTCCGATGAAGAGCACCTTCGGTGGGTCGTTGTTGGGGTCGAAGTCAGCCTCGTAGAGCGCCATGTCTATGGCGTGCGAGATGTCGTCTCGTGTGTACCGGCGCTTCAGCGCCGACTCATGAACTCGCAGCACCAACCGAAGAGTGTAATACGAAACTCCGCGCAGTCCAGTCCTTGACGTGTGGCAGCTCGCGAACGCTCCGCTCCGATTGCCGCGTCGGCTGTCACACCCCCTACGTAGGCTCCACACGATGAGCAAGGTGCGGACGGTCCATCGATGTCAGGAGTGTGGGGCGGGCAGCGCGCGGTGGTCGGGACGATGCTCGGCCTGCGGTGCGTGGAACAGCCTCGTCGAGGAGGTCGAGACGGTCCGGAGCACCGGTGCCCGTGCCGGCGCGGCGAGAACGGGCGGTGGACTGGGCCCACGTGACGAGTGGGAGGGCCCGGCCGCCCAGGCCGTCCCCATCGCCGAAGTCGTGTCCGACGGCTGGACCCCCCGGCCCACCGGCGTCGATGAGCTCGATCGGGTCCTGGGCGGGGGCCTGGTGCCGGGCTCGGTCACGCTCGTCGGTGGCGAGCCGGGCGTCGGGAAGTCCACCCTGCTCCTCCAGGCCCTCGCCGCCGTCGCCGCCACCGGAGCCCGATGCCTGTTGGTCACCGCCGAGGAGTCGGCCGAGCAGGTGCGCCTGCGGGCCGAGCGCCTGGGCGTCGCCGGCTCGGGTGGCCTGTGGCTGGTCTCGGAGACCGAGCTGGGCCGCCTGATCACCCTCATCGAGGAGGTGGCGCCGTCGCTCGTGGTCGTCGACTCCATCCAGACCACCTTCGACGCCGATCTCGACTCCGCCCCGGGGTCGGTCGCCCAGGTCCGCCATTGCGCCCACCGCCTGGTGCAGTTGGCCAAGCGACGGGCGATGGCCACGGTCCTCGTCGGCCACGTCACCAAGGACGGGAGCCTGGCCGGGCCTCGCGTGCTCGAGCACACCGTCGATACCGTGCTTTCCTTCGAGGGAGATCGCCACCACGCCCTGCGCCTCCTGAGAGCGGTGAAACACCGGTTCGGGTCCACCGACGAGCTTGGGCTGTTCGAGATGGCCAGCTCCGGCCTCGTGGGCGTTCCCGACGCCGGGGCCTTTTTCCTCGCCGACCGCCGCCCCGGCGTGCCGGGGTCGGCGGTGGTGCCGGCCATGGAGGGCCGTCGGCCCCTGCTGGTGGAGGTCCAGGCGCTGGTCGCCTCCACGACGCTGGCCTTCCCGCGCCGCTCGGCCGAGGGGGTCGACAGCGGTCGTCTGGCCCTGCTCCTGGCCGTGTTGGAGAAGCGGGTCCATCTCAATATCGCCCGCAGCGACGTCTACGCCCTCGCCGTCGGGGGCGTACGGGTGGCCGAGCCCGCCGCCGATCTCGCCCTCGCCCTGGCCGTGGCGTCGGCCCATGCCGACGTTCCCATCGGGGCCGATGTCGTGGCCTGTGGTGAGGTGGGCCTGGGCGGTGAGTTACGCCAGGTGGGCCAGCTCGACCGCCGTCTGGGGGAGGCGGCCAGGCTGGGCTTCCGCCGAGCCGTGCTCCCCGCCTCCGCACCGGAGCCACCAGCGGGCATCACGGCCGTCCGGGCGGCCACCCTGGCCGAAGCGGTGTCGGCCCTGGGCCTCCGTTCTCGCTGAGGGTCAGAAAACACAACAAACTCCGGTCGGCAGGGTGGACCGCGCCAACTACCATTCGAAAGGTGCCAGGCCGCCGACACCTCGGGCTGATCGACGCCTTGGCCACAGTTGCCCCCGGACAACCGCTTCGCGAGGGCCTCGACCGCATCCTGCAGGCGAATATGGGCGCCTTGATCGTGGTGGGCGACGGACCCGAGGTGTTGGCCATCTGCTCGGGCGGCTTCCTCTTCGACGCCGAGTTCAGCCCTCAGCGCCTGTCGGAGCTGGCCAAGATGGACGGGGCCATCATTCTGGCCTCCGACGCCAGCCGCATCGCCCGGGCCAACGTCCACCTCGTGCCCAACCCGAGCGTCACCACCTCCGAGACCGGCACCCGTCACCGCACGGCCGAGCGGGTGGCCCGCTCCCTCGTCGGGGTGCCCGTGATCTCGGTGTCCGAGGACATGTCGCTGATCGCCGTCTACTACGGCGACACCAAGCACCCCATCGAGCCCGGCCCCCGCCTGTTGAACCGGGCCAACCAGGCCCTGGCCACACTCGAGCGCTACAAGAACCGCCTCGACCACGTATCCGGCTCGCTGGCGGCCCTCGAGGTCGAGGACCTGGTGACGGTGCGCGACGTGGTCACCGTGGTCCAGCGCGTGGAGATGGTGACGCGGATCGCCGAGGAGGTGAACGGCTACATCGTTGAGCTCGGCACCGACGGGCGACTCGTTCGACTGCAGCTCGAGGAGCTGATGGGCGGAGTCGACGACGACCGGCGGTTGGTGATCAAGGACTACTTCCGGACCGGGGACAGCTGGCGCCTCCCCGAGGCAATCAATGCCCTCAGCGAGCTTTCCACCGAGGCGATCCTCGATCTCAAGTCGGTCGCCGAGGTGCTCCACCTGCCTGGCGATCCGGCCGACCTCGACACCGCCCTGGCGCCGCGGGGCTATCGCCTGCTGGCCCGGGTCCCCCGCCTTCCGGAATCGGTGACCGACCACATCGTCGCCCGCTTCGGCTCGCTCCACCAGATCCTGCGAGCCTCGGTGTCCGAGCTCGACGAAGTCGAGGGAGTCGGCGCCACGCGCGCCAAGGCAATCGAGGATGCCCTCAAGCGCCTGGCCGAGACGAGCATCCTCGACCGCTACGGTTGAGCGCGGCGCCCCAAGTTGTTGTCCTGTCACTTTCCTGGCACTCTGGGGGAGTCCCCCTTTTGTACGTCCCCTGGGAGAAGTATGCCTTTCGACGTTGGCGACAAGGTCGTCTACCCGCATCATGGCGCCGCAGTGATCGAGCGACGCGAACGTCGAGATGCGTTCGGCACCGATCGGGAGTACCTGGTGCTCAAGCTCGCCTACGGCGACCTCACCTTGATGGTCCCGGCCGACAACACCGATGAGGTCGGTCTGCGTGAGGTCATCAACGACGAAGAGGTCGAGGAGGTGTTCGCCGTGCTCCGCAAGAAGGAGGCGCGGATGCCCACCAACTGGTCGCGGCGCTTCAAGAACCACGTCGAGAAGCTGAAGTCGGGCGACATCTACCAGGTGGCCGAGGTGGTTCGGAATCTCTCGATCCGGGAGAAGGACAAGGGATTGTCTGCCGGGGAGAAGCGCATGCTCACCAAGGCTCGCCAGATCCTCGTGTCCGAGCTGACCTTCGCCATCGGGGTCAACGAGGAAGAGGCCGAGATCAAGCTCGACGAGGCGCTCCTCTAGCTCGCGGGACCCGGCACCTGCCGTTGCCCTCGATCCCGATCCCGACCGTCGTCGACCTTCGATGACCGGTCCACGGCCCCGATCGCCGCGGCCCACCCGGAATCCACGCCGTACGCCCCCGGGGGCTCGGACGGCCGGCCGGGGCGCCGGCGGTGACCAGATCGAGGGTCGCCAGGCGGTTGCCGAGTTGCTCGCCGCAGGGCGACGTCAGGTGATCGACGTGTGGCTGACCGCCGAGGCCGAGCAGCGATCGGCGCCGGTCCTCGATCGCATCACCGAACTGGCATCGGCCCGCGGCGTTCCCATCCGACGGGTGAACGGTGCCCGCCTGGCCGCCGAGGCCCGCACCGAGGCGCCCCAGGGGGTCCTGGCTCACGCCCGACCCCTCCCCGAAACCGATTTCGACGATCTGTGCCAGGCCGGAGCTGGTACCCCGTTCCTGCTCGCCCTCGACGGAGTGACCGATCCCCAGAACCTCGGGGCCCTCCTCCGCACGGCCGACGGCGCAGGGGTGACCGGCGTGGTCCTCCCCCGCCACCGGGCTGCACACGTGACGGCCACGGTCACCAAGGCGGCAGCCGGGGCGGTGGAGCACGTGCCCATCGCCGTGGTGAGCGGCCTGCCGGCGGCCC
Organism: Acidimicrobiales bacterium; assembly: GCA_038238185.1. GTDB lineage: Bacteria > Actinomycetota > Acidimicrobiia > Acidimicrobiales > AC-14 > DATAQC01. Next base: position 12,761 of record JBBRXY010000001.1, read on the forward strand.
TGTCCAGGGCCGGCGACCTCGGGCTCTGGGTGGTCGGGCTCGACCCCGGAGCCGACCAGAGCCTGTTCGACCTGATCCTGGCCGATCAGGGTGTGGTCGTCGTGCTCGGTGCCGAGGGACGGGGCCTGTCGCGCCTCGTGCGCCAACGATGCGACCTCATGTTGAGCATCCCGTTGCGTGGCCGTCTGGGGTCCCTGAACGTCGCCGCCGCCGGTGCCCTGGCCCTTTTCGAGATCAGCCGGCGCCGACCTCCGGGTAGCTGAACACCGCGGCCCGACGCCGGCGCCGGAGAGGTTCCCGTTGACAAGGGGACGTCAGATAGGTACAACTTTCACGTTAGCTCTAGTCAAAGGGCACTTACCGAGACCACGTCCGTGCACCGGGCTCGTTGCACCAGGGGAGCGTCTATGTCGCACTATCTCGGTGCCGTCCATGTCGGATTCAGCGATGACGACCTGGTCATGCTGTTCCGTCAGGGCCACCTGGAAGCACTCGAGCTGCTGTTCGAGCGCTACCGCCGATTCACCAGGGCGAAAGCCCGGGCCTACTTCCTGGTCGGCGCCGACCGGGACGACATCGAGCAGGAGGGCCTCATCGGCCTGTTCAAGGCCGTCCGCGACTACCGCCCCGAACGCGAGTCCTCGTTCCGCGCCTTCGCCGAGCTCTGCGTGACCCGCCAGATCATGACCGCCATCAAATCGGCCACCCGCCACAAGCACCAACCGTTGAACCAGTACGTGTCCCTCTCCGGCTTCCGGTCGATCGACGGAGGCGACGAGCGGCTCGTCGATGATCTGCTCGACGACCACCAGGTACCCGACCCGGCCGACGTCGTAGTGTCCTCCGAGGGCATGGACGAGATGCGGACCTGCATGGCCGAGATGCTGTCGCGCCTCGAGGTCGACGTCTTGAACCTCTACCTCGAGGGTCGGTCCTACCAGGACATCGGCGAGCTACTGGAGCGCCATCCGAAATCGATCGACAACGCCCTCCAGCGGATCAAGCGCAAGCTGGAAGCCCACCTCAACGGCGGCGAGCTCCCCGAGGTCGCGCCCGCCGTCGCCTGACACGGCACCCCGCTCTCCCGCTCGAAAAGGGCCGCTCGGACCCTGAAGTATTGAGCCGGTGGTCGGATTCGAACCGACGACCTGGCGATTACAAGTCGCCTGCGCTACCGGACTGCGCCACACCGGCGAGCGGGTCCGCCCCCGCGCCAAACTGTAGCTGTGCGAGGGGGATGCTTGACCTCGATGCCCCACGCGGGCAGTGTGCGGTGGATGGGACTGTCGGATCGAGAACGTGCGATCCTCGATTTCGAGCGGTCGTGGTGGGTTCTGTCGGAGACGGCAGCCCCGCGCGCCGTCGCATCGGGCACCGGCCATTCGGGCGGTGTCACCCCGGGGACCAAGGAGGCGGCCATCCGTTCCCGACTTGATCTCTCACCCACGCGCTACTACGAGTTGCTCCGCGCCTTGTCGGGTTCGTCCGATGCCGCCGCCTACGACCCCCTGGTCGTCCACCGTCTGCGCCGGTCGCAGAGCCAGCGGCGGCGGGCCCGGTTGGAGGGGTGGCCCGCAAGCCAGCCGCCGGGCCGATGAGCGGACCTCCGCATGGCGGGCGGGAGGGATCGGTCGACCCGATGGCCGCCAGCGTTCGCGGCATCATCCTGCTCGTCGTCGCCATCGTGCTCGGCATCTTCATCCTGAACAAGACCCAGCCCGGTGGCGCGCCGACCTCGGTGTCGTCCCAGCCCAAGACGACCACGACCAAGCCGACCAAGCCGACCAAGGGGGCGACCACCTCGACGCCGCCGAGCACCCGAGCCCCACGCCAGCCGGCAGCCATCAAGGTCTTGGCCGCCAACGGCAGCGGCGTGGCCGGGCTGGGCGGGAAGATCGGAGACCGACTGACGGCCGCCGGCTACAACTCGCTGGCCCCCACCAACACCACCACCGACGTCGCCACCTCGGTGGTGGAGTTCACGCCCGGATTCGACCTCGAGGCGTTGTACGTCGCCCAGGCTCTCGGCATCCAGGGCACTGCGGTCAAGCCGCTCGCTCCCGACATCCCGGTGGAGGACGCCAAGGGCGCCGACATCGTCGTGCTCGTGGGGCCCGACCTCGACGCCACCGCTCCCACAGGCGGCCTGACGACTCCCACCACCGCCTTCGCCGTCACCCCCACCACCGGCTGACCTACCTCAGTCGGCGGGTGTCCGAGCGCACCTCGATGGTGAGCCGGCCGGCGGCCCTCGCCCCACGGCTGTCGCCCGCAGGGGCCACGACGAGGCCGAAGTCGCCCCGGGTCACGGTTGTGGCCCGTTCCACGGCCCCGTCGGCGATGTCGCGCGTGGCCGTGCCTTCGGTGGTCTCGGTGCCATCGAGGGCCACGGCGTTGCCCCGGACGGCGGCCGTGCTGGTGAGGGGTAGTCGGGTGAGCGCCCGGGTCGACGCCACCTTCCGCCCGTCGACCAGGCCCAGTTCGATCAATCGACCCGATCCCACGAGTCGTGAGTCGCCACCGCCGGGCAGTCGGGCGGGGGCGTCGATGGTCCAGCGCTCCCCGGGGGCGAGGGGCCGGTCAGGCGGGGCGCCCGGTGCGCCGGGCAGGATTTGAGGCAGGGCATCGGGGCCCACCACCGAGGGGGGAAGCCCGTCCACCGCGTCCACGCCCGCCAGTTGGGCGGCTCGGTCGAGGCGAACGACGAAGGTGCGGTCGGGCGCCCCCGCCTGGCGGAGGCGAACCTGTACGCGCGCCTCGCCGCCGGTGGCGCTGACGACGGTCTCGTCGACGTGCAGCACGATGTCGTCGACTGAACGCTCCGGCTCGCTTCCCGTCAGACGCGTGGTCGTCACCGAGTGGACGCTCACCTCGAAGCGGTAGGTGGCGCCCACCGCCGGCCGAAACGACACCCGGACGGTGTCCCGACCGCACGCCGTGAGCCCACTCACCAAACACGCGGCGCTCAGGGTCCACGCAACCGGCTTCCGCACTCCCGCCAAGCTACCGGTGACGCAGGCCCGGACCGCGACGGACGGCAGGTAAGGTCGCCCGGTGGCGACACCCGAGGGTGATGGCAAGCTGATCTCGGCCCTTCGGGACGACCCCGACCGCGGCGGCGTGTTCTGCGATTTCGACGGCACCCTGGCCGAGATCATCGATGTCGCCGACGACGTGACACCGGTGGACGGTGCCCTCGAGGTGCTGTCCGCCCTGGCCGGGGTGTACGCCAGGGTGGCGGTCATCTCGGGACGGCCGGCCCGGTTTCTCCAACGCCACCTCGACGACGAGAGGCTTGTGCTGTCCGGGCTCTACGGGCTCGAGCGGGTGGAGGACGGTCAGGTGCACATCACCGAGGAGGCCCGGCCCTGGCAACCGGTGGTCGCCGAACTTGCGGCCCGGGCCCGAGACGACGCCCCCGCCGGATTGACCCTGGAGCCCAAGGGCCTGTCGCTAGCCCTGCACTTCCGCACCGCCCCCGAACTGGCTGAGGCAGCCAAGACCTGGGTCACCGAGCAGGCGGCCGCGACCGGTCTGGTCGTGAGCCCCGGACGACAGTGCTACGAGCTGCGGCCCCCGGTCACCACGTCGAAGGGCACCGTGCTGGCCAAGGCCGCCGAGGGCCTGGGCGCCGTCTGCTTCCTCGGCGACGACCATGGCGACCTCACCGCCTTCGACGCCCTCGACGACCTCGCCGCCACCGGGGTCACCACCCTCCGGGTCGCCGTGCGCAGCGACGAATCACCGGCCGAGCTGTTGGAAAGGGCCGACCTGATCGTCGACGGCCCCTCGGAGGTTGTTGGCCTCCTGCGCCGCCTCCTCCCCCCCACCGCCTGACACCCACCCGTTCGTGTCGCGATGATCACCCCATGGCGTCGTTCGGCGCGCCGAGAACGCCGGGAGCTACGAAGACGTCGCCGGTGATGCGACCGCGTCGGGGCCCGCGGCGGCGTGAATCTGGTCGTCGAGCCAGCCACGAGGTTTGCGGGCGGTGGCTGCCCGGCGGACGGCGGCGGCGTGGATGGAACGTTCCTCCGCGGTCATGGCCAGCGCAGTGGCCAGCACGTCGGACGTGCCGGCGATGTCGAACGGGTTGACCTCGAGTGCCGCCCCGCCCAGTTCCTCCCACGCTCCGGCCTCGCGACTCAGAGCCAGCACACCGTCGCGCTCGTTGACCATGGGTCCCTCCTTGGCGACCAGGTTCAAACCGTCGCGCACGGGATTGACCAGCAGGACGTCGTAGCGGCGAAGAGCGGCGACCGACCGGGGGAAGTTGTCGGTGGTGTCCACGGTGACCGGTGTCCAGCCGGGGGTGGCCCAGGTCTCGTTGATGTGACGGGCCAGGCTCTCGACCTCCTGGCGGTACGAGAGGTACTCGGGCAGGCCTTCACGTGACGGGTAGATGAGGGCGGCGAACACCACATGGCCCCGCCACTCGGCATGGGTACGAAGCATGTCGTCGTACGCGAGGAAGCCACGTAGGAGGTTCTTGGACAACTCGATCCTGTCGACCCGCACGATGAGCTTGCGATCGCCGAGCGACCGGTCGAGGCCGGCGACTTCGGCGTCGCACGCCTCCGAAGAGGCCACGCCGCCGATGTCGTCGGGGTCCGGCGTCATCGGGGAGACGAAGGTGGCCGGCTTCATCCCCAGGACCACCTTGCAGCAGTCCTCGAAGTTGGAGGCCCATCGCCGGGCGTGAAAGCCACAGGAGCTGTGACTGCTCATGCCCACGAGCAGTTCCTCGGCGATCTCGGAGGGCAGCACCCGCAGCGCGCCGGGCTCACAGAAGGGGATGTGGGTGAAATGCACAGCCCGAAGATCGGGCCGGTCCTGGGCCAGCCAGGTACCCACCAGGGCGAGGTGGTAGTCCTGCACGAGCACCACCGCCCCCTCGGGCGCCTCGTCGATGATGACCCGGGCGAAGGCGTGGTTCATGGCCCGGTAGGCGGTCCACGCCTCCCGCCAACGTCGGTCCAGCCGCGGTCGGCGAGGGAGATCGAACAACCCGTGGTGAACGAACCACAAGGTGCCGTTGGACACCACGTCGTAGGCCATGCGGTAGTCGTCGGGGTCGATCGCCAGCAGGCGGATGCGGTAGCCCTCCTCATCGAGGACCCCCTTCGCCGCAGCCTCCCGGTCGGCCTCGCTGATGGCCGACGCCACCCACAGAGCCTTGGCCTCCCGCGCCAGCGGGCCCAGGCTCGAAACCAGGCCTCCCGCACCTCGGCGCGCGTCGAGGCTCCCGTCGGGCCCCTTCGTGAAAGAAAGCGGCCCTCGATTGGACGCAACGACTATCGGGAGGGCTTCGCCGGGAATGCGCCACCATAACGGACGTGACCTGCGACTCCCGCCGGCTCGTGGTGGCGGCGCCCGACAAGTTCCGGGGCACCGCCACCGCCGCCGGAGTAGCCAAAATCGTGGCTCGCGCCGCCAGGAACGCGGGTTGGTCGTGTGATGAGGCGCCCGTGGCCGATGGAGGCGAGGGGATTCTCGAGGCCCTCGGCGGCGAGCGGCGGACCGTCGTCGTCCGGGGCCCGGTCGGCGATCCGGTCGAGGCGGAGTGGCGGGCCGGCGGCGGCGACGCCGAGCGGGCGACCGTGGAGATGGCCAGGGCGTCGGGCCTCGACCTGGCCGGTGGTGCGGGGGGCAACGACCCCCTGCGCGCCACCACCTACGGGACGGGCGAGCTCATGGCTGCGGCCATCGCCGCTGGGGCCCGCCGCGTCGTGGTGGGACTGGGCGGTTCGGCCACCACCGACGGAGGTCTGGGCGCCGTCTCCGCCCTGCGGGCGGCGCGCCTCGTCTACCCGGCCGGCACCACGAGCCAGGCCGGGCCGCAGTCCGGACGACAGGCGGTCGGCCTGCCGGTGGAAGTGGTGGTGGCCTGCGACGTGACCACGCTGTTCGTCGACGCCGCCGAGCGGTTCGCCCCTCAGAAGGGCGCCACACCGGCCCAGGTGGCCCTGCTCCGCCGCCGGCTGGAGCGCCTGGCCCAGGTCTACCAGCGGGACTTCGGCGTCGACGTGCGAGAGATTCCCGGGTCCGGCGCCGCAGGCGGGCTGGCCGGGGGCTTGGCCGCGCTGGGCGCCACCCTCGTGGGCGGGTTCGGCCTGGTGGCCGCCGAGCTCGACCTGGCCGGGCGGGTGGCCCAGGCCGATCTCGTGTTCACCGGCGAGGGGCGCCTCGACACCGACACGTTCTCGGGCAAGGCCGTGGGTGGGGTGGCCGGGCTGGCGGTTGCCGCTGACGTCCCCGTGCTCGTGGTAGCCGGGGAGGCCGACCACGATGCCGTCCCGTCGGACTGGAGAGACGCGGGGATCGAGGTGGTCTCGCTCGTCGACCGCTTCGGACCCGAGAAGGCGACCACCCACACGCTGGAATGCGTGCAGGAGGTGGTGGCCGGATACCTCACGCGGGCCTGAGCGGCCCCCTGAGCGGGGTAGCCGTCAGTTCGGGCGGCGGTAGGCGACGACATCGACGATCGGGGGACGTTCGGACGCCTCGACCACCAGGGGGTCCCGGCCGGGGCGGACCAGGGCCGCCACCACGTCCGATCCCATCGCCACACCGGCCCGGTCGAGGGCGGTCCGCAGCACCGCCAGGGCCTGCGGCGCCAGCTGGTCGAGAGGCCGGTTGCGGTGGGTCCGGGTCCCGAGGTCGACCTGGGCCACGCTGTCGACGCCGAAACGGTCGGACACATCGATCAGCAGGCCCAGGTCGACGCCGTAGCCCTGCACGAACGGCACCCGCTCGAGCACCTCCCGACGGGCGGCGAACTCGCCGGCCAGAGGCTGGACGACACCGGCCAGATGCGGGAACAACAGGGCGAGAAGGGGCCGGGCGACCAACTCGGTCACCCGTCCACCGGTACTCGACACGCCCTCGAGGGGCCGGTCGTAGAAGCCCTTGACGAAGCCGATACCCGGATCGACCAGGAGGGGACCCAGGACGCCCGTGACAAATGCCGGGTCGAAGTCCCGCAGGTCGGCGTCGCAGAAGGCCAGCAGGGCGCCCCTGGCCGCCCCAAGGGCCTTCCAGAGCGCCTCGCCCTTCCCCTGGCCCGGTCCGCACCCACCCAACACGTCGGAGGCGGCCACGACGGTGGCACCGGCGTCGGCTGCGACTCTTGCGGTGGCGTCGACCGAACCGTCGTCGACCACCAGCACCTCGTCGACCAACGGGACCCGTTCGACCAGCTCCCGGCGGACGCCGGCCACGATGGCGCCGACGGTGGCCGCCTCGTCGCGCGCCGGTAGGCACAGCGACACGACGCGATCTCCCTTGGCCTCGAGGAGCACATCGGGCGCGAACTCCGACATGTGAAAGACCCGAAGGTCACGAACCACCACGGCGGTCATTCTCGCCGACTTCGCTCCGGGCAGTTTCAGGGCTGCCCTCGGCGACCCCGAACCTGCCCGGAGCGAAAGCGAGCCACCGCAAACCGCGCCTCGCGTATACTGGCGGCATCATCCAGAGCGGCTGAGGGACCGGAGCCCGTCGACGCCGCGACAACCAGTTGCCCCGAACGTACGGGGACGACCAGGTGCCAATGCCCGGAGCGATGAGGAGGGACGTGTTGTTCGTCGAGGGATTGCGATGTCGGGAGTGCGGCCGCGCCTATCCGGCCGAGGCGCTCCACGTGTGCGAGTACTGCTTCGGGCCGCTGGAGGTCAGCTACGACTACGACGCCGTCGCCGCAGCCACCAGCCGGGAGAGCATCGCCGCCGGGCCGACGACCATCTGGCGATACGCCAACCTGCTGCCGGCCCACAACGACGGCGCCGTCGACCTGGGGGCGGGTTTCACGCCCCTCGTGCGAGCCGACCGCTTGGCCGCCGAGCTGGGCCTCGGCGAGCTCTGGCTGAAGAACGACACCGTCAACCCCACCGGATCGTTCAAGGACCGGGTCGTGGCCGTCGCCCTGGCCCGGGCCCGGGAGCTGGGCTTCAAGGTGGCAGCCTGCGCCTCCACCGGCAACCTGGCCAACTCGGTGGCCGCCCACGCCGCCCGAGCCGGGATGCGCCACTTCGTGTTCATCCCCGCCGACCTGGAACCGGCCAAGGTCGTCACCAGCGCGGTGTACGGCGACAGCTTGGTGGCGGTGAACGGCAGCTACGACGACGTCAACCGCCTGTGTGCCGAGCTGGCGTCCGAGCACCCGACCTGGGCGTTCGTCAACGTCAACCTCCGCACCTACTACGCCGAGGGATCGAAGACCCTGGCGTTCGAGACCGCCGAACAGCTCGGATGGACCACACCCGACCACGTGGTGGTGCCGGTCGCATCGGGGTCGCAGCTGACCAAGATCGCCAAGGGGTTCTCCGAGCTGTACGCCGTGGGCCTGCTGGATTCCGAACCCCACGTCCGGGTCTCGGGAGCCCAGGCCGAGGGATGCTCGCCGGTTGCCGCCGCCTTTGCCGCCGGAGACCACTACGTCCGCCCGGTGAAGCCCAAGACCATCGCCAAGTCCCTGGCCATCGGCAACCCGGCCGACGGGGTCTACGCCCTGGAGGCCGTTCGCTCCAGCGGAGGTGCGATCGACTCGGTCACCGACGACGAGATCGTGGCGGGAATCAAGCTGCTGGCTCGCTCCGAGGGGATCTTCGGGGAGACGGCCGCCGGTGTCACCGTCGCCACCCTGGCCAAGCTGGCCGCCAAGGGCACCGTGAGGCCCGACGAGCGGGTCGTGGCCTACATCACCGGCAACGGCCTGAAGACGATCGACGCCGTGGCGCCTACGGTAGGGCCGACGGCCACCATCGCCCCCACCCTGGAGGCTTTCGCAGACGCCGTCGACGTCGAGGCGGGAGGTATCTAGATGGGTGTCCGGATACGAGTACCGACCCAGTTGCGGTCACTGTCCGGAGGTGCGTCGGAGGTGACCGTCGAAGGGTCGACCGTGGGCGAGGTGCTCGGCGCCCTGGAGACGGCCCATCCGGGTTTCCACGGCCGCCTGTTCGACGACGGTGGCCAGCTCCGCCGGTTCGTCAACGTGTTCGTGGCCGACGAGGACGTCCGCTTCCTCGACGGCCTGGCCACGCCGGTCGACGACGGCAAGACCGTCTCGATCATCCCCGCCGTCGCAGGAGGGTAGCTACGGCCCGCCGGATTTGGCGGCGTTGGCGGGGTTGGGGTCCCCGCCAACAGCGGCGGGCGTGGCCGAAGGCCCGGGTGCCCGCCGCTTGCGACAGGGCCTCGGCTTTGGGGTATCGTTTAGCAGTCACAGGATGAGAGTGCTAACGAGCCGGCGCCCCACGAGCCGGGACCGGGACAGAGGAGCAACCGCATGCCCAAACTGATCGCCTTCGACGAATCCGCCCGCCGCGCCCTCGAGCGCGGGATGAACCAGCTGGCCGACGCCGTACGGGTCACGCTCGGCCCCAAGGGCCGCAACGTCGTGCTCGACAAGAAGTGGGGAGCCCCCACGATCACCAACGACGGTGTCTCCATCGCCAAGGAGATCGAGCTCGAGGACCCCTACGAGCGCATCGGCGCCGAGCTGGTCAAAGAGGTCGCCAAGAAGACCGACGACGTCGCCGGTGACGGCACCACCACCGCCACCGTGCTGGCCTGGGCCATGGTCCGCGAGGGCCTGCGCAACGTGGCTGCCGGCGCCAACCCCATGGTGCTGAAGAAGGGCATCGAGAACGCCGTGGCCACGGCCGTCCTCGCCATCAAGGACGTCTCCGTCGACATCGAGTCCAAGGAGCAGGTCTCCCAGGTCGCCGCCATCTCCGCGGCCGACCGTGAGATCGGCGACATGATCTCCGAGGCCATCGACAAGGTGGGCAAGGACGGCGTCATCACCGTCGAGGAGTCGCAGACCTTCGGCATGGAGATGGAGCTGGTCGAGGGCATGCGCCTCGACAAGGGCTACATCTCGCCCTACTTCGTCACCGACCCCGAGCGGATGGAAGCGGTCATGGACGACCCCTACATCCTCCTCGTCAGCTCCAAGATCTCGGCCGTGCGCGACCTGCTGCCCGTGCTCGAGAAGGTCATGCAGTCGGGCAAGAACCTGGTGATCTTCGCCGAGGACGTCGACGGCGAGGCCCTGGCCACGCTGGTGGTCAACAAGATCCGGGGCACGTTCAAGTCGGTGGCGGTCAAGGCCCCCGGCTTCGGCGAGCGCCGCAAGGCCATGCTGCAGGACCTGGCGATCCTCACCGGCGGCCAGGTCGTCTCCGAGGACGTCGGCCTCAAGATCGAGAACGTCACCCTCGACATGCTCGGCCAGGCCCGCAAGATCACCGTCACCAAGGACGAGACCACCCTCATCGAGGGTGCCGGCAGCGAGGCCGACATCAACGGGCGGGTGAACCAGCTCAAGGCCGAGATGGAGAACACCGACTCCGACTACGACCGGGAGAAGATCCAGGAGCGCCTGGCCAAGCTCTCCGGCGGAGTGGCCGTGATCAAGGTCGGCGCCGCCACCGAGGTCGAGCTGCGTGAGAAGAAGCACCGCATCGAAGACGCCGTCAGCACCACAAAGGCCGCCGTCGAGGAGGGCGTGGTGCCCGGCGGGGGCGTCGCCCTGCTGCGGGCTCAGGCCAAGGTTCGCGAGCTCGCCTCCACCCTGGACGGCGACGAGGCCACCGGAGCACGCATCGTGGCCCGGTCGCTGGAGGAGCCCCTCAAGCAGATCGCCGTCAACGCCGGCAGGGAGGGTGGCGTGATCGTCGAGCGAGTGCGTGGCCTCGACGGACCCACTGGCCTCAACGCCGCCACCGGCGACTACGAGGACCTGGTGAAGGCCGGCGTGATCGACGCCGCCAAGGTGACCCGGTCGGCCCTGCAGAACGCCGCATCGATCGCTGCGCTGTTCCTCACCACCGAGGCGGTCATCGTCGACAAGCCCGAGAAGGAAGGCGCCGGCGGCGCCGGCGGGGGTGCCGGTGGCATGGGCGGAGGCATGGACGACTTCTAAGTCGCCGGCAATTTGGGTACCGAGGGCGCCGGCCGAGCCGGCGCCCTCGTCGCGCCCGGGCCCTTGCTGGTATCCTCCGCCCGCCATGTCGGTGCAACGGGAGGAGAGCAAGTGAAGTCACGGTGGGTTCCTGCGGTGGCGGTGCTAATCCCCCTTGCGGTGGCCGGTTGCAGCAGCAGCAGCAATAATCCCGGCAGCGCCAAGGGTGCCTACATCACCCAGTCCGACACCATCTGCACCGACGTCTTCGCCAAGGCGAAGAGCGCCGGTAACGGCAAGGACGAGGCCTCGGCCCAGAAGCAGGCCGACCTGTGGCAGGACGCCAACGCCCGCCTGAAGGCACTGAACATGCCCGGTGAGAGCGTCGAGCTGGCCCGCCAGTTCGTCACCGACACCGAGAACCTGAGCCTCGCCTACACCGCCGCAGCCCGGTCCATCGCCGCCGGCAATCAGGCCAAGGCCACCACGTACTTCGCCCAGGCCGACACGATCAAGAAGGAAGCGGCCAAGACCGCCAAGGAGTACGGCTACGTCGACTGCACCAACATCAACAGCTGACCGGGGGCTTCGGCGCCGAATCCCCTCAACCGAGCCACTCCTCGGGTAGCAGCTTCGTCGCCGGAAGGTAGACGTCGAACACGCCGACCTTGACCCGTGCGGCTGGGATTCCCCGTGCGATGAGCACGTGGTCCAGCTTCACCTGCTCCTCGGTGCCGTCGACCATCACGTACGCGGGTGACGGGCTGGCTCGCACCATCCGGTCGTACTCGCGCGAGCGCACGAAGGTGAGCGGAGTGGCGATGACGCGCTCGTGGCTGTCGAAAGCCAGGCGGTGGGCTACGAGGTAGGGGCTGAAGACCCGGTTGGCGCCCCGCGCTTCCAGCGCGGCGATGACTGGCCGTAGCGGCGCTCGCGGGTTCACCGGATTGTCGCCGCCGAGGTGGACCAGCGTGGCCACGGAAAGGCCGGCGACCACGGCGATGCCGGCGATCTGGCTCGTCCGAGTGACGAGCAGATGGGCGAGCAGCAGGGCGATCACCGGCGACAGCAGGAACAGGTAGCGAGGCTCGCCCACGTAGAACGAAGCCGGCGAGATCGAGAACAAGAACGGGTAGGCGGCGGCGACGACGATCAGCAGGCCCAGCCGGGGCGGCCGCCGCCACAGGAGCACCCCGAAGGCGACGAGCAGTGCCAGGTAGACGGCCCAGCCGATGAGCGGTCCGGGAAGCCAGTCGGGCGTGAACGGGAAGCGCAGACCCAGGGCCATCGGCAGCAGAGGGTCGAAGAAGCGGTGTAGGTGGGTGATGTAGGTGTTGCGGGGGACGTCGAGGTCGGTCTTCAACGACGCCAGGCCATGGGTGATGGTCCAGACGATCCACGGAGCGGCACCGACGAGGGCCCCGAGGGCGGGGATGTACGCCCGACGAAGCAGGCGGGGGGCGCTCCAGGCCAGCCACGCCAGCGCGGGCACGATCACGAACACCACCTGGGGAGTGGCCCACCAGCCGAGGCCCACGAGGAGCCCGAGCCACGCCAGCTCGATCGTGGACGACCGTTCCCGCAACCGGACCACGGCCAACAGCACGGCGGTGCACACGAACAGGCCACTGCCGTAGAACCCGTAGGCCCGGGTGGACCGGAGGACGAAGAATCCGGGCCCCACGAGGAAGAGCACGGCGGCCACGCACGCCGCCTGGTTACCGACGGTCCGTCGCCCGAGCCGCCACAGCAACCAGGCCGACCCGGCACAGGCCAGCATGGGCACGAGCTTGAGCGCCAACGTGCTCTGACCCAGGATGGCGAAGAAGACCCCGGTGGCGATGGCCTCCTGGGACCCACCGTAGGTCTGTCCCCAGAAGAACACCGACACCTGGCCGTGCACGACGTGGCGGGCCATGAGCCCGGACACCGCCTCGTCGATGTCCACCGCGCCGAGGCCGCCGGACAGGATCCACACCCGGAGAACCACGGCGACGACGATGCCCGCCGCCACCAGCACGCCCGTGAACCGCCGGTTCTCGATAGGAGTGCTCTCCTGGCGCACGGCTCGGGCCACGGGCGCCGACGCTATCGATGCCTGGGGATCCCAGGGGCGGCGGGCTCCCGGGGCCGGGGGCGCAGGGGAACGCAGGGATCCCGCTGCTAGCCTGGAACCGAGTGACAGGCCCCCCGCAGCTCAAGCGCCCGGCGGCCGAGGAAGAAGCTGACGGTCGTCGCTCCGGGCGTCGAAGCCGCAAGCCGAAGCCCCCCCGGAAGACGAACGGCCAGGCGTCCGCCAGGGCGGCCACGGCGGACGCGCGCTTTCCCACGGGGGAACCGACCAGGCCGGGGAACAGGATCGCGACCGGAGCAGGCCGTCGGGGCCTGAGCGCGACGAACGCAGCCGCCAGGACCGCCGGCCCCCGACCGCGACCTGACGGGTCGGGCCGGGTGGCCCCGCCGCGACCCCCTGGCGCACCGCCGCGGCCCGTTCGGAGGGTGCCGCGCGAGGTCGTGCTCCGGCAGCGACGGCGACGCCGGCGCACGCTCATCGGCGTCACCATCTTCCTGATCATCACCACGTTCTTCGTCAGCAGCGGCGTGGCCTACGTCCGCTGGCGACTCGGCCAGATCCGCCGGCTGAAGGTGCCCGGCCTCACCGACGACGCCGCCGGCAAGGTCATGAACGTGCTCCTCGTGGGCTCCGACAGCCGGTCCCGGCTCACCGGCGATGCCGCCGCCCAGGCAGGAAAGGCGCAGTTCGGCGACAGCGAACGCAGCGACACGATCATGGTGCTGCACATCGACCCGGCCAAGAAGAAGGCGGCCATCCTGTCGATCCCTCGCGACCTCTACCTGCCCATCGCCGGCACGGGGAGGTCCGACAAGGTGAACACCGCGTTCGCCATCGGGGGAGCAGAGCGCCTCATCGCCACCGTCCAGCAGGGCCTCGGCATCCAGATCAACCACTTCGCCCAGGTCGACTTCGTGGGCTTCAAAGACATCGTCGATGCCGTCGGAGGCGTGACTATCTTCGTCCCGAACCCGGCGCGTGACGCCTTCACCGGACTGCAGATCGGCAGCGCCGGGTGCCACAAGCTCGACGGCATCGCCGCCCTGGCCTGGGTCCGCAGCCGCCACTACGAGTACCTCTCGCAGGGGAAGTGGGTGGAGGACCCGCGCGCCGACCTTGGTCGCATCGAGCGCCAGCAGGACTTCATCCGGCGCATGATGAAAAAGGCGGTCTCGTCGGGGATCTCCAACCCCCTCACTTTGAACCGCCTCATCGGGATCGGCGTCGACAACCTCACCGTCGATGCCAGCATGTCCACCGGCGACATCACCAGCCTGGGCCGGCGCTTCAACTCTCTCGACCCCGACTCCGTCCAGACCCTCACCCTCCCCGGCGAGGGCACCTACGTGGGCGATCAGGCTGTCATCGTGCTCGACAAGGTCGCGGCCCGGGCTTCACTCGACGTCATCAACGGCAAGACGCCCGAACTCCCTCCGCCACCCGCTCCTGCGGCCGCCTCCCCCACCACCGTTGCCACCGTCGACGCCTCCATCGAGGTGCTCAACGGAACGGGTGTCAAGGGAGCGGCCGGCAAGGCCGCCGACCAGCTCAAGGGGGCCAACTTCACGGTGAGCGGCACCGGCGACGCGTTCGACGCCTTTCCCCGCAGTGTCATCCGCTACAGCGAAGGCCAGCAGGCCAAGGCCGAGGCCCTCGCCGCTGTCCTCAAGACGACGCCCGAGCTGAAGGCCGACCCGACGGTGAAGGCCGACACTTTGGCTCTCGTCGTCGGTACCGACTACGACGGCCTGCGCGACGGCGCCAGCGCCGGGGCACCCACCACCACGACCTCGCTACCGGCTCCCTCGCCATTGCCGAAGGACGCCGTCCCCCACAAGGACTGCTAAGGACCATGACCGAGGGCGCCAACCTGCGCGGCACCGATGTCGCCGCCATGATGAGCCGGGTGAAAGCCACTCTCGCTTCCGCCGAGCGGTCGCCCGGCGGATCCACAGGTGTGCTCCCGGTGGCGCCCGAGGGCGACGTCGAGGTCAACGTGGCCGTCCTGCGCCGCAACGCCGACATCCGGGTCGACTTCCCGCCCGGATCCGGTCGTCCCGTGGTGGGCCCCGTCGTCCGCCTGGGAAAGCGGGCCATGCGCCGGGCCGTGAGCTGGTACGTGAAGCCGATGATGGAGCAGCAGAGCAGCCTGAACCACGCCCTCCTCGACAGCATCGAGTGTCTCCGGCTGCGGATCGACGCCCTGGGGCCCGCCCCGGACGACGGGGACGATTCGGGGGACGGTCGTACCAGCCCGCCCCCTCCCGCCGAGTAGGTGGGGCAAACCCGAGCCCGGGTGGCCGTGGTCATGCTCACCTGGAATGCCGTGGCGTTCACCCGGGAATGTCTGGGTCGGTTGCAGGCTGTCACTCCGCTCCCCGGGCCGCTCGGGCCAGGCACCGACCATCCCGCCTGGCGGGTCGTCGTGGTCGACAACGGGAGCACCGACGGCACCGTGGAGTGGTTGAGGACCCAGGACTGGCTCACCCTGTTGACGAACGACCGCAACGAGGGGTTCAGCCGGGGGTGCAACATCGGCATCTCCGCCACCGACGACGACGAAGACATCGTGTTGATGAACAACGACCTTCTGGTGGCCGACCCCCTGTGGCTGGTTCGCATGCAGGACGTGGCCTACTCGGCCCCCGACTGTGGCGTGGTCGGCACCCGTCTCGTCGACGACCAGGGGGTGCTGGCTCACGCCGGCAGCTACATGCCGCCCCTCACGCTCCGAGGCCATCAGATGGCCGGCGCCGAACGCGATATCGGGCAATACCAGCGCGACCGGCGGGTGGAGTCGGTGGTGTTCGCCCAGGCCTACCTGCGGCGCGACTGCCTGGATCGGGTCGGCCCACTCGACGAGGAGCTGTTCGCCTACTTCGAGGACAGCGACTGGTGCGTGCGAGCGGACCGGGCCGGCTTCCAGGTCCGCTACTCCGGTTCCCCACCCACCTCGGTCCACCGACAGAACACGTCGACGCGAGAGAACAAGGTCGATTTCTGGACCGTCTACGAGCGCTCGCGGAAGGTGTTCAAGCGCAACTGGGGACAGTGGCTGGACGAGGGCCGCTACGAGCGGGAGCTCACGTGGCACTCGGTTCTGCACAGCCCCCTCGGCTACGCCGTGCAGTCCCGCCAGCTCATGACCGCACTGCATTTCGCCGGTGTCCGGGTGTCCTACCGCAACGCCTACGGCGAGGTCGACGGACCCTGCCGAGACCCTCTCCTCGACGACCTTCGGGCCCGACGGCCTCGGGCTCACGGCGACGGCACTCAGGTCGCCTTCTGCCAGGCCGACGCCTTCGGGCGGATCGAACGGGGCGGCGGGCCCCGGGTCGGGTGGTCGATGCTCGAAGTTACCGGGCTGCCCCGGGAGTGGGTCGAGGGCTGCAACGCCATGGACGAGGTCTGGGTGCCGGCGTCGTTCAACATCGAGACCTTCCGCTCCAGTGGGGTGCGGGTACCGATCCGCCTGATGCCCCTCGGTGTCGACGTCGACCACTTCCATCCCGGCATCGTGGGGTCGCCCCCGACGGACCGCTACACGTTCCTGTCGGTCTTCGAGTGGGGCGAGCGGAAGGCGCCGGAAGTCCTCCTGCGGGCCTTCGCCACCGAGTTCGCCGGCGACGAAGACGTCATGCTGTTGGTCTCGGTGTTCAACCGCGACCCTTCGGTCGACGTGGAGGCGGAGATCGCCAAGCTCGACCTGGCCGCCTCGGCCCCGATCGTCGTCATGGTCAACCCCGAGTTCGCCGGCTACCAGATGGGCGCTCTCTACCGCTCGGCCGACTGCTTCGTCCTTCCCAGCAGAGGCGAGGGATGGGGCATGCCCGTGCTCGAGGCCATGGCCTGCGGGCTGCCCGTGATCGCCACGGATTGGGGTGGTCCCGCCGACTTCCTCCACGAGGGCGTGGGATACCCGCTCGGCGTGGCCAAGATGGTGGCCGCCGAAGCCCGCTGTCCCTATTACGAGGGCTTCGAGTGGGCCGAGCCCGACCCCGAGCACCTCCGCTCCCTCCTCCGACAGGTGTACTCGGCGCCCGACGATGCCCGCGCCCGAGGAGCGGCGGCGGCGGCCGAGGTGGCCACCAAGTGGACCCTCGAACATGCGGCCGAGCGGGTCGGCGTCCGAGTGGATGAGCTGGCATGAACCACCCGCTTGGTAGTCTCGGTCCTGTGGGCAGTCAGCGCCTAGAAGTTCCACCGGCCGCGCCTGCACCCCCGGTCAGCCGCCCGAGACGCCCGATCTCGATGCGAGCAAGCATCCGCGAGGTGCTCGCCGCGCGCGAGCTCACCAACAACCTCGTCCGCCGCGACCTCAAGGTGCGCCACCGCGGCACCTTCTTGGGCATGCTCTGGTCGCTCACCACCCCGCTGCTGATCGTGGCCCTCTACTACTTCGTCTTCACCTACATCCTCATCCAGACGCCGGTGAAGGGGGCCAACCGCCCCGACGGCCACTCCGTGCCGTTCGCGGTGTTCTTCTTCGCTGGCCTCATCATCTGGAACCTCTTCAGCAACTCGTTGAGCACGTCCACCACGTCGGTCACCTCGTCGGGCTATCTCCTGCGCAAGGTCTACTTCCCGCGGGCGATCCTGCCGCTCAGCGCCGTCCTGTCCGGCGTCGTCACCTTCGCCTTCGAGTTGGCCGTGCTCGTCGTGGCCATCCTCGTGTTCGTCGGGTTGCCCAACGCCCAGATCCTCTGGGTGCCGGTCATCATGGCCCTGGCGGTACTGCTCACCTACGGGTTGGCGCTCTTCCTCTCCGCCGTCACCGTGTTCCTTCGCGACATGGCCCACTTCATCGCCATCATCCTGCAGCTGTGGTTCTGGGGAACCCCCATCATCTACACCCTGCAGTACGTGGGTAACCGGCCCGGGTTCGTGCGGATCCTCAAGCTCAACCCCATGACCGGCATCGTGGTGGGCTTCCGCAACGTCACCGTGCTCAACCAGCCCCCCGACCTGACCCTGCTCGCCATCGACTTGGCCTACGCGGTCGTGTTCCTGGTGATCGGTGCCGTCGTCTTCTACCGCTCCCAGCGGCTGTTCGCGGAGATCGTGTAGTGGCGAACACCGCGATCGACTGCCACGACGTGTGGAAGAGCTACCGGATCTACCACCAGCGATCCCACACGCTCAAGGAGAAGATCCTCACCCGGCGGAACCAGTACGAGGAGTTCTGGGCTCTGAAGGGCATCGACCTGGAGATCGCCGCCGGCTCCACCACTGGCATCATCGGTGCCAACGGGTCGGGCAAGTCCACATTGCTCAAGACCATGGCCCGGATCCTCACGCCCAATCAGGGCTACGTGGAGGTCAACGGCACCCTGGCGTCGCTGCTCGAGCTCGGCATCGGCTTCCACCCCGAGCTCACCGGGCGGGAGAACGTCTACCTGTCGGGCTCGCTCCTCGGGCGTAGCCGCCGTGACGTGGAGGCCCGCTACGACGAGATCGTGGAGTTCGCCGGGGTCGAGCAGTTCATGGACATGGCGGTCAAGAACTACTCGACGGGCATGTACGCCCGACTGGCCTTCGCCGTCGCCGTGAGCGTCGAGCCGGAGATCCTCCTGGTCGACGAGGTGCTGTCGGTGGGCGACGAGAGCTTTCAGGCCCGCTGCGTCGATCGCATGGCCAAGTTCCGCAGCGACGGCCACACCGTGGTCATCGTCACCCACGGCCTCGACACCGTTCGCGGCCTGTGCCAGGAGGCGGTGTGGATCGAGGGCGGCGTCATCCGGGAGTCGGGCTCGTCGGCCCGGGTGGTGGCCGCCTACTTCGACTCCGTCCACGGTGGCGTGGCCAACGAGCACCCGTCGGCCGAGCAGGACCAGGCCGGCGCGGGCGCGGCCAGCATCACCGCCGTCGCCTTCTTGGACGGCGAGGGGAGGGAGACCACCACCTTCGAGACCGACAGCACGCTCACTGTGCGCGTCGAATGCCAGACCGACCTCCCGCTCCAGGAAGTGATTTTCTGCGTGGCCGTGTACCGCTCCGACAGCTTCGTCTACGTCATGGGCCGCACCTCCCACGACGCCGACTTCTCGGGACGGCCACCCGGCCGTCATGTGGTGGAGTTCTCCGTCCCTGCCCTACCGCTGCTCCCGGGCGGCTACCTGGTGTCGGTCGGCCTTCAGGACCGCGCCCAGAAGCAGGTCTACGACTGGCACGACCGCCACTATGGCTTCTTCATGATGGACAACGCGCGCCTTCCGGCCGGCGCCGGCGGGATCGTGCACGTCGAGGGCCACTGGACGGCATCTCCGGCCCCGTCGGCCGAGGCCGGCGTCGGGGGGCAGCTGCCGGCTGAGGGTGCCGTGGCGCCCGAGCGGCCCTCGGAGCGGAGCGTCGTGAGCGAGATCCGACCTCATGGCGATCCCGCTGTTTGAGGAATCCGTCACCCGCCCGTCGTTGACTCCTACCGGCTCACGACTCGGCGGGGGCGGCGACGCGGACCCAGGTGAAGGCCACGCCCAGCTCACTGTCGTCGGGGCTCTCGGGGTTGAGCTCGTTCCACGGGATGGTCTCGGGCGTTCGCACCACCAGGCGGGTGAACAGCCGCGGCGACTGGTAGTCGGCACCGAGGATGCCGGTGAAAAAGACACCCGACTCGTGTGCCGACCGGACGAGCGGAACGACCTGCCGGTTCACCTCCAGCACCAGGTGCTCGAGAATGGAGGGGCTCATGGCCGCGACGGCCAGGAGCTCGATCTTCGAACCCGGGGCCAGTCGGAGGGCGAGGTCGATCGACGCCTCGCGCTGCGGGCCCGTCCAGCGCACCACCCCCAACGGCAGCTGCTGGGGGGCCCTCCATCCCGACCCCCGGAACTCGGGATCGCCGAAATCCACCGCGTGGCTACCTTCGAGCAGGGCGGCCTGTTCGCCGAGCTCCCGCTCTCCCTGGGCGGCGAAGGCATCCTCGTTCGCCGCCGTCGCCAGCAGAGGAGCCACCTCCGGAGGCGCCGAGTCTGCGGCACATCCGATGGCCAGCCTGACCAGATCATGGAAGCCGAAGGCAGTGGTCACGCACGCATCGCGCACCAGTGCCTGCCAGCCGAGCTCGGGTGCCGGGTAGGCCACTTCACGCTTCAGATAGAAGGCGTTGGCCCAGAAGAGCTGGCCGCTGCCCGACTCGAAGCGAGCCACCAGCTTGTCGAAGTACTGGGACTCGGTGACCCGCCAGTCGCGAGGCGCACCGCGCTGGGCGTAGTGGGCAAGGTCCTTCAGCCGCCACAGCACGAACCCCTCCTGCCGGAGAAAGCGGTCGATGTCGGCGAACAGCGGGATGTCGACGTAGAGCTCGTTGAACTCCACCTCGACCTCGATGGCCCGCACCGATGCCAGCGCCTCGCGGGCCCCGGTGAGCACGCCCAACTCCGAGCCCTGGGTGTCGATCTTCACCACATCGACCCGCTCGATGCCCTCCGCCGCCAACCAATTGTCGAGCGTGGTGACGGTGACCTCCTCCGTGGAGGTGATCCGACCGCCACTCAGATCGGGGTGGCGTTCGACGACGTCGTCGACGCTGGGGTAGAGCGAACAACCGCCGGGGTCGGCGGTGATGTAGAGCGTGGCCTTGCCCGGCTCGGCCCCGAGCCCTTCGGGGACCACTCGCACGTTCGTATTGTCGCGATAAGACTCGGCCAGCCGGGCACATTCGGCCTCGTCGGGATCGAATCCGATGATCATCGAACGGTCGCCGAGACGCTCCCATGCCTGGGCGAATCCCCATCTACAGCCGACATCGACGACGACCAATGGCTGTTCCAGCAGCCCGGCCAGAGCCGAAGTGAGGTCGACGGTCATCTTATCCTCGGACCCGTGAAGACGGGGATCGCATGCGCATTGGCATAGATTACCGCATCCTCGCCGTTGGTCGAGAGTTGTTCTACCGGGGGATCCCCCGTTATACACAGCAACAGCTCCGGGCGGTGTTGGACATTGATACCAGTAATGAATATGTTCTTTTGTGTAACACCGGGAACGATCTCTCCATGATCGATCCCCATATTCGCCGGGCTCCAAATGTGTCCATCGAGAGTTACCTCGCCGATGCTCCAGGTGTCCCGCCGTTGGGGGACGCCGCCACGATGCTGCGGGAAGCGGAACGGTACTCCGAATGGGTCTCCCGCCAGAAGCTCGACCTATTCCATGTCACTGCTCCGTTTCTCTTCGAGCGTCCCGTCCTCGTCGACTTCGACGTCTGCCCCATGGTCGCCAGCTTCTACGACCTCATCCCGCTGATCTTCCCCGCTCAGTACCTCTCCGGGTGGTGGAGGGAGCAGTACCTCCGCACCGCCGCCTTCCTCGGCCATGCCACCCGCATGATCGCCATCTCGGCGGCGGCCAAGACCGATGCCGCCACCTTCCTCGGCTTCCCGTCGGACCTCATCGATATCGCCTGGCCCATCGCCGACGACTGCTTCGGCCCGTTGCCGACGACGCAGGTCGCCGAGGTCGTCGGTGCACTGCGCCGGCGCGTGCCCCTGCCCGACCAGTACGTGCTCACGGTGAGTCACCTCCACCACACCAAGAACCTCGGCGTCCTCCTGCGGGCCTACTCCATGCTGCCTCCGGCCCTACGGGCCGAGCTTCCTCTCGTCGTGTGCTGCCACCTCGACGACCATGGCATGGCTCACCTGCGACGCAAGGCCGGGCAACTGGGAGTGGCCGACGACCTCGTCCTAACCGGGCTGGTGTCCGATGCCGAGCTCACCGTGCTCTACAACGCCGCCACCATCGTGGTCCATCCGTCGCGCTACGAGGGATTCGGGCTCCCCGTGGTGGAGGCCATGAAGTGCGGGGCACCCGTCGTGACCACGACGGCGTCGTCGATGCCCGAGGCCGGCGGGGACGCGGCGCGCTACGTCGACCCCGACGACGCTCACGGGTTCGCCGTCGCCATCCAGGAGCTCCACGCCGACCCTGGTCGCCGCCAGACCATGAGCGAGCGGGGTTTGGCCCACGTGGCCAGGTTCGACAAGCGCCAATTGGCCGAGCACACGGTCGAGAGTTACCGGGCCGCCGTCACGCCGGCACCCGGCAAGGAGAGCCGCGCGGGGGGCCGCTCGGGGGGGAGGGCCGACCTGGCATCCGGGCGCCCGCGCCTGGCCGTGTGGACGCCGCTGCCCCCCCAGCAGTCGGGCATCTCCGACTACAGCGTCGAGCTGCTGGGGCGGCTTCGCCAGTTCTACGACATCGAGGTGTTCGTCGACGACGGCTGCCTGCCGCCGCTCAGCCTGCTCACGCAGTACCGGATCGAGCACTTCACCGCCTTCGAACGCCGTCACGGACAGGCGCCCTTCGACGCCTTCCTCTACCAGATGGGTGGATCGCTGTTCCACGTGTACATGTACGACGCCCTGCGGGCTCATCCCGGCGTCGTCGTCCTCCACGACCTCACCTGGAGCCATGTCCTGTACACGCTCGGGTACGACGCCGACGACTTCGAGGAGTTTCGGGACCAGCTCGTCGCCCTCGAGGGGGTGGCCGCACGCGACGCCTTCGACGCCCTCCAGGCATTGGATCCCCTCGAGCGGGGACCACTGATGGAGCGCTTCCTCGCCGAGCACCGCATGCTCGGCGACATCGTCGAGAACAGCCTGGCCCAGATCGTCCACGTCACCGACGCGGCCGTGGAACTGGAGCGGTGCTACGACAACGCCCGGGTGTTCACCGTGCCGATGGGTGTCGCCGACCCCGGCCAGCTCCACGGGTCCGACCAGAATCGGCAGACCAGGAGCCGGCTCGGAGTCTCCGGCGATGCCTTCGTCATCGGCACGTTCGGCATCGTCCACCCCACCAAGCGCCTCGAGGAATGCGTCAGGGCGCTGCCGTCGCTGGTCGAGGTCCGACCCGACTCGCTGTTGATCGTCGTCGGCCGGGCCCTCGACGAGGGGTTTGTCCCCCGCCTGTGCCAATTGGCTGAATCACTCGGCGTCTCCGCCAATCTTCGCTTTCTCGGGCATGTGTCCCGCGTCGCGTTTGACAAGTACATGATGGCCTGCGATGTCATTGTCAACCTACGACTGCCTACCACCACCCATATGTCGGCCGCCCTGATTAGGGCCATTGCTGCCGGCCGACCATTGATCGTGACCGACCTTCCGGAATGGCGGGACATACCCGACGATGTCGCCCTCCGCGTGCCTGTAGGTATGGACGAGACCGGCCCACTCGCCGCCCACCTTGCCCGCCTCGCATCTGATACCGATCTACGAACCCACATGTCGGCGGCGGCCCGGCGATTCTATGAAACGCACGGGACGCTTGACGCTATGGCCGCCCGCTACGTCGACGTGCTAGACATGTCCGGTGCTAATGCCGTTTCCGGCAAGCGGACATCAACCGGCCGGACTCCGCCCGTGACCCCCCTCCGGTTCAACAAGGTCTGCGAGATCGAGGACTTCGCGCGCCCGGAGCTGGTCGACGTCATGCGCGATGTCTGCGCCTACAAGCTCCCCCATCTTCCGTCCGGTTTCCCCGCAGGTGCCGAGCACCGCAAGGACTGGGAAGTGGCCATGGCCGTCCGCACCCTGCGCGAGCTCGGGGCCCTTCACCGCGACGCCACCATCCTGGGCGTGGCCGCCGGAGCCGAGGACACGTCGTTCTTCCTCACCCGCGAGGCCAAGCAGGTCTTCGCCACCGATCGCTACCTCGCCTCCGGCGACTGGGAGCCGACGGCG
Organism: Acidimicrobiales bacterium; assembly: GCA_038238185.1. Classification (GTDB taxonomy): domain Bacteria; phylum Actinomycetota; class Acidimicrobiia; order Acidimicrobiales; family AC-14; genus DATAQC01. The sequence goes on from JBBRXY010000001.1 coordinate 36,429, forward strand.
CCGCTGTCGATGCTGATCCAGGCCCAGGACGTGGCGCCGTACGAGTTCGAGTCGAATCGTCTCGTCGTGCAGCACATGGACGGCCGCTACCTCAACTACCCCGACGACACCTTCGACGGCATCTACTCGTCCGGGTCCATCGAGCACTTCGGCGACCTCGACGACGTGGCCAGTGCCGCCTACGAGATGGGCCGGGTCCTCAAGCCGGGCGGCGTGCTCACCCTCTCCACCGAGATTCGCCTCGGCGGACCGCCAGGGGGCATCGGCTGGCCCGGCCTCACCCTGTTGTTCTCGATCGAGAACCTGCAACGCTTCATCGTGGACGCCAGTGGGCTCGAGCCCGTCGACGAGCTCGATTCAGACGTGTCCGACGAGACGCTGTCGGTCCGGCGCGACCTCACTCTGGCCATCACCCAACACCTGGCGGCCACGAGCGCGGGCGAACAGCGCGAGGAGTACGCGGCCTGGGACTTCCCCCACATCGTCCTCGTGCACGAGGGCTACGTCTTCACCTCGGTACACCTGGCCCTGCGCAAATCCGACGACTACCCCCAGGTGCCCAACGCCTGGGCCAGGCCGTCCGCAGCCACCATCGCCGCCATCGCCGACCACAACCGCAGCCTGATCCGAGAGACGGTGGCGTCGACCAAGGCATCCGTCATGCCGGCCGCTCCCGAGCCCCGGCCGGCCGTCGCCACCGCGTCGATGCCCGAAGCCGAACAGCTGCACGCCATGGGCCTGCACCTGTCGATGATCAGCGACGACTACGCCGAGATCGAAGAGCAGATGACCGACCTCGACCGCCACCTGAACGACGTCGATCGCCAGGTGGCGGCGATGGGGACCTCGATCGACAGGACCCGCCAGCCCCGCGATCTCCTCACGCTGCGCGCCGAGGAACTGGAACGTTGGAGCGAGCTCGTCGGCGAAAGCCACACCGGATCCGACGACCTCGGCGCCGCCGGGCCCGGCCACGACGTCGCACGCACGTGGACCTCATCGCGGGTGGTGATCGAGGGCGGTCCGCAGTTCGACGTCGTCATCGACCCCGCGGTCGGCGATCAGGTGACCTTGGCGCTCTCCCAGGGTTATAGCGTCGACCAGGCACTCGTGAGCCTCATGCTCAGCCTCATCGAGGCCGGCGGCAAGGTTCTCGACCTCGGTGCCCACGTGGGTACCTTCTCGCTGGCCGCGGCGGCCGTGGGGGCCCAGTCGCTGGCCATCGAGGCTTCTCCGCAGAACGCCGCCCTGTTGCGGGCGAGTGCCGCCCGAAACGGGTTCGCCAATGTCACCGTGGTGGAGGCCGTGGCGTCCGACTCGTCCGGTACGGTTCGATTCCACGCCCACGGGCCGTGGGGCCAGGTGTCGGTCGCCGACGACGAGTCCGACGCCGACGGCATCGTGACCACGGTGGCTGCGGTCACGATCAGTGACCTCGTGCAGACCTTCGGTTGGTCTCCCCTCTCGTTCGTCAAGATGGACGTCGAGGGCTGGGAACTGCAGGTGCTCGAGGGAATGCGCGAGATCCTCGGCACTCCCCAGGCACCGCCCCTGCTGTACGAGTGCAACGGCCACACGTTGTGGCCCTACGGAGCCACACCCGAGGACCTGATCGCCACGGTCGAAGGACTCGGATACACCAGCTACATGGTCGATCAGGGCCGGCTCATCCCAGTCACCTCCGACGAGTTCCAGCCGCAGACCCTCGTCGACTATCTCGCCGTCAAGCAGGATCTCACCGCCCTCAGTGGCTGGACTATCGAGCCTCCCCTCGACTTCGAGGAACGGGTGGCCCGCATCGTCGTCGACGGCAGCCACGCCAACCACAATCACCGCGTGTTCATGGGTAGGGCCCTGCAGCGAGCCGCCCCCGAGATCACCGCCCATCCGTCCATCGTCGAGCTCCTCGAAAGACTTCGGGATGACCCGGTCGACGACGTCCGCGCCGTGGTCGCGGCCTGGGCACCCGGCGCCATGGCCTCATCGGAAGGCGGCCCACCATGCACATGACCTCCTACGCCCAGAACGGGGAGGACGTGGTCCTCGACCGCCTCTTCGCTCGTGGCATCGCCGGCTTCTACATCGACATCGGGGCCCACGATCCGACCCATCTCTCCATCACGCGCCACTTCTACGATCTGGGGTGGCACGGGATCAACGTGGAACCGGCAACCCTGGCGTTCGAGCGCCTGGCGGCGGCGCGCACACGCGACATCAACATCAACACCGGGGTCGCCGACGAAGACGGCAAGCTCACCTTCTACGAAGCCACTCCCGAATCGGGGCTGTCCACCTTCGACCCGGAACAGGCGAAGTCCCACATCGAGGCGGGCACACCACTGGTCGAGCGGACGGTCCCCGTCACCACTCTCGCCCACATCTGCGAAGAGCACGTCGACGGCACGATCGACTTCCTCACGGTCGACGTGGAGGGTTATGAAGGACCGGTGCTGCGGGGCGGCGACTGGACGCGCTGGCGCCCGCGGGTAGTGGTCGTCGAGGCCACCCGGCCCGGCACCACGATTCCCACCCATGAGGAATGGGAGCCGGTGCTCCTCGATGCCGATTACCTCCTCGCCACCTTCGACGGGCTGAACCGCTACTACGTTCGCAACGAGGACGCCGACCTGGTGGAGGCCCTCAAGATACCGGCCAACGTTCTCGACGATTTCATCCCGTACCACCTCTCCCGTCAGATCGAGGCGGCGAACGGCCGGGCCCAGTCGGCCCAGCACGAGCTGGCCGCCACCCGGGCCCTGAACCAGGCCTTCCTGGCCGAGTCCAGTGCGTTCCGCCACCAGATCGCCTTCCTCCACGCCGAGTACAAGCGCCTCGAGGTCCAGTACCGCGAGCTCGAGTTCGCCTTCATGGCCGGCAAAACGCAGTACGAGGTGGTGCGGACGATGCTCAGCGACGTCCGGGGCCGCTACGAGCAGCTGGGTCACGAGATGGCCGGCGCCCTGGCCCAGGTGCGCGCCACCCAGGAGATGCTGGAGGGTGTGGCGGGCGCGGGCCTGGCGGTGGCCCGCCGGCTCAGCCGCCTGTCCCAGCGGTACCCACAGGCCGGATCGCTGGCCAAGTCCTCGCTCCGGGGGGCACGCGACCTGAAGCGGCGGCTGCCGATCCCGCCCCGCTGAGCGCGTCGCCTTGGACACGCCCTCGACGGCTACGCCGACCCCCGTGGCCGGCGTAGCCGTCTCGGCCGACCAACCCCGGGTCGTCGTCCCGGCTCTCGACGGCTTCCGCGGCCTGGCCGCCCTCACTGTGGTCCTGTACCACGTGGTCTACGGGTCGGGCCTGCCGTCGCTCGGGAACGGCGGGCTGCGCAACGTCTTCGTGTCCGGGTACATGGGCGTGGACTTCTTCTTCGTCATCAGCGGGTTCGTGCTCTTCCTCCCCACTGTCCTCAACGCCGGTCGCTTCGGCCAGGTCCGGGCCTACGGCATCCGGCGTGCCGCCCGGATCATCCCGGCCTACTACGTCGTCCTGGTGGCCGCCGTGGTGCTCCAGCCCTTGGTGAGCGCCAAGAGCACCGTGCTGCCCTGGGAGAGCGGCGCCGGCGCCTTCTCGTTCCTGCTGCACCTGTCATTCCTGCAACACACCGTGGGGCTGCTCCGCCTGTACCCGGAGGGGTTCCTGGTGCTCGGAGTGGTGTGGACGCTCACCTTGGAGGTCATGTTCTACATAACCCTCCCCTTCGTCGCTTCCTGGTACTTCCGTCACCCCTTCATCGGCTTCGCCATCGCCTTCGGCGTCTCGATGGCCTGGAAGCTGACAGTGGTGCACACGTCGTTCTCGGTGGGGTGGCTTCCCGCCACCGAATCGCCCACCCTGCTCCGGCTCATCCTGGTGACCCAGTTCCCCACGTTCCTCGCCCAGTTCGCCGCAGGGATGACGGCGGCGTGGCTGTTCGTGCAATGGCGCACCGCCAAACAGGCCTGGGTCCCGTGGGTCGCGGTCAGCGTCCAGGTCGTCGCCGCGGTGGCGGTCGTGTGGGGGCTGCGTACCGCCGGCATCCACGATCTCACGGCCACTGTGGGCACCTACGACCACTGGACAGGCACGCTGCCCGTTGCCCTGGCCTTCGCCGTGCTCATGCTCGCCACCGTGCTGGCGCCCCGGTGGGCACAGTCCCCCGTCGCCAACCCCGCCTCCCGGGGCTTGGGCGACATCAGCTACGGCGTCTACCTCTGGCACCTCCTGATCATCGGCTTCGCCATCACCACCCTGGGCTTCGACCAGAACGCCACCACTGCGGCGTTCCTGAGCATGCTCGCCCTCACCCTGGTCGGCTCGATCGGGCTCGGCACTTTATCGCTGCTCTTCGTGGAACGACCGTGTATCCGTTGGGCACGCCGGTGCTCCCGACGGATCGACAAAAGACGGCAACGCCGCCCTCCCGATGGGCCCGAAACCGTCGACGCAGTCACCCCGGCAAACGCTTGGTGAGCTCTCAGGCTCGAGCCGTCAAGGAGTCCGGGGAGCAATGAGCCGCACCCATCGCACGGCCACCCCGACACGATCCTCGCCCTCGGCGAACGGGGCCGGTGGTTGCGGCGTCCGCAACGATATACGGGTGAACGGACGGACCGAGGCGTAGCTCGCCGGCACCACCCCCCGAACGAGGGTGCCCTCGTCGTGGGTCACGCGCTCGACACTAATCGGCAGCCCGTTGACCTCCACCCGCAGGTCTTCCAGAACCGAGGGGCTGACGGCGGCAACCACCAGGACCTCGACGGTGGTGCGCGGGGACACCAGGATCTGCAGGTCGATCGATGCGTCACGCCCGGGGCCCGTCCACCGGGCCGCGCCGGAAGGCGAGTGGTGGGGTGCGTACCACCCGGCGCCACTGAAGGGAGCCTGATCGAGCGCCACCGCATGGGTCCCGGTCAGCGGGGTGCTCAGGCGGGACCGCTCCCGGTCGCGAGACGACGAAGGCGCGCCGCCCGGTGCCTCGTCCTTCTGCAGTGCCAGTTGGATGCTGGTGAACACGAAGTCGTCGATCCCCATGACGATGTGCGGGAAGTGGCGGTAGTCGAGCTTGTGGGTGAACCACCCGCCGTCGCGATCGCACTGGGCCAGCTGCTGGGCCACCACATCGGCTACGTCGGTCTTCGAGCCGACGGTGGCGTCGGAGACCGACAGGTCGAGCGGCGATACCAGGTGCCACGCCCGGTCGCCGATGAGGCGCGAGGCGAGCTCGTCGGCATCGAAGAGGAGGCACCCCGGCAGGCCCGGGGAGGGCCCGGCCAGACGGAACTCCGTGGAGACGGCGCAGACGCCGCCAGGACGCAGGACGCGGAACATCTCGTCCATGCTCCGCTCCACCTCCGGGTGACCGCCGAAGTGTTCGATGGAGCTGCCCGAGAACACCCCGTCGAATGTCTCGTCCTCATACTGGAGATCGAGCGCGTCCATGTGCTGTACGACCAGGCGGCGGGGATTCCACGCGAAGGGCCAGTGCTGATACGGGTCGGTCATCATGGATTCGTGTCCGAACGGCTCCCAGTCGCCGCTGGCCAGGTAGAGGTCGGTGGCGAACACCCGACGAGCGAAGCGGGTGAGATGGAAGACCAGGGGTTCGTTTCCGGCGGCCACGCCCAGGAACTCGGACCGGCCGTCGAGGAGGCCGTGGGCCGCGAAGGCCCGGATCGCCATGGCCGCCTCCCAGTCCTTACGGTTCTCGCGGCCGAGGGGAAAGGCGTCGCCGAATCGAGCCACCTCGTGGGCGAACACCTCCCGGATCACCGGATACAGGTCGGGGTGGGAGAAGTCCTCCAGGTTGCAGATCTTGTTGTGACTGAGCTCCGGTACCGGCACGGCGCGAAGATAGCCGTGCGCAACGCCGTGCCCCCCTTCGTCCCCTTGTGAACGCACTCGCGGAAGTTGGAGAGGGGCAGGTACGGGTTGGTGATCTTCGTCCGGGGAGCAAACTTTGGATCGCTGCTCTCGCTCACGCCGCCGGCGTCGTGGGAGGATCGTCGCTTGGCCGAATGGTACGAATCCTTCTTCGATGGGCTGGCCACGGGCGTGTGGCGCACCCTCGTCCCCGCCGAGGCCTCCGACGCTCAGGCGGCCTTCCTCGTCGGTCAGCTCGGCGGCGGCAGTGACGGTGCTCGGCGACTGCTCGACGAAGTCGGTGCCGGTCGCTGCAGGATCACCGCCCGAAGAACCTGAGGAGACGAGCGTGCCCGGCACAGAACCACGCAGGCCCGAAGCCCTGACCGACTCGGAACGTGAGGTGCTTCATCGCGCCCACCAGCGCCTGCGGAACACCTCCCAGGCCCTGGAGGCCCTGGTGGCCACCGACCCCATCCGAGGCCGCTGGGCGCCCGAGCCGGCACCCGCCGAGGCCCTGCAGGCGGCGAGGATCGAGTTGGCCAAGGCCTACGAGGCGCTCGAACGGCACAACGACGACCTCGTCGACTGGGGCGCGACGCCGAAGCAACCCGACGATGGGTCGTAGCACTCCCGAACCCGAGCTGGCCGAGGCGACCGAGGAGCTCTACAGACTCGACCCCGCCGACTTCGTGCCCGCCCGCAACACCCTCGTTCGTCGCCTGCGCGCGAACGGACAGCGTGACCTGGCCCGGAGCGTGGCCGACCTTCGTCGTCCTAGCCCGGCCGCCTGGGCGGTCAACCAGCTGGCCCGCCGGCATCGAGAGGCGCTGAATGACCTACTTCGCCTGGGCGATACGCTGCGGCGGGCCCAGACCCAGACGCTCGCCGGCGCCGATGCGGGCCTCCTTCGCCAGGCCGGCCGCGCCCGTCGTGAAGCGGTTGCCTCCCTCGCCGACTCCGCCGTCAACCTCCTAGCCGAGCGAGGCCAGGGAGGCGCTCACCACACCGAGATCGCGGCCACGCTGGAAGCGGCGAGCCTCGACCCGCAGGCCGGCGCCGAGGCGTCCGAGGGCCGGCTGACCTCGGCCCTGGAACCGCCGTCGGGGTTCGGCGATCTCGATCCAGACGTCGACCATCCGACGGCCGACCCCCAGCGGCCCGAGCCCTCCGAACCGGATCCCTCTGCGGCCGAGGCGGATCCGTCGGCGACCAAAGCCGTCGTGGCGCTGGCCGAGGCCGAACGGGTCGCGTCTACGACCGCCAAGCGGGCGTCCGACCTGTCCGAGAAGGCTCGCCAGGCGACCGCTCTGGCTGCGCGCCGCCAGCAGGAGGTCGCCGACGCCGAGGCCGACGAAGCCCAGCTGCAGCGTGACCTCGACGAGGCGCGGGGTCGAGTGGCGGCTGGCCGTCGAAGCGCGGATCGAGCCCAGAAGGCCGCCGAGTCGGCCGACGCAGCGGCCGCCGAGGCCGCCGAACGTCGCCGTGGCGCCGACCAGCGTGTGGCCGAGCTGCGCGCCCACGACGGATGCGCCTGAGAACCGCCGACGGGGGTTCTATGCGCTCTGGCTGAACGCCGGCCCGAGGAGCGACCGGAGATGCTCCAGGACCGCCGGCACCAAGGTGTTGTCGTGACCGCGAGGACACCGGGAGTGAAAGAAGGCCTCGTGGGGCGGGGGAGGAACCAGGTCGGCGAGCAGCCAGCAGGTCGGGCAGGGAACGACCTGGTCGTCGGGGCCCATCACAACACCTCGTCGCCGCGACCGAGTGGCCCGCCGGGCGTAGTCGACGCTCGGCTGTCGTCGGCTTCTTCGGTGTGGAACTCGACAGGGAAGACGGCGTCGACCGCAGCCTGAGCGACGGCATTGTCGATCAGGTCGGTGGGCGACTCGCCGGTGAGGGCGCCCAGAGCGAGGGCCAGGGCGGCCATCTCCCCGGCTTCCCGGCCGGCTGCGAACCCGGCGCGGTACTCGACCGACGGCGCCTCCGGCTCGACCTTGCCCGCCAGCTGCCGGCGAGCGGCAGCGTTTTGGAGCAGGCCGCGGCACAGCGCCTCCAGCTCGACGTCGGTATGGGTTGCTCCCATGCCACTACCTCCAGAACGTCTCTAGATGTCCTGTACATAGAGTAGCGCGACCTCCTTCAAAAGTTACATCTAGTTGCGGCGGGCACTCATTGTCGGCACCGGACACGGGCGCGATACTGGGTTCAAGAAGCGATTGTGCGGGTTTGCTTCCGGCGCTACCGACGATTCGTCGCCTGTCGCCCAGCGTCTCGCTCGCCCTCCCCTAGACAGGCGGTACCCAGTGGGTCTCGGAAGACGCAACAAGCGGGCGGCGGCTCGGGCAGCCCTCGAGCTCGAGGCCGCCGAGATCATCGACGTGCGTATCGCCGACGGGCGACCTCCGCCCGAGGTCTTCCGGGCGGCGGCGGTCCGCCAGGCGGCGAAGGGCCTGCCGGCGGACGCCTGGTACCGACCCGCCGATGCTCCGGCCCGGGGCCCCGCACCCGTCCCCGACGATCGCCCATTCGCACCGGCCGTTGGCGCCGATCTCGTCCTGCGAGTGGTACAGATGCCCTTGCCGGCCGCGCCCCCGCCGACGGCGACGACGCGCCGAGGAGCGACCGCCCCCCAGGTCGTGGTGGAGGCTCCCAACTAGATCGGCACTCCGACCAGCCCTGCACTCCGACCCAACCGGCACCGGAGTGCCGGTTGGGTCAAGGCTCAGTTCACGGCTGCGACTGCGCCTCCACCTTCTCCCGGGCGCGGGCTACGGCGTCGCTCATGGACGCGGCTCCGGGTGCCGAGCGCGGGGTCCGTCGTCGCAACCTGCGGCCCGACGACCGGGCCTGCGCCCGCCTGCCCTGGGCGGCAGTTCGCCCGCCGGCGACCGCACCGATCGGTGCCATGCCCCCGGGCGCCCTGGCCGCCACGACGTCGTCCCACTCGTCACCCGTCCTCGGGTTCGGGGGCGCCTCGGGCTCGTCCGCCTCCGGCTTCCAAGCCACAGCCTGAGGCGGACGGACCCGAGACGGTTGAGGTGCGACGAGCACCGGCGCAGGCGGCGGCGGCTTGCGGGGTGTCTTCTTGGCCGCGACGACGGCTGCCGTCAAGCCGTCGAGGGCATCTTCGATGACATCGACGTCCTTGATGAGATCACCGACGACCGCTCCCACGGGCGCCGTCTGCTGGGCGATCGCCCTCAGACCGATCACGATCGTGCCCAGCGTGAAGCTGAGTCGTCGCAGGGCGAACCCAATGGCGAGGATGTACACCGCCAGCACCGCCACCAGCACCGCCACCAGCACCAGCGTCACCACCGTCTCGATTCCCATCACGGCCTCCTTCTCTCGTGTCGATCCGTCACGTGCCGATCAGGCGGAGCAGCGCCCCGCCGTACCGCTCCACCAGGCCCCGGGCGCCGGTGGTGAGCTCTCTGGTCTGCACAAGCTTCGGCAGCGCGTCCAGTTCGCCGGTGATGGCCACCCCGTGCTCGAGCACGTCGTCGGCCAACCGATTGAGCCTCAACACCTGGCCCAATAGCGCGGTCAGCAGGACCACCACGACGGGCGCTACCACCACCGCCAGCGCAGCATTCCCGATCCACCACCACGTCGTCCCGCTCATCCCGCTCTCCTGACACTCAGATCAAACGTCGGCACTCGGATCAACTTCGGCTCTCGGATCAATCGCCAGGCTGCCGGTCATCGCCGAACCGGGGAGGCGCGGCACCGCGGCCCGTCGACCAGGTGACCCCGCCCAGGCGACCCTCCTGTAACTCCTCGGGCCCCCGCCGCCGGTACGAACCGACCATGGCGGCCTCGGGCTCGAGGCCGGCGTGGATAGCCAGGCACGGGGCCGAGAATGGGCACGACCCGCACACGGCGGGCGAGGGGTTCGGGTAGATCGGGGTCGCCGGGTCGGCCATCTCCGCGGCCTCGTCGCTAAGGCGCACTGCGGAGGCGGCCAGTTCCAAGCGGCTCCGCGGCACCTGCGTGCGCCGGGCGAAGGAGGTTTCCGGGCGGGACGTCCCCGGCGGCGGTCCCGAGCCCTCGCCGGGCACGGCTCGCAGCTCGTTGTAGACGACGCCGGCGAGCCGTATGCCGAGGAAGAACTGCTCCCAGGCCCAACAGAACGACGTGGTCCGCTCCTCCAGCAACAGGTCGTGGAGCGCGGCCCACTCCCCGGCGACCGTGCGGTGCTGGACCATCCAGTAGCTGTCGTCGCCGTCGACGACCAGCATGTCGATGCGGCCCTCGTACTCGATCGCCTCCCCGGACGGTTCGGCCAGGTCGCGGTCGGGTTGACCGGGGTCGGGGATGCGCACCCGGAAGTCGGTCTCCACTCGTACCGGAGAGAAGTCATCGACGGTCGGCGCCCAGTCGAAGTACTGCTCCAGCAGGCGCCGCCCGACGGCACGCTCGGCTTCCCAAGCCCTCTCGTCGGGCATCTCCCGATCGAATCCGGCAAGGGCGAGGGGCCGGACGATCGCCCGGTCCCATTCCCACATGCCGGGGAAGTACCACACCGCTAATCCGGCGCGCACGGCCCGGTCGAGGACGCCGGATGTCGACGGCTCCACCAACTCGTAGTCGCGGCGACGGGGTGACCCGAGGTCCCAGGCCCGTCGGCACCGCTTGAACGACTCCCGATCCGAGGCGGTGATGACGTGGGCCATGGTCGATCTCGGCCGCAGTGGTCTGGATGCCGGTGCCGTTGCCCCGCCGTGGCCAGGTCAGGCGACGCGGCGGACCGCCGGCCCTTCGCCCGTCCTCTCCGACAACACCTCCCGGCCCGATCGCACGACATCGCTGAGGAGCGAGAAGCCGCCGGTGAGCAGATCCTTCACCTCATCCGACGAGGTGATGGCCTTCAGCGTGGCCTTGAGCTCCTCGAAGCCCTCTTCGCCCGCCCTCGTGCCGAGGACGTAGCCCACCGCGAAACCGATCATGACGCCCACTGTTCAACCTCCTCCTTGGTCCATCGCTCGAGAATCTCGTCCTCGTCACCGGCCGTCTCCTCCGACGACCCCATCATCTGCAACGACTCAGTCGCCAACCGGACCTCGTCCTCGTCGAGCTTCGACAGGACGAAACCCACGTGGATGAGCACCCAATCGCCGGGCGCTACCGTCTCCCCCTCCAACAGACCGGTGTTGATCCGGCGCTCGACACCGAAGACGTCGACAACCACCAGATCGGGGTGTTCGGTGGCACCGATCACGCGGCCGGGGATGCCGAGGCACATGGCCCCCTACGCCTTCGTCTCGACAGGCCGGTACTCGATGGACTCGAGCATGAGCTCGTCGCCGCCGGTGAGCTGAATGTCGACCCCACCACAGCTCGGACAGGCGAGGGGCACCTCGTCGGTCTCGAACTCGCCCTGGCACGACCCACACCGGCCCCTGGCCGGAACGAACACCAACTCAGCCGAGGCCCCTTCGGCCGGGCCGCCGCCGGCGGCCATGGCGAAGGACTGCTCGAAGGCCTCGGGATGCACGTGGTGGAGCCGGCCGACGTGCACCTTGACGCGCGCCACCGGCCGATCACCGGCTCGCTTTTCGATCGCCCCGACAACTGCCTCGCAAAAACCCATCTCGTGCACGCGCTACATCCTCCTCAGCCGGAGATACCGGGCGATATCGGGTAGAGACCGCAGGAACACCGCGAGGCCCCCGAGTACGAGGAGGGCAAAGATGGCGGTGGCGACGAAACCGACTGTTCGCATACCCCCTACATGTCCCTCATCTTGAGATAGCGGGCGATGTCCGGGAGGGACTTCACGACCACCCCCGCCACCGCCGCGAACAGCACCGACATGAACAGACGACGGATCATCTCAGCTCTCCTTTACCGTCAACGTGGACACATGTTCTGCGACAAGGTTCTCGACGACCCGCACGGCTTCGTCGACGGCCGCCGCCATCGGCGCCGACAGACCGATCTGCTCGTCGGTCTCGGCCACCTCGCCGGCCACCAGGAGGAGCTGGTCGATCTCGCCGCCCATGTCGGCGAGCAGCCGGAGGACGGTGACGGGGTCCATGTCGTGGGCGTCGGGGGACGCCTCACCACCGAGGTCGGAGGTGTCGGGCTCGATGACGCTCACCGTGCCGGGAGGGTCGCCCCGGCGCACGGCGTCGATGAGCACGACCAGGTCGTACCCCTCCATCAGCTCCAAGGCGAGGTGCAGCCCCCGGATGCCGAAGTCGGTCACCTTCACCCCGTCAGGCTGGGGACGCGACGCCAGCCGTTGGGCCACCTCGGTCCCGAACCCGTCGTCGCCCAGGAAGATGTTCCCGATCCCGGCCACCAGCACCGGCCCGCTCACGATGACACCGCCGTTTCGGTTTCCCCCGCGAATTCCAGTAGTTCGACCTCACTGGGATCGAAGTACAGGTAGCGCCCGTACCACTGGTGCATGTCGCTCGCGGGGTCGTCGTCGACGGTCACCGCCAACTGCGTGTTGCCGTCGACGTCCTGCAGCACGGCGTGCACGTGGGCGGAACGCCCGACCAGGAACATGTCGTGGGCGTCGGCCCGCTGCGTCGGCCGCAGGAGGACGCAGCTCCCTCGCCCGACTTCGGCGTCGCCGATCCACACCTTGTCCTCGAAGGGATCGACCTCGCCGTCGACACCTGGGTCCCACCATGGCTTGTCTGGCCCGACGGCCGACTGTGGCTTACCCGGTTTCGGTGCGATCGCTTCGGGGTCCTCGTCGAGAGTGGTCAAGGTGGGGAAGTCGTCGTCGGCCACCGGCGCGGCCACGTCACGCAGGTAGCGGACGGCGCCGTGCAGGCGCTCGAAGACTTCCTTGGGCATGATGTCGCAGCGGTCGACGATGGCCGCCGCCCGCGGATCGGTGCCCCGGGCCTCGCGCTTCTCCTCGTCGGTGAGCGTCATCACCCGGAGGGCCAGCATCTCGTCGATCTCGGTGGAGTCGTAGAACTCGCCGGCGCTCTCGGGGGCGACCTCGGCGTAGTCGTACAGCGTGACGGGCGACGAGAGCAGCACGTCGTGACGGCCCGGGTCGCCGATGAGCACCGGGAAGGTATGGAGGTTCTCGCAGCCGGCCACCGCCGCCTTGGCGAACTCGGGCGGGTCGAACAGGGAGATGAAGGACCCGCCTCGGACCGCCACCAGCGTGTGGACCGCCACCATCGACCGGCGAACAACATCGTCGCGATGGGCATTCTGCTGCGCCCAGTCGGTGACGTTCTCCACCCGTACCCGTACCCGGGCCAACGGGAACGGCCCGGCGCCGGCTCCGTGCCCGAACGAAGTGACGGCCTCGGCCGAGAGCCGCAAGACCCCGGCCAGCGGTTGGCGGCGCCGCATGATCCGGCCGACCAGACGGCCGTCGGCCGCCCGCAGACGTTCCTCGTGCTGGCTCAAGGGGAACTCGAAAGCCACGTCGCGCTCGGCACCCACGAGGTCGGCCAAGGCGACGTCGGCGAGGTCGATCTCTTCCTCGGTGGCTTCATCGAAACTGGTCACCAGCGCGCCGTCGACGTCGAGGGAGGCGACGGGATCGAAGGCGGATCCGTCGGGGTCGGCGGCGGCCTCGACGCGACGTTCCTGCACCCGGAGGCAACGGACTCGCACGTCGAGACGGGACTCGGGTCCCGGGTCGACCACGCACTCGGTCTGCATGACCCAGTCCTCGGATCCGTCGGAGAGGGCGTAGGGCCGGGGGGCAACGACGCCGAACTGCCACCGGAGCTGGTTCTTGCCCGCCGATGCCCGGTAGGGATAGAGCAGGTAGCCCTCGTAGAGGACGGCATCGGCCACCGCCCGAGCCCGCACGAACGTCTCGTCGAGATTCAAATATCTGCCCTTTTGAGGAGGGCCTCGATGACCTGGTCCCAGGTGGGCAGGCCCTCGACCGTCTTGAACCGCTCGAGGGCGTCGAGGTTGTCGCGACGTAGCCGGAGCCAACCGCTTCCGGGGAAGTAGAGGTCCATCATCGCCCGCCACACCGCGACCGGTAGCCGGAAGTTCGCCTCCTTGTGCCACGGCACGGGGTCGACACTGAGCCCGGCCTGTCCCTGGGCAAACGACGTGCCGTTGAAGAGGAGGACGAGGGGAACCTCACCGTCGTCGAGGGAGTGGAGGAACTTGGTCGCCGCCACCTCGAAGTCGTAGGTGCAGGGCACGACGAGGTCGACCTCGGTGCTGCCCTCGAACCCCGCCACCATGGCGGTGGCGTGCGTCCACAGGAACGGGCGGAGGGAGTCGCCCCACTGCGGCGTCTCACCGAACATGGCCAGGAGACGCTCCTCCTCGGCCGGTTCGTAACGCCGACGCTGTGGCTCGATACGGATCTGGCAGCGGAGGGCCAGAGCGTGAATGGACGCGCCCGTGGTCTCGGTGACGCGCAGCTTGAACAGCAGCGTGGGTGCCGCCGCGTAGCGATCGGGCTCCACCCCTACCACCTCGAAGGTGAGATTGCTCATTCCGCGCGCGCGGCCACGTCGGCAAAGAACTGGCTGATGGCCTCATTGGCCTCCTGGCCACCGTCGAAGCCCCGCCAGAGGCGGCGCATCTGGCCGACCAGCTCGTAGCAGGCGTCGATCGGGACGATGAAGCACTCCGGTGCCTCGTCGCGAGGAGTCCGCACCAACAAGGCTTCGACGTCGGGCTCGAGGGTTTCGAGCACAGGGTTTTCAGCTTTCAACTCGGTCCACGCCTCGAGAGGCAGCAACGACTCGGTTGCTCCCGCCGGTCCCGGATAGAACCCCACCACCTCACCCATCGACGAGTTGGTGAAGAAGAAGGCCACGCTCACCGGGATCTGGAGGCTGTCCCACTGACCCCGCGAGAGGGCGAACGCAGGCAGGGCGAGGTACCGCTCGGGCACGGCGCGGTACCGGCCCCCGCCGGCGCCGCCGGGCTGAAAGAGCAGGTAACACGGACGGCAGGCGCACAGCAGGCTGCGGCTGGTCACGTTGACGATGTGGCTGTGCTCGTCGGCCACCTCGACGCCGCAGAGCTCGCAACATTCCCCCGGGCGCGGCCGGGGGCGGCGCAACCGCTCGATGACATCGAGGGCGCCGGGGTGCGCCGTCACCGGCACGGCATCGTCACCGGCACCCCCGATGGGCCGGATGCGCTGGAGGACATCGAGGGGTCCCGATCGTCCCCTGGGTGTTCCGCTCGTCTCTCCGTCGACGGTCACCGGGGCGCTCCCGCGGCCGCCGGCGCGCGACCCAGATGGACGGGCGTGGTGACAACCGGAGGCGGTGCGTCGGGCTGGTCGTCGACCACGCCCTCGACGTCGATACGGGCGATCTCGGGAGCCGCCTCCTCGATCGCCCGCTCCACCGAGGAACGGAGCGTGGCCGACGACGACGGGCACCCGTCGCAACTTCCCAGGAGTCGCAGGTGAAGGGTGGCGGTGTCGGCGTCGAATCCCAGGATCTCCACGTCGCCCCCGTGGGACGCCAGGTACGGGCGAACGCCCTCGAGGGCCTCCTCCACCCGGGTCGCAAGGTCCTGGGGGTGCAACCCGTGGAGGACGAGCAGGCTCGAGACCAGCTCGTCGTCGGCAAGCCGGCCCAACAGCGAGAACCCGCCCGGCTCCTCGGCGACGGCGCTCACTACATGGGCCAGGCCCTCGCCGTACAGGTCGGTGAGCAGGCCGAGCACCTCTTCCACCCGCGACCACACGGCCGGGTCGGCCGTCGAACGCAACTCATCGAGCAGCGCCTCGATGCGGTCACCCGCCTTGCGCAGGTTGGACGGGGCCATCAGCCCTCGTTGAGCATCGTCGGCGAGTGCAGCTTGCGCAGGGTCTTGCCCTTGCCCAGGTACATGTGCACGCCGCACGGCAGGCACGGGTCGAAGCTGCGGACCGCCCGCATGATGTCGATGCCCTTGAAGTGGGCCCGGTCGTTCTCCTCGAAGATCGGGGTGTTCTGCACGGCGTCCTCATAGGGCCCTGGCGTGCCGTAGACGTCGCGGGGGTTGGCGTTCCACGGCGTCGGCGGGTACGGGTGGTAGTTGGCGATCTTGCCGTCCTTGATCACCATGTGGTGGGACAGGACCCCCCGCACCGCCTCGGTGAACCCGCAGCCGATGGCCTCCTCAGGCACCTTGAAGGGCTCCCAGGTCTTGGTGTGGCCTGCCTTGACCTCTTCGAGGGCGGCCTGCACGAAGGTCAGGGCGGCGGCGGCCGCGTAGGCCTGGAAGTACGTGCGGGCCCGGTTGCGCTCGATGGCGTTGGACCACTTCGGGATCTTCCACTCGAAGGTGACTTCGGGCTTCAGGGCGGTGCGGGGCAGGTGGATCTGCACGCTCTTGCCCGTCGCCTTGATGTAGTTGGTGTTGACCAGGCCCGACAGCGCCGTCGACCACAGCCGGGCGATAGGACCGCCACCGGTGTCGATGGCGAGGTGCTCCTTGCCGTCGAACCAGCGGGGGGACATGACCCAGGAGTACTTGTCGTCGAAGTCGCGCTTCTGGGGCTGGGGGATGGTGTGTTGGTTCCAGGGATGGTTGCGGTCGATGGGGTTCCCGAGCGGGTCCTTGTCGACGAACATGGGCTGGTCTTCCCATCCGTCGTAGAAGCTGCTGCCCAGCAGGATGCGGATGCCGACGTTGATCTTGACCAGGTCGTTGGTGACCAGCTTGCCGTCGACCACCACGCCGGGGGTCACGAACATCTTTCGACCCCAGTTGGTCATGTCCTTGTACTCGAAGTTGCAGTGCTCGGGGTCCTGGAAGGCCCCCCAGCACCCGAGCAGCACGCGACGGCGTCCGACCTCTTCGTAGCCGGGCATGGCCTCGTAGATGAAGTCGAAGAGATCGTCGTGCATGGGGACGACCTTCTTCATGAACTCCACGTAGCGCATGAGGCGGGTGTAGTAGTCGGTGAAGAGCTGGATGGTGGCGGTGGTGCCAACGCCACCCGGGTACAGCGTGGAGGGATGCACGTGGCGGCCCTCCATGAGGCAGAACATCTCCCGGGTGTAGCGACTCACGACCAGCGCCTCGCGATAGAACTCGCCCGAGAACGGGTTGAGCGAGCGCATGATGTCGCCGATGGTGGCGTAGCCGTGGGACGCCGCGCCGGGGGCCTCGGTGGCGTTGGCCAGCTCCAACACGCCGGGGTTCGTCTCGGCCACCATCTTCTCGCAGAAGTCGACCCCGACCAGGTTCTCCTGGAAGATGTTGTGGTCGAACATGTACTCGGCGGCCTCGCCCAGGTTGACGATCCATTCTCCAAGGTGCGGCGGGCGCACCCCGTAAGCCATCTGCTGGGCGTAGCACGAGCACGTGGCGTGGTTGTCACCGCAGATGCCGCAGATGCGGCTGGTGATGAAGTGGGCGTCGCGAGGGTCCTTGCCCTTCATGAAGATCGAGTAGCCACGGAAGATCGACGAGGTCGAGTGGCACTCCTCGACCCGGCCGGTGCCGAAGTTGATCTTGGTGTAGATCCCCAGGCTGCCCACGATGCGGGTAATGGGATCCCATGCCATCTCCACCAGGTCGTTGTCGGCACCTTTGGAGGCGGTTCTGGAAGCGGTGGTCCTTGAAGGCATGCGGGTTGCCACGGTGACGTTCCCCTTCTGTCGAAATGATGAGATCAGGCAGCGGTGGGTGGACGACGGAGCTTCTGCGTGACCGTTGACTAGCGCCACTCGCTCCGGTAGCCGGTGAGCAGCTTCTGGCCCTTCGTGCGCCACTTGGGCTCGGCGTCGACGGTCTTGGCTGTGATGTCGCGCAGGCCCCGGATGAGCGAGCCGTAGATGCCGCTGGCAGCCGTGGAGACCTTGCCGCCGGGTGGCTCGTCCATGAACGGCATGAACTTGTCGGGGAACCCGGGCATCGTGCAGCCGATGCAGATGCCGCCCACGTTAGGACAGCCCCCGACCCCGTTGATCCAGCCCCGCTTGGGCACGTTGCACTTGACCACCGGCCCCCAGCAACCGAGTTTCACGATGCACTTTGGTGAGCCGTACTCGGTGGCGAAGTCGCCCTGCTCGTAGTAGCCGGCCCGGTCACAGCCCTCGTGCACCGTCGCCCCGAAGAGCCATTGCGGGCGCAGGGCCTCGTCGAGGGGGATGAGGGGGGCTTGGCCCGTGGCCATGTAGAGCAGGTAGAGAATGGTCTCGGACAGGTTGTCGGGGTGCACCGGACAGCCGGGCACGTTCACGATAGGAATGCCCGCCTTCGATTTCCAGCTCCAGCCCAGGTAGTCGGCGACCCCCATGGCTCCGGTGGGGTTGCCGGCCATGGCGTGGATGCCGCCGTAGGTGGCACAGGTTCCCGCCGCCAGTACCGCGGTGGCCTTCGGGGTGAGGCGGTCGAGCCACTCGGAGGTGGTCATGGGCTGGCCGGTAGCGGGGTCGTTGCCGAAACCGCACCAGTAGCCTTCGGTCTTGATGGCCTCGTTCGGGATCGATCCCTCGACAACCAGCACGAAGGGCTCGAGCTCGCCACGTTCGGCCTTGAAGAACCACTCGATGAAGTCGTCCGCCCCGCCGACGGGCCCGCATTCGAAGTCGATGAGAGGCCAGTGCACGGCGATCTTGGGCAGGCCGGGTAGGGCCTGCAGTGCGATCTCCTCGATGCTGGGCTGTGTGGCGGCCGTGAGGGCCACCGAGTCGCCGTCACAACTGAGCCCGGCGTTGATCCACAAAATGTGGATCACCGGTTCTTCCACTGGTGCCGCCTTGGCTGGAGCCACGTGCCGGGTCCCCCTTCGTGTCGGGATGTCGGTTCGCCGGGCGCAGCCGTTCCGGGGCCGACGGACCCGAATGTGACCATGCCAGGCATGCCTTGGTGTCAGACCCCCGCTGGCGGCCGACTCGTACATCGTGACGCCTTTTCGCCCGGATGTCAGTATGGATCCTCGACAACTAGCTGACGAATGCCTACAGCGACCCGTTTAACCCCAGTGAAATAGACCGGGCCGGATCACCGAATTATTCGTTGACGCGCGGACGGGTTCGTTCTACGGTGCCCGTGGAGCGACTGGAGGCGACGAAATGAGTACCGTCCTGACTGGCTGGTATGTCGGCTACGTGGTCGCGGCCGTGGTCATCGTCGTGGTCGTGGGCCTGGTGGGGTGGCTACTGGCCCTGGCCCGGCGCATCGGCGTACAGGCCGCCGCCATCGTCGACGCCCTCGCCGACATCCGGGGAACCACCGCACCCATCCCCCTCGTCGGGAAGCTCAACCAGAAGCTCCTCCATGTCGTGCAACAAGCCACCACCGCCCGAGTGGCGTTGCTCGGAGAGGAGCAGCCATGACGGCCCTGGCATCGGAGCACATCACCTTCTGGTGGCTCACCCTGGGCCTCGGAGTGGTCGTGGCCTCGGCGGTGATCCTGCTCCTGCAACTGCTTGTCACCTTCGTCAAGGACATCGACGCCTCGGTCAGCGCCGCCTGGGAGCAGGCGGGGGGCGTGGCCACCCAGACCTTCGCTCTGGGGATGCTCAACGACACCCTGAAGATGGCCGAGGCCCTGCGCGACGAGACCGGCCGCCACGCCGAGGCCCTCTCGGGCCTGAGAGCAGGGGGCCGCCGATCCGTTCAAGCACGGAGCCGGTCGTGACCCTTCGAGTGGCCCTCACCGTCGGCGAGATCCTGCTCCTCGTCCTGGTTCTCGCCTACTTCCTGCGCATGCTCACCAAGCTGTTGGCCCACGTCGGCGGCACCCTCCAGCACATCGCCGACGGCGTCCGGGCCATCGAAGGTCACTGCGGGATCATCGGGCCGGGCGCCGACCAGATCAACCTGGTACTCGGTGAAGCGGCCGCCAACCTTCAGCAGGCCGCAGTCGCCACTGAGGCGCTCGCCAACTGAGGTCTGGGACTAGGTCCCGCGCTCAGCGTCGCCGCCCGCAGCTCCAGGGTCGATGCTCGCCGCCGAGCGGGGGTCCGAGGTGCCCACTGGCGCTTCTCCTTCGGTGCGGGGATGTGTGGCGTGAGTTTCGGATCTCCTCTCCCCGAATGTTCCCCGACATCGGGGGGTCATTAAACCAATTTGTGTGCGCTCGACGGCCTATTACTTTTAGCTATATGACAGGGGCCTACAGGTGTCCGGATCCAAGTTGCGGCGAGTCGCCGGCTTCCGTAACGGGCGGCGTCCTGGTGGGTCGTCGACGTCGACCCTCACATCGGCGGGTCGAGAAGGGAACCAGGAGCCAGGGCAGGGCGTTCTGACCCGGTAGCTTCCGACTGCGCCGCGGTTGGAAACGAGGAGGGGTGATGGACGACGATCCTGGCCGAGCAGCCGGCTGTCCCATGAGCCGGCGAGGATTTCTGAGAGGGATGGGTGCGGCCGCGGCTGCGTCGGCGGTGACGGTGGGCCCGGGACGTGGGAGCGCGGCCCTGGCTGCCACCGCGACGTCGTCGCCGACGCGGGCGCCGTCTTCGGCGACCTTCGGCCGGATGTTCCCGACCCTGCCCCCGTTCGCCACGCCCGGCGCGCCGCTCACCGCCGCTTTGATGGACATCGGCCGACCGGGTGGCCTGCTCGATGCCCGCGACGATCTGTCGGCCGGCCCGACCGCTCTAATCACCGATCCCGCCTTGCGGCTGAACAACCCCGACAACCCCACCGCCACCGCGGGCGCGACGTTCATGGGTCAGTTCTTCGACCACGACGTCACCTTCGACTTCGGGTCGGCCCTCGGCGTACCCAGCGAGCCGACGCTAGCGTCGAACGGGCGTACCCCGAGGCTCGATCTCGACACCGTCTACGGATCGGGGCCCATCGCCTCGCCCCAGCTCTACGACCCCGCCGACCGGGCCAAGCTCAAGATCGAGAGCGGCGGGCGGTTCGAGGACCTGCCCCGCGCCGGCGACCTGACGGCGATCATCGGCGACCCTCGCAACGACGAGAACCTCATCATCGCCGGGCTGCAGTGCGCCTTCATCATGTTCCACAACCGCGTCGTCGATCTCGTCCGCAGCGATCGGAACAACCGCCTGGGGGCTGGGAGCGGTAGCGACTTCGACCGGGCCCGGCGTCTAACCACGTGGCACTACCAGTGGCTGCTCGTGCACGAGTTCCTTCCCCGGTTCGTCGGCCAGGAGATGGTCGATCGAGTGCTGGTCAGGGGAGGGCGGAAGTTCTACCGGCCCGACAGTGCCTTCATTCCTGTCGAGTTCCAGACGGGCGCCTACCGCTTCGGACACAGCATGGTGCGGCCGTCCTACCGGGTGAACCTGAAGGGAAATCCCGGGGAGACGGCGTTCTTCGGGTTCATCTTCGACCCCACGCTCGGAGACGTGCCCGATCCCGACGACCTGGTCGGCGGCTGTCGGGCGCCCCGACGCTTCATCGGATGGCAGACGTTCTTCGACTTCGGCGACGGGCAGGTCAAGAACAACAAGCTGATCGACACTCTTCTGTCGACGCCGTTGTTCACGCTCCCACTCTCGGCCATCGCCAGCCGCGACCAGCCCCAGGTACTGGCCCAGCGCACGCTGCTGCGCCACGTCACCTGGTCGATGCCTTCGGGTCAGCGCATCGCCCGCAAGATGGGCGTCGCTCCCCTGGCCACCGCCGACCTCTCGGAGCTGACTCCGTACGGGCTCGGCCTCGATGCCAGCACGCCGCTGTTCTATTACGTCTTGAAGGAGGCCCAGCTCACCCAGGGCGGGCTGCACCTGGGCGAGGTGGGTGGGCGCATCGTGGCCGAGGTCTTCGTCGGGATGCTCCAGCTCGACGCTCAGTCGTACCTCAAGAATCGACCGGGGTGGCGACCCACGCTGCCGACGAGAACCGGTCAGGTGACCCGGGACTTCCACATGGTCGACCTCCTCACGCTGGCCGGCGTCGACCCCGCGAGCAGGGGCCAATAGACTCGCCGGGTGAGCGAGGTGCGGTGTCCGACCTGGGTTCGGTGACCCTGTCCCAGGGCTGGGCTGTGCTCCACCTGTTCTGGCGCGTCGGACCGGCGGCTGATCCCGAGGCCATCGCCGCCGCCGTCAAGGCCTGCCAGGGCGACGACCATCAAGTGGTGTCGTTTGTGGTTCTCGGGCACAAGGCCGACATCGCCACCATGGCCCTGGGTCCCGACCTGTGGCGCCTGCACCGGCTCCAGGCCGAGTTGATCGCCGCCGGGCTCGACCTCACCGCCTCCTATCTCTCGCTCACCGAGGTTTCCGAGTACGCCAAGGGGATGCCCCCCGAGCGTCTCGAACCGCGGCTGCACCCCCAGCTGCCTCCCGCCGGCAAGCCGGTGGTGTGCTTCTACCCGATGTCCAAGCGACGCGAAACTATGGGCAACTGGTACGCGCTCCCCTACGAGGACCGTGAGCGCCTCATGTTCGGCCACGGCAAGAAGGCCCGGGAGTTCAGCGGCCGGGTCGTGCAACTGGTCACCGGCTCCACCGGCCTCGACGACTGGGAGTGGGCCGTCACCCTGTTCGCCGACGACGTGATGGCCATCAAGGCGTGCGTCCACGAACTGCGCTTCGACGAGGCATCGTCGATCTACGCCGAGTTCGGTCCGTTCCTCGTCGGCCTCGTGGTCCCCATCGAAGACGCCCTCCACCGCATCGGTTTGGGCTGAGCGGTACAGGCTGGGCCCGTCGACGCTGTGCCCGTCGAGGCTGAGCCCTTGAGGCTGTGCCTCGGCGAACAGCCGGTCGCGGATGGGATCGATCACGCCCATGATCTCGGCGCCGACTTCGGGATTGTTGAGTACGCCTGCGGCCTCCCTGAGAGGCTGGACTCGGATGGGGGACAATGCAAGCGATCTCGCGAAAGCACCGTCCGCGTCAGACAGGTTGCGCCGCCGCGACAACGACTCTCGCCGCGAACACCGGCTCGGTCGTCAGCCGGCGCCCGGTGATCCGAGAGGTCGCGCTTCGACCACGAGCGCGGTCATCGAGCCCGTGACCGCGCCCGACCCGAGCGGGCCTCCGGGGGCACCGTCGTCGTCGCCGCGGAGTCGAGGCCGGGTGCAATCCTGCCGAGGGAGGCATCCGCCGTTCCGGGGAGCGCAGCTCAACTCTCAACGATCGACGACGCCGGTAACCTGATCCGGTGACCTGCCGGCCGACGCTCGAAGACGCCCATGGGTGACCTGGAGCGGCTGAGGCTGCGGCTGCGTGAGATCGGGCGGGTGACCGTCGCCTTCAGTGGCGGTGCCGACTCGGCTCTCGTGGCGTGGGTGGCCAACGACACCCTCGGGGCGGCCGGGGCCCATGCGGTAACGGCCGTGTCGGCCTCCCTCGCCGACAGCGAACGCCTCGACTGTGCCGCCCTGGCCGGGGAGTGGGGCCTGCGGTGGACGGCGGTGGAGACCGACGAGCTCGAACGCCCCGACTACGTGGCCAACGGCGGCGACCGATGCTTCCACTGCAAGTCCGCTCTGCTCGATGCCCTCGTCCCCCTTGCCGAGGCCGAGGGGGCCACGGTGGTGCTGGGCACGAACCTCGACGACCTCGGTGACCACCGCCCCGGCCAGCAGGCGGCCGCGGCGAGAGGAGCGGCGTTCCCCTTGGTCGACGCCGGCTTCACCAAGGCCGACGTGCGGGAGACATCCCGGGCCCTCGGCCTGCGCACCTGGGACAAGCCCGCCGCCGCCTGCCTGGCCTCGCGTGTTCCTTATGGCACGCCGGTCACCGTCACCACGCTCGCCACGGTGGGCCGCGCCGAGCGGGCCCTGCGGGCCCTCGGGTTCGCCCAGGTGCGGGTGCGCCACTACGGCGACCTGGCCCGCGTCGAAGTGGAGACCGGTGACCTGAAAGCGGTGGTGGAACGACGCGGCGACGTCGTCGACGCCGTCCGGGGGGCCGGTTACCGCTATGTGACTCTCGATCTCGAGGGCTTCCGGTCCGGCAATCTCAACGATGCCCTCGGGCTCGCCGCCTTCGAGAACGGCGACCTCGCCCACGTCGCCGGTCGTCCGAGTGGACGGGGACCGTCGACATGACAAAGCTTCGGGTCTGATGGCTACCGTTCGGATCAGGCTGACCTTCCCTGAGCAGCTCATCAAGCAGCCGCTCCTGGGCCGCCTCGACCGCCAGTTCGACGTCCTGCCCAACATCCGCCGGGCCAACATCGAGGAGAAGGTTGGGTGGATCGTGTGTGAGTTGGCCGGCGAGCCCCACGCCGTCGAGGAGGCCATCGCCTGGTTGGAGCAGAAGGGCGTTCAGGTCGACCGGCTGGGAGACGTGGTCGAGTCCTGAGGACCGGGCCGGGCCAGTCCCGGCCAGCTCGTGGCGCGCCGGGTCAGCGGGACCAGGGGGTCCGGGGCCGCTCCTGAGTGACGCCGTCGATCTCGACGTCGGTGCGCTCGTTGTAGAACGCGATCCTCCCCCGGACGTCCTCCGCCTCCCGACGCACACCCCCGTCGTAGGTCCAGGCCACGTCGGATGTCGTCCCGCCGGCCGCCTTCGCCGACGTTGACCAATGCCGGGCCGAGCCCTTGTAGGCGCACTGGGTGACCGTGTCGGATGGTTCGATCATCCCCAACTGCACGTCGCGGAACAGAAGGTAGTAACGGATGGGCAGGCCCGTCTCGTAGAGGGCCATGGCCGACCTGGAATCGGCCAGCACCTCGCCGCCGAGGAGGATCCGTACCCGGCGCGACGTGGCCAGGGTGTCGATGCGATGGTACGGGTCGCGGGGGTGGACGAAGACCTCCTCGTCCTCCTCGTACCAGGAGTCGGCGGCATCCCACGGGGCCCGGACGTAGCCCTCGACATGCGGTTCGGGCTCACTGGCGATGGAGTCGGCGACGTCGTCGGCGGGGAAGGCGAAGTGCGGCAACGTCCGGCTCTCGTAGACGAGCCGGACCCCTTCGCTGTCGACGACGGTCACCCCACCGATGACGGCACGGACCCGGCGGGCGAACGGCTCGACGAACACCACCGTCTCCGGCGGCTCGAAGTTGAACTTCCCGGCGGGGTGATGTCCGAACGGGCCACGTCCCACGGTGAGAGTCATGACCCCATCCTGGCCCTGCCGGTGGCGTCCTACCAGCCCTCGGTGCCGGGGCGTCCCTTGAAGGGGCCGACGACGCTGCCGGTGATCCAGCCGCCATAGAACCCGCCCGGTTGGGCCTCCACGTACTCGCCGTCGACGAGGCACACCTCCATCAGGCCCGGGTAGAACGACACGTAGCCGGCCATGGCCTCGTAGCCGGCCGACGGCTGCTCGTATGTCCACGCCCCGTCCGGGGCGGTCTGGCCCTTCATCGACACGCTGAGATAGGTGGCCACACCCTTGAACTCGCAGAACGAGGTGCGGCCGGTGGGCGTGAGGACACCGGGGACGATGCTGTCGGCCGGGAGGTAGAACCCGGGTGGGTGGCTGGTCTCCAGCACCCGCAGCGGCTCCAGGGTGAGGGCGATCGTCTCACCACCGAGGATGACCTCGACCTGGCGACGGACCGCCTCCACGCGCGGTGGGCGCGGGTAGTCCCACACCGACTCCTGGCCGGGCCCCGGGGGGATCGGCTCCGGTTTCGTCATTCGAGGCTCTCCCTGGGGTGACCCACCTTCGCGATGGGCCGGCCGGTCGAAGTCGGGCAGGATAGTGGGATGCGCAAGCATGCTACGGCGCTGGCCGACGCGATCGAGGGCGCCCTCCCCGGCTGGGTCGAGCGCTCCGTGGCTCGCCGGCTCCCCGGAGACGACGACCCCGACGGGCCCCCGCCAGAGTGGGTCGCAGCGGCAACCCTCGAGGCCGCCACGCGCGCCCAGGCCGAGGTGGGGCCGCAGATCCGCACCCTGCTCGACGCCGACATCGACGAGCAGCGCACCACTCCCCTGGCCCTGCTGCGAACGGCCGTGAGCTACCCGGGAGCCGTCCTGGCCGCCGCCGGGGTGCCGGCGGCCGATCGGGACGCGGCCCAGGTCCGCCTGTTCCCCGACGACGTCTACGACCTCACGCCCGCCACCTTCGCCGACGTCGACCCTGCCCTGGCCGAGCCGGGCATGGCCTGGGGAGTGGCCAAGGCTTGGACCCATCGTCGACGACACCAGGCCGCGTCTTAGGGTTATGAGCCTCGCCGGGTCCTGTCCCGTGGCCGGCCCCTGCCACAGCCATCCTGGCGGCGGGCCCCTCCCCGCGAGCCACCCGTCGCAGGATCGCGGGGCGGACGCCCTCTGGGCGGCGATCCCCGCATGAGTCGGATCGTGGCCTATGTGCCCGACCTCATGGACCGGTCCCGGGTGACGGCATCGGGCAAGGCGATCACGTTCGTGAGCGACCTGGCCGGGCTGCCCGCCGCGGCCGCCGACGCCGACCTGGTGGTCGTCGACCTCACCCGGCCCGGTGTGCTCGAGGTCGTCCCCGCCTTGGCCGGCCAGGTGATCGGCTTCGCCAACCACACCGAACGCGAGCTCATGGACTCGGCCCGGACGGCCGGCTGCACCACGGTGCTGGCCCGGTCCGCCTTCTTCTCCCGCCTGAACGAGCTACTGCCTCCTGATGTCCCCTGAGAACTTTGCTTCAACGCCGGTCGCCGCGAGGGCGTTGCCAACCGGTGTCGCTGATGGGGCGCTCCTCGTAGAACAGGCAGTCGTCGGGACAATCGAACGGCATCGACTGGGCCACGTCGAGGCGGCACCGTTCCATACGGTCGCCCGTAGGGAGGCTGCGACTGCTGTAGTGGCGGCAGTCGACACGCGCGGACATCACTCCATTGTCGCAGGCAGCGGCGCGGTGCGCGCCACCGTGCGACAGGCGACGGCGCCGTGAGCCATCCCGGTGAGGGCCATGCCAGTGAGGGCCATGCCAGTGAGGGCCATGCCGCGGGCGCCCACGATCTCCTGCGCTGGAGCGAGGCCTTGGCGGGGATCGCCCGCACGGGCCTGGGGTTCACCGACAGCCTCTACGAGCGGGAGCGCTTCGAGGAGGTCCTGCGCGTCGCCGCCGACATGCACGTGGCCGCCGGCCTGGCCTCGGAGTCCGAGGTGCTCGTGCAGGAGTGGCTGGGACGGGTGGGCGACGGGGTCGCCGGCTACGTGACGCCCAAGGTGGCGGTGGGGGCGGTCGTGGGCAACCAGCGCCACGAGATTCTGCTCGTACAGCGCTCGGATTCGGGCGCCTGGCTCTACCCCACGGGCTGGGCCGACGTCGGCTACTCGGCCTCCGAGGTGGCGGTGAAGGAGGTGCTCGAGGAGACCGGCATGCACGTCGAGCCCACTCGCCTCATCGCCCTGCTCGACGGCCTCCGGCTCGGTTTCACCCGCATCCCGCTCTACTCGTTGGTGTTCCACTGCCGGCTCATCGGCGGCACGCTGGCCGGTCATCCGCTCGAGTGCCGCGACGTCGGCTGGTTCGGCGAGGATGCCCTCCCCTCCCCACTCGCAGGGAACGGCCGGTGGGAAGCGCAGGCGTTCCGAGCTATCCGGGGCGAGCCCTTCGACGTGGCGTTCGACACGCCACGCCGGCCCCCATGGCGCGGGCCCGACACCGTCCGCTGACACCGAACCGTCGGCCGAGTGCCGCGGGAACCATTTTAGAGACTAGTTTTGCCTCCAGAGACGGGCTGTCGACAGGAGGATTTCGTGCGTTTGGCCAAGCGGAGAAGGGTGGGCCCGGATGATCCGATGGCCGTCGTCCACCGGTTCCTCGACGCCGCCAATCACCACGACTCCGACACCCTCTACGCCACCGTCCACCCGGAGTTCGAGAGCTTCCAGCCTCTGCACCCCGATCGCGGCTTCCGGGGCCCAGGCCAGCTCATCAGCAACTGGAAGGCCATCTTCGACGCCGAGCCCGGCTTCCGGCTCACCGTCCTGCGGGCGTCCACAACCGGCAACACGGTCTGGGTCGAGCTCCACGGTGCCGGTGACAGCGCCGAGGCCGCCGGCATCTTCATCGTGGGCGTGGAGCACGGCCGGATCAGATGGGTCCGGGTCTACAGCGATCTAGTCGAGCCGGTCCCCGAAGAAGTGCTGCCGGAAACCGCCGGCCAGCCGGGCGACACCGAGGCCGAGTCGTCCCTCCCGAACTTCGTGTACGCCTCCGACATCATCGAACGGCCGGCCGTCGCCCCCACCCCTGCCCCCGTCGACCAGCCCGACGGCGACTCGGTGAACGCCGGTGGTGGCACCCTGTGGCTGGTCGAACCGCCGGACGAGCCGGAACCCGAGACGGCGAGCGGGTCCACCCTGTCGACCGATCCGGGGCTCCGCCTCGTTGACCCCCGGGTGGCCGACGCCGAGGCGGGCGGCGGCGGTCCCGACTCCGACGCCGGACCGGTGGAGACACTCGTCGGGCCGTCCCGGAACTTTCCCCCGCCGCAGCCGGCGGATGAGCCCACCCCGCTCGGTGAGTCGCTGGCCGGCGTCTGGGGTGACGACGTTGTCCAGACCGATGCTCCCCCTCCCGATGAGGCCGTGGGCGACATCATCGGCGACACAGCCGACGAGCCCGGCGACGACCTGGCTGACGACGTGGCCACCATCGCCACCGAGGGCATCACGACCGACGACGCCGAGGGCGCCTCGTTCTTCGCCCCCGATCACGTCAAGGACGAGAGTGCGGCCGAGCCCGATCTCGAAACCGCCACCGACGAGACCCCGCCGGCCGAGCCCGTCCTCGACGACGACGCCGAGTCGTCCGTTGCGGCCACCGAGGAAGCATTCACCACCGACGAAAAGCCGGACCCGCCCGCCCCGCCTGTCTACTCGTACGACACCCCGCAACCGGAACCGCGCTTGTCACGGTGGCGGAAGGCGTTGCGGAAGTACTGACTAGCGGGTTCCCTCACGCCGCGCCAGGCTCGGGCCGGCCGCACGCCTCACGGTGACGCCGGGGCAGCCTTGTTCCGGTAGAAGCGGACGCCGTCGACTGTGGCCAGCAGGACGTAGTTTCCGCTGATCCGCTTCCAAAGCTCAGACCGTTCGAGGGGGAAGAACCGCGCGCCGCGGATCCTGGACCCGCTGGTGTCGACGATGAGCGTCGCCGGGTGGGCGGCGAAGTCCTGGTCGAGCAGGCCCCACGCGCCCGGGAGCCCGTCGGACAGCCGGTTCACGCCGTCGTCGCGCCCCCCGGTCACCCCGGTGAGGAACCCGGTGTGGATGAAGCGGGTGGCCGGTTCACGCCCGGACGCCCAGTAGATCTCGGGGAACTCGCCCCAGACGAACAAGGTGTCGTCTGGGCTGCTGATGCGCCTGACCTCGGCGGCAACGGCGCCGTATTGCAGCAGGCCGCGCTCGTCGGCGGGGAGAAAGGCGACCGCGACCATGATCGCGGCCGCCAGGGCGGTGAACCCGAGGGCCAGGCGCCGGAACGCGGGGATGAGAAGAGGGAGCACGCCGGCGCCGATCAGCGCCAGGGGCGGGAGGATCTGGAGGTAGTAGTGCCCGAAGAAGCGGAGCCCGATCAGGACGCTGACCACGCCTCCGGCCAGCCACATCCACTGATCGAGCGAAGCGGTGCGGCGTCGGGCGGCGACGACGGCCAGCAGCACGAGGGCCAGGTTCAGGCCAATGAAAGCCCAGGTCATGGCCATGCCCCGGCCGATGGTGGCGGTGATCGAGCCCCGGAGGGCCATGTACCCGCCGTTCCCCGTGACCGTCCAGAGCAGGAATTCCGACGGTCCGAAGTAGAGGGCGGTCACGCCAATCACGGACGTGCCGGCCAGTCCGGCCCGGAGCACCTGACGCCAACCGCCGGCGTTCCAGAGCAGCCAGACGATGGGTACGGCGGTGATGATGGCCGTCTGCTTGCACAGGCAGGCCACGGCCAGGAAGAGACCCGCCGACAGGGCGCGGTTGCGCCCGGCGGCTACCACCGCCGCGGTCATCGGTAACAACATGAACAGCTCGAAGCCGGCGGCCTGGGTGTCGGCCGGGAAGAAGGCCGCCGTGCCGAGCAGGAACAGGACCATGCCGGCCCAGGCTGCCCGTCGACTGCGGTAGCGGCGCTCGGCCTCGAACGCCAACAGGATGGCGGTGGCCGCCAGCGAGAGTGCGGCGACGCCCCGCACCGGGCGCAGGTCGCGACTGTCGGTGAGCCCGAAGACGGCGGCGTACACGTACGGCACGACCGGCGGCTTGCGATCGGCGGTCTCGTGGTACATGCGACCGCCGCGGTCGATGACCATGGCCATGGTGGCAATGCTGGACTCGTCGGAGTTGAAGAGGTGGACCAGCATCCCGGGCAGGTGCAGTCCCAACGACATCAGGATGGCCACGACCACGAGGCCCCAGCGCCGGGGCGACCGGGTCTCGGGTCGGCTTTCCTCCTCGATCGTGTCGGTGCTCGCTCCGGAATCGAGCGGCATGTCGGCGCGTTCCTCCTGCACGCTCATGGGCGATCCGCCGCCCGCAATGGCTCCACCGTCACGGCCACGAGGGCCGGCCAGGCCACGGCGGTCACCGCCGCGCCTACGATCAGGCCCGAGTCGTTGAGCACCGATCCGAGCACGCCGGCCACGACCAGGGCCCAGGTCATTGCCGCCAGGCCCGGGTGGTCGGCCAGCCGGGGACGGACGGCCACGACCGCGCCGACCCCGATGGCGACGACGAGGCTCAGGGGGCTCTTCAGCGTCTCCAGGGCCCGGCCCGCCTTGCGCGTGATCTCGTTGCCCAGACCTCCGTCGGCCAGCACCCGACCGAGGTGGGTGCGCGCCGCCGCCGGGCGGGCCAGGTCGGCCACGACGAACACCGCGAGAACGGCGGCAGTGGCGGCAACAAGTCCGATCACCACACGGGCGGAGGGCCGGCGTCGAACGGCGATGAGCGTGCCGTAGGCGGGGACGGAAGCCAGCACGCCACCGACGTCGGCGCCGAACCACGGGGCACCGCCCGCCACCACTCCGGCGGCCAGGACGGCGACACCGGGCACCGTCGCCCGTGGGCTCCAGTGATCGAGGGCCAGACCCACGGCCACGATCAGGCCGGCCATGAGCAGGCCGGAGCCGATGTTGCCCACGCCGTAGAAGCGCCCGGCCGTGATCGGTGAGTTGCCGAAGGGGGCATCGATCTCCAGCCTGCCCCCGAACAGGGCGTCGATACCGACCACCGCGGCCGTCACCGCCGCGAGCGCGGCCACGCCCAGACGAACGTGGCGACGACCAAGGATGGCCGCACCAATGGCGAGGACGCCGGCGATGGTCGAGCCGGCGACCAGGACACCCGCACCGCCCCATCGCCACCACGGAACGGCCATCACGAGGAAGCTGGCCGGCGGGATGGCGAGCAGGACCCAGGCCACCGACGGCCGGGCCCGTCGCCAGCAGGCGGCCAGCGCCGCGCCGAGCGCGCTCAGGCCGATGAAGAGCCAGATGAGCGGGGTCCGCATCCGGTCGGCCGTGAAACTGCGGCGGTCGCGCTCGAGGAGATCGGTCACCGAGACGGCCCCCGACGGCCGGACTACGGACCCGTCCATGTCCGCTGGCCGGGGCACCCCCACTCGGGAGAGAAAGGTCGGAGCCACGTCGTCGATGGTGGCGAGGTGGGTCTGGCGGGTCGACGGCGACGACAGGCCGGCCTGGCCCAGGCCACATGCCGGCGAGGCGACGAAGACTCCGAGGTGGCGGTCGGCATCGGGCGACGAGACGCTGGCGACAACCACACAGGCTGGTCCTGCTGCGGTCGCCACGGCCGAGATCTCGGCGGCGGGAACGGCAGCGACCACGGCTTCGGCGCCGTCGGCCAGAACCTGGCCGACCATGGGGGCGCCACCGTTTCCGGCGTGCGCAACGACACCATGGGCATCGGCGACCGCGGCCGCCGCCGCGGCGGTGGCCGGACCGGAGGTGACAAGGGTCCAGCGTCGATCTGCGGCAGTCAGGGCCTGGCCCATGGCGCCGAGGGAGCCGCCGTAGTTGGTGGTGGCATCGAAGGCCTTCAGGCGGTCCCAATCGACGACCCGCACGCCGCCTTCGGGCGTGGGGACCACCGGGCCGACGCCCGAACCGGGGTCGGGCGTGGCCGAGCGGGCACCCTTGCCGACCGTGAGGTACCCGTCAGCCGCATCGCCCCGCTGGCGATCGGCTCGAACCGACAGGCTGGCCTGGGCCCACCCGTCGAGAATCGGGGGGGCGGCGGCCCAGCGGAGGTCGGCGACGAGGACGAGCACCGCCGGTGGTCGAGCGGGGGAGGCGGTGGCCGTCATAGGAAGTGGTAGGGCGCCTACGAGGAGCGCTAGGAGCGCCAGCAGTTCTCCTCCTCGTCCCCGGCGTGCCCACAACCCGGGACCATCAGCACGGCCCTTGACTTTACTTCACGGCCAGGCAGGGACAGGTGTCATCGGCCGGGAGAGAGTAGATCGGCGAGGTGCCCGCAACTGAGCAAGGCGCTCTGGGACGTCTGCGCTCGATCTGCATGGCGCTTCCCGCGGTGACGGAGCGACCCAGCCATGGAGCGCCGACGTGGTTCGTCCGAGACAAGGCGACCCTCGTCACATTCTGGGCTGACGGCCCCACAGCAACCACTTGCCCCAGCTGTGGTGTGCGGCCCCGCCAGGCGTCCAGGAGGAGCTGGTGAGGCTCGAACCCGAGCGCTTCTTCCGCCCGCCCTACGTAGGCCGGCCGAGGCTGGCTGGGTGTCCGCTTCGACGTAGAGGTGGACTGGGACGAGATCGCCGCCATCTGCGGGGCGCCGAGGTGATGGCCCAATCTCCTCCGAGGCGGGCACGCGGTTCCGCCAACTCGGACTCCAGGGCGGCGATGCGCTCGGCCTGGGTGTCGACCAGCACACGCAGCTCGTCGGCCACGACCTGAGGCGGGTGGTCTCGGGCTCGGAGGACTGCGACGGATCACATGCCCAAATTCGCGACCCTCCCGCGCGTCTCCTGCTTACAACCGTGAACTTTCCAGACTTTCTTCGCCCCGTGCCAGCCGCCCTTGTCGTCAGGGCCGTCAGGTACCTGAATGGTTACCCCGCCCCGATGTAGGAGGCATCGAGGAAGAAGACGGCATCACCGGGGTGGACGGTGTACTGACTTCCCCTCCGCCAGACGCTCTTGCGGACTCCGTCACGGAACTCGACCGAGCTCGTGGGCATGGTGACTGTCGCATCGACCGTTCCCGTGTTCACGACTGCAGTGCCGTGCTCGAAGCGACGGTCGAGCATGGCACCGGATTGCACCATGGCGCTGATGGGGTTGCCCAGCGTGAGATTCACCTCGGCCGGTTGCTGGGTGAGCTGGAGATTGTCGTAGCCGGCACCAAAGTTGAAGTGCGTCGAGCCCGGCTGCCAACCCATGAGGAACACCCCCAGGCACATCCGGGCCAGGAGGTTGGTCGACGGCAATCCGATGACGGTTGGGTCAACGCCGGCTCGCTCCTGGAGGGACTTGGTCGGGTACTGCTGCATGATGGTCACGTCGGCGAGAAGATCGGCCCTGCTGCCGTCGCCGTTGATGCAGAAGTGCTCGTTCATGGCGCCGTCGGTGAAGTCGAGCTGGAAGAGGTCGCGGCCCGGGCCCCGGATGTCGCTGGGCGAGATGCCGTTGTAGAGCACGCTCGGGAGCAGGCTGTTGGCCCTGGTCAGCAGGTCGGTGATCCCGTTGTTGTACGCCGTGATCTTGTCGGGCGTGAGCAGCGAGTTCCACGTGGCGATGTCGTGCTGGCCGTAGTCGGCGATGGGATCGGCGGCATCGAAGCGGATCCCGTCGAAGGGAGCGGCACCCATCCAGGTGGTGGCCACGTTGAGGATCCAGGTCCGGTAGTCGGGGTTGGACACGTCGATGTAGCGGGCGTCGGTTCTCCCGGTGCCGTCGTCGACCTTGGGGATCAGCGCCCCGGTCTGGTCCGTGAGGAACCACGCAGGGTTGATGGTGAGGCCCCAGTTGTTAGCGTCGAACCAGAACTTGGTCGAGATGTAGCCGTAGACCTTGAGGTTCGGGTTGAGGGCCTTGAGGCGCCTGGTGTCGGCTTGGACGAGGGTGGCGTCCCAGTTCGCGTGGAACTTGGTGAACACGACCACGCTGTAGTTGGTGGCGATCGTGCTCACCTCCGTGTCGCGCAACTGGCGGTTCTGCAAGCCGATCGTGATCGAACGCCGATCAGGCTGCGGCTGGTACGCCGGGGGAGGCGTCGTCTTCGCCGACGCAGGGGAGACGCCGAGTGCGGCACCGCCAACTGTGGCGGCTGACGACGCGAGCAGGACGGTGACGAGGGCGAGCCTCAGGCGTGTCATATCCGGTACATCGAACGCAACCATGACGAACTTGAGCAAACATCGGCAGAAGCCCACAAGTTCCCTGCCGCCTCCCGCTATCCTGACAAAGGAGACTGGGAACGTTTCGCCGCGGGGGCTGTCGGCCTGTTTTCAGCTTCTATCGGCCGAGATACGCGGATGGTTTAGGGGCTCTTCGGATGACCTTGCGATTGCCGATCATCGGCGGTCGGGCCGGCGCCTCTATGCGTCGTCAACGCAGAGGGACCAGCCGAGGGGTGAGTCCGCCAGGGCGATGAGTCTTGGCCTTCTGGGTCGTCATGTCTCACGTGGATACCTTCGCTTTGATCCATGGCGACCGGCGGTGACGCTTGGTACTGACATGTCGTCGAGCGCGAACGGCGACAGCGGGGGCCATTACGTGGTGGCCGTGGACCCGCACTGTGACGACGACTCGGCCGGCCTGGACGAGTACACCGACACGGTCGTAGAGGCCGTCGACGGACGCCAGGGAGACCGGTGGACGATCCCGCAACGGGATCCGCTTCTGGGACGAGGCAGGTCGAGCGCACGTCCTTCCCGACTTCGTCACGAGCCGCGTCCTAAGCCGTTCCTCCTGCGGGACCCGGTCGTCGTCCGACATGCAGGACGGTCGGGCCCCCACTGGGATAGAGCTTGGTCTCGCCGACGTGACACTGCACGCCCCGAACCCGATTTGCCTACCACCAAGGCTGTACTCGTCGGCAGTCTCATCGCCACCACCGGTGACTATCACACCATCTACCTCAGCACCGCCTCCCGCGTGCACTGGTCGTCCTGCCGCTCCTCCCTTCCATGATTCTCATTGCGGTCTCCCTCCTGCTGACAGGGCGAGGAGGGCACCGCAGCCCCAGGCCCTCATCACAGTGGGCGATCTCGGCCCCGAGCAAATCGAGAAGGCTCCGGCCCATCCTCGCCGAGGGGAACGACGTGACGACTACGCCAGGCCGACGGCACGAGGCGTTTGCTCATTGTGGCCGTCGCCATCGCCGTTCGTGGGCGCGGCGCGGATGGTCACGGCCCTCCGACAAGGACCCCCAGCGGAGCGATCAGCGCCATGCGGATGGCAGCCGACGCCAGCAGGCGGGAAGGTCAGCGGTGGCCGGCGGCGCGCGCTTCTTAGCCTTAGCCCACCACCAACGCGGTCAGGCCGAGGAGTTGGTAATCGGGCTGTCGCTGGCCCCGTGCCACCTGTCGCCGGAGCGGTCAGAAGACGGCCCGGTACCAGACCTGGTTCAGACCGCCTCGGAAGGACCCCTGGGTGATCCGGGCACCATCGGCCGCTGAGCCACCGTCGGTCTCGAGGACGAGGCCGCTGTTCATGGAGACGAAAACGAGGACGTTCTGGTTCGCCGGGAACGAATACACCGCCCACTGTTGGTTGAGGGCACCTGTCCACGGCCACTGGATGACGCCCGCTCCGTCGAGCTTTGACGCGCCGCCGACGTCGAGGACCATGCCAGTCACCACGGACACGATCCGGTAGGCGCCGTTCCCCACCGGCTCGAGCCGCCACTGCTGGTTTCCGCCACCGGTCCACGACCACTGGATGACCCCGGTGCCCGCGGTCCTGCTGTTCCCTGCCACGTCGAGGACCTTGAGGCTGCTGAACGACACCAAGGCCGCCCGGGGCTGCGGGCAACGCGGCGTCGTGCGCGCCGCACACGGTCCCTGGAGACGCAGCACGAACGAGCGATCGCGGTCGGCTACCGGATCGTGGTACGAGCCGATGACGACAGGCTTTCCGTCGGCTTGTACAACCGCGTCTTCTGCGGTGGCTCCCGGCTGGTTACCCACCACATAGGTTGCGATGCCTTGGGTCCCGAAGCGGCTGTCGAGCGAGCCTGCCACGTCGAACTGGGCGACGAAGATCCGGCTCGGGACCCACTGGTAACCACCGGGTCCGGCGCTGGCCCAACCGACAACGGTGAGGGCGCCGCCTGGACCGACCGCCACCCCGTTGGCCGCCAGATTCTGCGCGTCACCGACAGCGACTATGACGTGGCCGGCCTGCCCGAACGACGGATCGGGATCTCCGTCCGCAGTCAGACGGGTGAGGACGAACTTGGGGCCGAAGGAACTACCGATACCAGGCGTGCTCAGCACGTCGATCCGCCCGTCGACCTGGACGGCGACGTCGGAAACATTCTCCCTCTCGCCCGTGACTGCCCCTCCCGCCGATCTCACCGTCGACTCGATGCTACCGTCTGCTCGAAGCCGAAGGAACACGAGGCTTCCCGCCTGGCGGTCAGTGGATGGCGGTTCCCACCCGATCACCACGATCCGCCCTGGATCCTGGGCGCTCAGTCCGACCAGGAAGAATCCCTCCGGAAGGCGCAGCTCCAGTGGGTACCCGTCGCCCGGAAACTCATTGGTGTAGGTCGCGTCGACAGCGCCATCCGGGTTCAGTCGGACGAGCGCAGCCGACGATCCGTCCCAGCCTCCTGTATCCGCGCCGACGACGATCTTGCCGTCAGGCTGCAGCACCATGTTCTTGGCCAGGAAGAGGGGATGCCAGAAGTGCATGACCGACACCCCGTTATCTCCGAAACTCGTGTCAGGGGCTCCTGTGGCCTCGAAGCGGGCCACCAACGAGCTGTATAGCGGCTGTTCGGAGCTGAGAACCGAGCTGCCGAGAGCGAGAATCTTCCCATCGGGTTGAATCAGGATCTTCCGCAGGCTCCCAGGGTGATCCAGCTCGAGGAGCGCCCGACCGAGTTGTCCGAAGCTCGGATCCAGCTGGCCGTTCGACATGTAACGTGCGAGCTCCAAGTCGTAGGTGCCACCTCGTTGCGCGCTACCTCCGATCAGCGTCTTCCCGTCGGGCTGCGTGGCAACGCCGCCAAAGTTGTCTGTATCAGGAGCGGTGATCCTGATACCACCATCGGCGAAACCCGGATCGACGTCGGCAGGTAGCGCATGAGCGGGTTCGGCAGAGATGGCGATGAGGCCCGCCACCACTAGAACCATTGCTCCCCATGCGCTCGTGAGCCCAGCAGGACGAAGCGGTTTCCCGCCTCGGCCCTCCCCCCGATGGCGCCGCAGCAGAATTGACCCCATGTATTGGGAGTATCGGCGCGCGACGGTGACCGCTGAAGCCCACATGACGGCGACCATGAAGTCCGGCCCACTGGCGGGAAAGGTGATCTGCCATCGTTGACATCCTCACCTTTCGGGGTCCACCTGTCGGGTGCTCCGACGCATCGACTGGCCGACACTGACCGTTGCCGTCGACAGGCAGGAGAAGTGAAGTGTCGCGACGAGATCATGAGAATTCTCGAAGCGTTGGACCTGACACAGAGTTACCGCGAGCCGCCGACTGACAGGTGGCCTACTGCGTTGTGGAGCCCTAACCCCATCGCTCCGATGCATCGGGTGTCCCGGTCGTCGTTGGGTTGCGGGACAGCCGGCGCGCTCGAACGCATCCGGACCGATGGCGCCACCCAAGGCGGCACGGGAGCGGCTGCCGCCCAGCGCGTCGGGCACCGTCTGGTCGCGCTCAGGCACTGCAGGGCCGGCGACCGCTCGGCCGGGGTGGGGCCGGGCCTCAAACGACGGCCCCGGCTCGTTCGGGGTGCGCCGGTTGGAGCAACGAGGTCCGGCTCACTGGGCTCCCACCACCCCGCTACGGGTGACCTCGTCCGAGCGGCCGAGGGCGTTGGCCTCCCGCCGCTCCTCGTCCTCCCGGCCGTCGAGGATCGCGCCCCAGACAAGCAGGGCCATGGCCGCGGCGATCATGAGAGTCACGAGCAGTCCGACAGCGAAAACGGCCACGTTGGTCATGAGCTCTCACCGCGAGGCAGCACGATGGCGCCCAGGGCCAGGATGGAGGGGACCCACAGGCCCACGAAGATTCCCTGCAGCTCGTCGCCAGAGAACCAGAGGGTGACGGAGAAGAGGAACGAGAT
Source organism: Acidimicrobiales bacterium (assembly GCA_038238185.1). GTDB lineage: Bacteria > Actinomycetota > Acidimicrobiia > Acidimicrobiales > AC-14 > DATAQC01. The sequence continues at coordinate 74,263 of JBBRXY010000001.1, forward strand.
GGTCGCGGCCAGCAGGACCAGGGTTCTCGACCCGGTCGCCCGTCGCGTGGAGTCCTCAAGGACCTTGTACATGGTGCCTACCTTTCTGTGTAGGTGTTGTACAAGTACCGTACACCTTTGTGCGGGTGTTGTCCAGGTGTTGTTCAAGTTCTGTAGACTGGAACCATGAGCCCGTCCACCGACCGGTCCGCACCGATTCGCATCGGCGAGCTCAGCCGACGCGTGGGCGTCAGCCCCGAGCTCCTCCGGGCGTGGGAGCGCCGCTACGACCTCCTCGCCCCGATGCGCACGTCCGGGGGGCTCCGTCTCTACGGCGAGAAGGACGAGCGCTGCGTGGCTCGCATGCTCGAGCACCTGACCGCCGGGGTGTCGGCGGCCGAGGCCGCCCGACTGACCCGGCGGGAGTTCCAAGACGAGGGACCCCCGGTGGCGGGTACCCCGCTACGGGACGATGTTCCCGGGGCCGATGGGGTGGGCGGTCCCCTCCGGGAGGCCCTCGATCGGCTCGACGAATCGGGCGCCCACGCTGTGCTCGATCGTCTGCTGTCCTCGTTCACGCTGGAGACAGTGATGCTCGAGGCGGTGCTGCCCTACCTGCACGAGCTCGGCGAGCGGTGGGAGTCCGACGGCGACGGCATGATCGGCCAGGAGCATTTCGCCAGCGCGCTGCTGCGGGGCCGGCTCCTCGGTCTGGCCCGGGGGTGGGGGAGCGGCTACGGGCCCATGGCCGTGCTGGCCTGCCTGCCGGGGGATCACCACGACCTCGGGCTGATCTGCTTTGGCCTGGCCCTGCGCACCAACGGGTGGAGGATCACGTTTCTCGGGCCGGACACACCGCTGGCGACCGTGGCCGAGACTGCGATCCTGCTGCGACCTGCGATCGTCGTCCTCTCGGCCACGATCCCCCCGGACCAGGCCGCCGTCGGCGACAACCTGACAGCGATCACCGCCGTTGCCCCTCTGGCGCTCGCCGGCGCAGGGGCCACCGAGAGCGCCGCCGTCGCGGCCGGAGCCCGGCTTCTGCCTGAGAACCCTTTCGTCGCAGCCCAAGCACTCGCCGCGGCGACGACGCCTGCCTGACCGTCGCAACCGCCCGCCGGGACCGGGCCCGCCTGGCCACCTCAGTCCGCCTGCTGGCGGATGGCGGCCGCCTCCCGGTCGATCGTGGCGACGTCGACCAGTTCGCCGCCGGTTGGGGCGGCGGTGATTGACGGACGGTAGGCTCCGCGTGTGCGCGTGGTGGTTCTCGGTGCGGGGTTCGGCGGCCTGGAGCTGACCACCCGGTTGTCCGAGGAGTTCGGCGACGCGGTCGACGTGGTGCTCATCGACCAGAGCGACGGGTTCGTCTTCGGGTTCTCGAAGCTGGACGTCATGTTCGGGCGGGCCCTGCCCGCCGAGGTCCGCCACCCCTACGCCGGGGTCGTCAAGTCCGGGGTGCGGTTCGTCCAGTCGACGGTGCGCTCGATCGATCCCGTCGCCAAGCGGGTCGAGACCGACGCCGGAGCGTTCGAGGCCGACGTCCTGGTCGTCGCCCTCGGAGCGGACCTGCATCCGGACGCTACGCCGGGGCTCGTGGAGGCAGGCCACGAGTTCTACACCGTGTCCGGGGCGTTCGCCCTCCGGGACGTCCTGTCGAGCTTCGAGGGCGGCCGGGTGATCGTCGGGCTTACGTCGTTGCCGTTCAAGTGTCCACCGGCGCCGAGCGAGGCCGCCTTGTTGATGCACGACTTCCTGACCGAGCGCGGGCACCGAGACCGGTCGCAGATCTCGCTGGTCATGCCCCTGGGCGTTCCGATCCCCCCGTCGCCACGGGCCTCGGAGGCATTGCTCGTCGCCTTCGCCGAACGGGGGATTGACTGGTACCCCCAACTGCTGGTGCGCGAGCTCGATGCTGCCCGCAAGGTCGCCGTGCTGAGCGACGGCGGTGAGTTGCCCTACGACCTCTTCTTGGGTGTCCCGGTCCACCGCGTCCCGGCCGTCGTCGAGGAGTCCGGCATGACCGTCGAGGGGTGGATCCCGGTCAACCCGCTGACGCTCGAGACCGCGTTCGCTGGCATCTATGCGGTCGGCGACGTGACGAGCGTCGGCACGCCGAAGGCGGGCGTGTTCGCCGAACGCCAGGCCGGCGTGGTTGCCGACCGCATCGGCGCGCAGCTACGAGGCACGGCCGAGTCGTCCGAGTACGACGGCTTTGGCATGTGCTACCTGGACTTCGGCGGTGACATGGTGGCGCGGGTTGACGTCACGTTCCAGACCGGGCAGCCGCCCGTTGGCGGCCTGGAAGGGCCCACGTCGGCGCTCGCCGATGAGAAGGTCGAGTTCGGTACGAGCCGAATCCGTCGCTGGTTCGGTCGCACCTGGCCCGCCGTCGAGTGACCCACTGGCTGAGAGGGGCCTAGCCACCGCGCCCTCAACGCCCCGATCCTCGCCTGGTGCGACGTGAGTCGCAGCGGGAAGATCTACCGAATCGAGCCCTGAGCGCCCGCTCCACCATCCGCCTTCGGCTCCGGCTCCAACTGGGCGAACAAGGCGGCCACGATCGACGTCTGGCCCTGGCTCGCCTCCCACCGGTTGCCGATGTCGGCATGGTCGACCAGCCCCGATGCGTGGGGTGCCACGCCCAGCTCGTCGGCACATTTGGCCGCCAGCGGCGCCGGCTCGATCTCCTCGCCATAGGCCGGGAACGCCTCGAGGCCGTCCCACAGCGATCCGAGAGGAGCGGGAGGTGGCCCGCCCTGGGCGAGGGCGTCGGCGACGGCCTCGAACACCTCGTAGGTACCTACCCCCTCGGGTCGCCGGTAACCGGCAATCGGATGGAGCCGCCATTCAAGCGTCGACCCCGAGGGACCGTCGCGCAGCCACACCTGGGCTCCGTTGACGTAGGCGTCCACCGGAGGGCCGAAGCGGGCGTCGAGGGCGATCACCACTTCCGGTGTCGCCCGCCACACGCAGGTCGGCACCAGGCCGCTCACCGTCGAAATTACTCGCCGCGCTGCTCGCGGAGGAACTTCTCCAGCTCGGCGGCCAGGACGTCGCCCGTCTGGAGCTGCATGGGATCGTCACCGGTGGCGTCGGCCGTCTCCTCCAGCCGGCGGACGTAGGCCGACACGTCGTCGTCGGTGGCCACCACCTCGGTTACCTGGCGCTCGTAGTCGACCGCTCGCTGCTCGAGGTCGGCGGTGATTACTCGGGTGGACAGCAGGCCGGCGGCGCGTTGCACCAGGGCGAGGGTGGCCTTGGGCGACGGGGTGGCGGCAACGTAATGAGGCACTGCGGCCCACAACGACGCCGAGGAGACCTCGGCCGTGCGAAAGGCGTCCTGGAGGACCCCGAGGATGCCCGTGGGCCCCTCGTAGGTCGAGCGCTCCAGCCCGAGCGAGGCAACCAGCTCGGAGTCGGCGGCCGTGCCCGTGACCCGGACCGGCCGGGTGTGGGCGACGTCGGCCAGCAGGGCCCCGAGGGTGATGACCATCTCAGCCCGCAGCTCGGAGGCCACTCCCACCACCTCGGAACAGAACGTGCGCCAGCGCAGTTGAGGCTCGCTGCCCACCAGGACGACCACGTCGTGGGGGGTGTCGGGCAGCGACGCGGCAGAGAACTCGGTGGTGGGCCAGACGATCTCCCGTCGCAGCCCGTCGCCCAGTCTGGCCTGGGGCCGGGTAGACGAGAAGTCGTAGAACTCCTCGGGATCGATGGTGGCGAAAGTCCGGGCACCCCATCGGCTCTGGAGGTAGCGGGCGGCGTCGGACGCGGCGTCGGCGGCGTCGTTCCAACCCTCGAAGGCGACGATGAGGACGGGACGGCGCAGCCGGGGTCGATCGTCCCACTGCACATGGCTCATCCCGCGACGCTACTGCCCAAATGTCTCAGGCGAACGTAGCCTGGGCGGATGGCCCCGTCGTCGCTCGACCGCTTCTCCCCTGCCACCCGGGCCTGGTTCGACGCCACCTTCGCCGCACCGACGCCCGCTCAGGAAGACGGTTGGCAGGCCATCAGTCGGGGCGACCACACCCTCATCCTCGCCCCCACAGGATCGGGCAAGACCCTGGCCGCCTTCCTCTGGTGCCTAGACCAACTGGCCGCGGCCCCGCCTCCCGAGGATCCGAAGAAGCGCTGCCGGGTGGTCTACGTGTCGCCTCTCAAGGCCCTCAGCTACGACGTGGAGCGCAACCTACGCGCCCCCTTGGCCGGCATTGCCGTGGAGGCGGAACGTCGGGGATCGCCGCCACCGGTCATCTCTGTGGCCACCCGCACCGGCGACACCTCCCAGGCCGACCGGCGCGACATCGCCCGTCACCCGCCCGACATCCTCATCACCACCCCCGAGTCGCTCTACCTCATGCTCACCTCGGCGGCCCGCGAGGTCCTGGCCTCGGTCACCCACGTGATCGTCGACGAGATCCACTCGGTGGCCGGCACCAAGCGCGGCTCCCACCTGGCCCTGTCCCTAGAGCGCCTGGAACGCCTCACGACCACGGCCACCGCGGCCACGGTCCCGAGCGGCCCTCTGAGCGGGGTGGCAGGCCCCCAGCGCATCGGCCTGTCGGCCACCCAGCGCCCCCTCGACGAGATCGCCCGCTTCCTGGGCGGGCGCGAACAGGTTCCCCCGGGTAGCGGCGAGTGGCGGGCCCGGCCAGTCACCGTGGTCGACGCGGGGGTGCGCAAGCCCCTCGAGCTGCAGGTGATCGTGCCCGTCGAGGACATGGCCGAGATGGGCAAGCCCATCGACAACGGCGAGATCCTCTCCGGGCCCGCGGCGGGCGACCCCGAGGCCCGCCACTCCATCTGGCCGGCCATCCATCCCGTGCTCCTCGAGTTGATCGACGCCCACCGGTCGACACTGATCTTCGTCAACTCCCGGCGCCTGGCCGAGCGCCTGGCCGCCCGTCTCAACGACCTGGCCGGGCGAGACTTGGTGCGGGCCCACCACGGGTCGGTCGCCCGGGAGCAGCGCCTGGAGATCGAAGACGCCCTCAAGGCCGGCCGCCTCCCCGCCCTGGTGGCCACCAGCAGCCTCGAGCTGGGCATCGACATGGGCGCCATCGACCTGGTCGTGCAGGTGGAATCGCCGTCGTCGGTGGCCAGTGGTTTGCAACGCATCGGCCGGGCAGGCCACCAGGTGGGCGAGCCCTCGCGCGGTCGCATCTTCCCCAAGTTCCGGGGCGACCTGGTGGAGGCGGCCGTCGTGGCGATGCGTATGAAGTCGGCCCAGATCGAGGCCACCTCGGTCCCCCGCAACCCTCTCGACGTGCTCGCTCAGCAGATCGTGGCCATGTGCGCTATCGAGGAGCTCACCGTCGACGATGTGGCCGAGGTCGTGGCCGGCGCCTACCCCTTCGCCGACTGCACCCAGGCCGTGCTCGAGAACGTGCTCGACATGCTGGCCGGGCGCTACCCCTCCGACGAGTTCGCCGAGCTGCGGCCCCGCCTCAACTGGGACCGCGTCGAGGGCACCCTGCGGGCCCGGGCCGGTGCCCGGATGCTGGCCGTCACCAGTGGCGGCACCATCCCCGACCGCGGCCTCTACGGCGTGTTCACGCCCGGCGCCGACGGCAGCGACACCGGCGGCCACCGGGTCGGCGAGCTCGACGAGGAGATGGTCTACGAGAGCCGGGTGGGCGAGACCTTCGTGCTGGGCGCCTCCACGTGGCGCATCCAGGAGATCACCCGCGATCGGGTGCTCGTCACTCCTGCCCCGGGCGAGCCCGGGAAAATGCCGTTCTGGCACGGCGACGGTGTGGGTCGGCCGGCCGAACTGGGTCGGGCTATCGGCGCCTTCTTGGGCGAGGTCGAAGGCTGGTCCGACGAGCGCCTGGCCGACGACTGCTCCCTCGACCCCCTCGCTCTGCGGAACCTGCGGGCCTACCTGGCCGAGGAGCGCTCGGTCACCGGCGTGCTGCCCACCGACCGCCAGATCGTGGTCGAGCGCTTCCGCGACGAGCTGGGCGACTGGCGCATCTGCATCCTTTCGCCCCTGGGCGGGCGGGTCCACGCCCCCTGGGCCATCGCCATCGAAGCCAAGGTGCGCCAACGCCTCGACGTCGAGGTGCAGACCATGTGGAGCGACGAAGGCATCGTCGTTCGCCTGCCCGAGGCCGACGAGTCGCCGGCGGTCGACTCCATCCTCGTGGAACCCGAGGAGGTCGAGGACCTGGTGGTCGCCGACCTGGCCAACAGCGCCCTGTTCGCATCACGCTTCCGCGAGAACGCCGCCCGGGCCCTGCTTCTGCCCCGGCGGCGTCCGGGATCGCGCACGCCGCTGTGGCAACAACGCCAGCGCGCCGCCGACCTGTTGGCGGTGGCGTCAAAGCACGGCTCCTTCCCGATCCTGTTGGAGACCTACCGCGAGTGCCTGCGCGACGTGTTCGACCTGCCCGCCCTGGTCGAGCTGATGGCGTCGATCCGCGCCCGAACGGTGCGGGTGGTCTCCGTCGACACCGCCCGCCCGTCGCCGTTCGCGTCATCGCTGGCCTTCGCCTACGTGGCCAACTTCCTGTACGAAGGCGACGCCCCGTTGGCCGAGCGCCGGGCCCAGGCCCTCACCCTCGACCGGGAGATGTTGGCCGAGCTGCTGGGCGCCGAGGAGCTGCGCGAGCTGATCCAACCTGACGCCCTCGCCGCCATGGAGGCCGATCTCCAGCTCCTCGACGAACGGCGTTGGGCCCGCGACCCCGACGAGGCCCACGACGTCCTGCGGCGACTGGGTGACCTCACCCGCCAGGAGCTGGCCGCCCGTTGCGTGAGTGACTTCGCCGACGACCTGATCGCTGCGCGCCGCGCCGTGGAGGTGCGCATCGGGGGCGACGCCCGCCTCATCGCCGCCGACGACGCCGGCCGCTACCGCGACGCCCTGGGCGTCATGCCTCCTCCCGGCCTTCCCGACGCCTTCCTGGAACCGGTCGACGACCCCCTCGGCTCGTTGCTGGGTCGCTGGGCCCGCACCCACGGACCGTTCGTCACCGATGAGCCCGCCCACCGCTTCGGCCTGCCTCCCGGCGCAGTCGAGGGCCTGCTGGGCCGCCGGGCCGATGCCGGCCTCCTGCTGCGTGGCGAGTTCCGGCCCGCCGTGTCTGTAGTCGAACGGAGTGACCGCCCGGGGCGGGAGTGGTGCGACCCCGACGTGTTGCGGTCGTTGCGGCAACGGTCGTTGGCGGTGTTGCGCAAAGAGGTGGAGCCCGTCGAGGCCGGCGTGCTGGCCGGCTTCCTTCCCGCCTGGCAAGGGGCAGCCAACTCCCCCGCAGGTGGTGGTGCGGGTGGCGCAGCCGGCTCACGCGGGTTGGATCGCCTCTACGAGGTGATCGCCCAGCTTCAAGGGGTGGCCATCCCCGCGTCGGTGCTCGAACGCGACGTGCTGGCGGCACGCGTGGCCGACTACTCGCCCCGGCTACTCGACGAGCTGACCGCCGCCGGCGAGATCGCGTGGGTGGGCGCCGGGCCGCTCGGGGCCGACGACGGCAAGGTCACGCTGTTCCTCCGCGACCGGGCTGCTCTTCTCCGGCCGCTGGCCGGCGCGTCGGGCGAGCGTCCCGAGTCGCCCGAGCACGACCGCCTGCGGGAGATCCTGAGCCGGCGGGGAGCGTGCTTTTTCCGCGAGCTGAGCGCGCCCACCCGCCTCGATGGGCCGCTCAGGCCCAAGGACGACACGTTGTCGCTCGACGCCCTCTGGGACCTGGTGTGGGCCGGCGAGGTCACCAATGACTCGTTCGCCCCAGTGCGGGCCCTGGCCCACAGCGGACGATCGCGTCGAGCGTCTCACCGCCGCGCCGGTCGTCCCAACATGGGGTCGCTCAGCGCTCTCGGTCCACCACGGGCCCAGGGCCGATGGTCGCTGGTGGAGGCCGACCTGCCCCTCGTCGGGGTGAGCGCCACCCAGCGGGCCCACGCCCTGGCCTCGGTCCTCCTCGACCGTCACGGCGTGCTCATGCGCGAGGCGGTGCGGGCCGAGGGCCACCCCGGCGGGTTCGCCGCGGTCTACGCCGTGCTCCGGGCCATGGAGGACTCGGGCCGAGTGCGCCGGGGGTACTTCGTGGCCGGCATGGGCGGCGCCCAGTTCGCCCTGCCCGGTGCCGTCGACCGTCTGCGGTCCACTCGGGAGCGCGCCGTCGACGGCACCCTCGTCCTGGCCGCCACCGATCCGGCCAACGTCTACGGGCTGACCCTGTCCTGGCCGGTCACCGGCCCGCGCCGCGTCGCCGGCGCCTACGTGGTGTTCGTGGGGGCGGCCCCCGCTCTCTACGTCGAGCGTGGAGCCAGAGGTCTGGTGGCACTTCGCCCGTTCGACGGCACGTGGGAAGACCAGGCGGTGGCGGCCCTCGGCGAACTGGTGACGAGCGGGCGGGTGCGCCGCCTGGCCGTCGAGCGCTTCGACGACTCGCTCGTGCCGGTGCTGCGCGCCGCCGGCTTCGTGCCGTCGCCGCGAGGCCTCGTCCGTTACGGGTAGTTCGGCACTGCACGAGACCTGGGCTACCTCAGGATCCGTTGGTAGGCATGTTCCAGGCCGGTCACGCCATGTTCTGCACATCGCTCTTGACACAAGTCTTGGGATGGCGCACTATGTCGGTAGCCGATACAGTGAGCGTCGATAGAGTGGAGGAGGCGAAAAGATGAGACGGCCGGAAACGCCAGAATCGTTGTTGCCGCTTCCGTCCGCCACCCTGCACATCCTCGTCGCCCTCAGCGCCGGCGAGAAGCACGGCTACGCCATCATGGGAGACGTCGAGACGCTGAGCGATGGGGCCGTCCGCATGGGCCCGGGAACGCTCTACGGCTCGATCAAGCGCATGCTCGCCGACGGGATGATCGAGGAAAGTGCCGAGCGCCCTGACGCCGAGCTCGACGATCAGCGCCGCCGTTACTACCGGCTCACCGGCTTCGGTCAGCGGGTGTGCGCAGCGGAGTTGCAACGACTCGAGGCGCTGATCCACCGGGCCGGCTCGCCAGAGTGGGCCCGGCGCCGCGTACCCCGGCTCAGAGAAGCGTGAGATGGAGTCGCCCCGCTCTATCGCACGTCACCAAGCGCTCTACCGCGCGCTGCTGAGCCTTTACCCTCGGTCGTTCCGAGACGCCTACGCCGAGCCGATGGCCCAGCTCTTCGGCGACCACCTGCGCCAGATCGGGACCAGGGCTTGGCTGCGAACCGGTCCCGATCTCGCCCGCACCGTTCCCATCGAGAGAAGAGAGGTCATCATGGCTGGTCTGAGCTCCGTTCGGCGCGTCCTCGTGCTCGCCCTTGTCGTGCTGGGTGCCACCGTCGTCTCTATTGGCCTGGGTGGTGGGGCCGTCGTGATCGTGGCAATCGCCGTGGTCGCACTCCTGGTCACCCAACGTCGGCTGTTCGTCTCGGCCCCGCTCGGGGAGCGCGCGCCCCTGCGACACGCCGTGGTGCAGGCATGGTGGGCGCCCGTTGCCGCGTTACTCGGGCTCACCATGGTCGTGGCCGGCGTCGGCACGGTCTTCGAGGCCCACAACTGGGGCGGGCGCATCGTCGGCAGCGCACTGTTGCTGGCGTTCGGTTCCGGGATGTTGCTCGGGCTGATGCGCCGCCCGTTCGATCGAGTGGTCGGCAACTCGCTGATCCTGCTGACCACGATTCCGGCCCTGCTGTTCTTCTGGGTGATCGTGCCTCCGCTGGCCGCCATCGTCGTCTGGTTCGGCGTCCTGAGTAGCGGCTTCGACAACCGCCCGGTGGCAACCACCATTCCCTGAGCGTCGACGTGGTCGGGGTGGCCGCCCTCGGGCGGCGACCAACGGTCCACCAACGGACCGCGCCATGCTCACCCGTCGACCCGTCAGCACCCGGCGCCACGAGCGCTACGACTAGTCCTCGCCGAGGTAGGCCTTGCGGACCTGGTCGTCGACGAGCAGTTCGGCGGCCGTGCCCGACAAGACGATTCGACCCGTCTCCAACACGTGACCAGCATCGGCCAGAGCTAAGGCGGCCTGGGCGTTCTGCTCCACCAACAGCAACGTGGTGCCCTCGGCCTTCAGCTCGGCCAGAGTGGTGAAGATGACCTTCATCATCAGCGGCGACAGCCCCATCGACGGCTCGTCGAGCATGAGCAGGCGGGGGCGGCTCATGAGGGCCCGGCCGATGGCCAGCATCTGCTGCTCGCCCCCCGAAAGGGTCCCGGCGGCCTGGGCCCGGCGTTCGGCCAGGATCGGGAACAGGCCGTACACCCGATCAAGGTCGCGCTCGACGGCGCCACGGTCGTGGCGGAGATAGGCGCCCAGGTCGAGGTTCTCCCTCACGGTCATACGGGCGAACACACGCCGGCCCTCGGGGGCATGGGCCATGCCCAGCTCGACGATGCGGTGGGCGGGGAGGCCTTCGATCCGCTCCCCCTCGAACAGGATCTCGCCGCTGGCGGGACGCAGCAGTCCCGACAGCGTGCGCAGAGTGGTGGTCTTGCCCGCCCCGTTGCTGCCGATGAGCGTGATCACCTGGCCCCGGGCCACAGTGAAGCCCAGCCCCCGCACCGCCTCGATGCGGCCATACGTCACCCGCAGGTCGCGCACCTCGAGCATGGCCTCTTCACCGGCAGCGCCGCTCACGACGCGGGTGGGCCCAGGTAAGCCTCGACCACCCGGGCGTCGCCCTGGACCTCAGCGGGGCTGCCCTCCACGAGCTTGCGACCGTGAACGAGGACGGCCACCCGGTCGCACAGGCCGAAGATGAAGCGCATGTCGTGCTCGATGACGGCCACGGCCAGGCCCTGGTCGCGGATGCGACGCACCAGGTCGGCGGCCAGGCGCGTCTCGTGCGGGTTCATCCCCGCCCGAGGCTCGTCGAGCAGGAGCAGGCCGGGCTCGGTGGCCAGGGCCCGGGCGATCTCCAGGCGGCGCTGGTCGCCGTAGGCCAGGTTCTTGGCCAAGGTGTCGCCGGCGCCGGTGAGGCCGACGAAGGCGAGCAACTCGTCGGCGCGGGCCGCCGATTCCCGCTCCTCCCGGTGATACGACGGTCCCCGCCCCACCACCGACAGGACCCCGCCCCGCGTCCGGCAGTGCCGGCCCACCAGCACGTTCTCGAAGGCCGTCATGTTCGGGAACAGGCGGATGTTCTGGAACGTCCGAGCCAGGCCGGCCCGGGTAAACCGATCGGGCCGGCCCTTGAGGTGCTTGCCCCGGAACAGGATCTCGCCACTGGTCGGAACCTCGAGACCGCTCAGGCAGTTGAACAGAGTGGTCTTGCCCGCGCCGTTGGGCCCGATCACGCCCACGATCTCCCCCTCGGCGATGTCGAGGTCGATGCTGTCGACGGCGAGCAGGCCCTCGAACCGCTTGGTGACGCCCCGGACCTCGAGCAGGCGCGGCTGCTCACCCTCGCTCATGGTGCCGCGCCGGGCGGAGCGCCGGTGGCACCGACGCGGCCACCCGGCGCCCGTTCCCGTAGCTCCCGTTGGCGGCGCCGGCTGGCCACCATGCCCTCGGGACGGAAGCGCATCATGAGGATGAGGGCGGCGCCGAACAGCAGCAGCCTCTTGTCCTGGAACGAGCGCAGCTTCTCGGGAATGATGAACAGCGCGGTCGAGCCCAGCAGGGCGCCGGTCACCGTGCCCATCCCTCCCAGCACCACCGCGGCCACCAACAGGATCGACTCGGCGAACGTGTAGGAGTCGGGGGAGACCTGGGTGGTGACGTGGGCGTTGACCGTGCCCGCCACCCCGGCCAGGAACGCGCCGATGGCGAACGCCAACAGCTTGAGGCGGACGGTGTCCACGCCGCTGGCCGCGGCCGCCACCTCGTCTTCGCGGATGGCCACCCATGCCCGCCCGATGCGGCTGTCGTTCAACCGGGAGAACACCACGATGGCCGCGGCCACGAGGACCAGCTCGAGGAAGTAGTAGTTGGCGAACCCGGGCAGGCTGACCCCGAAGAGGCTGTGGGTTTCACCGAAGCTGAAGGCGCCGGCCTGAAGGTCGGCAATGCCGGAGATGCCGTTCGGGCCCCGGGTGAGGCCGTCCCAGTTGTTGGCCGTGATGCGGAATATCTCGCCGAAGCCCAGCGTGACGATGGCCAGGTAGTCGCCTCGCAATCGCAAGGTGGGGGTGCCGATCACCAGCCCGAACAGCGCAGCAACGGCGCCACCGAGGAACACGACCACCAGGAACGGGAGATGCACGTGCACGGTGGTGAGCGAGGCGTTGGCGAACAGGGCCCCGACGTAGGCCCCCACGCCGAAGAAGGCGATGTAGCCCAGGTCGAGCAGGCCGGCCAGGCCCACCACCACATTGAGGCCGACGGCGGCGGCGGCGAAGACGCCAATCGACGCGAACACCCGGACCCAGTAGGCGTTGCCCTGCTGGGTGAAGGGGAAGCCGGCGGCGGCGGCCGCGGCCAGCAGGATGGTGACCCGGCTGTGGCGGGTCGAGAGGGAGGCCAGCCACGAGAACAGCCCGAGGTAGTGCAGGGCCATGCTGCCCGCCACCACGAAGGCGAGGAACGATACGAACCGGCTCGACTCGTTGATCCCCAGACCCCACACGACCATGGCCAGCAGGCCCGCGAAAGCAGCGGCAACGGCGGCCACCTCCACCGGCGCCGGCAGCCGGGGCCAGTCGACGTCGCGCCGGTGATCGGGCGGAAGGGCGGCCGCCCCCGTCGCCGCCAGCCCGGTGCCGACGACGGTGAGCCACGCCCCCCAGGCCACCGTGGAGACCCCACCGCCATGCTGGGCGATAGCCACCACGTTGATGACGGCCACCCCCAGGGAACCGGCTGCGGCAGCCAGCGCCGCCCGCCGCCGACCGGCCACATTGACGAACACCGCCACCACCCCGGCCGCGAGCACGAGGCAGAAGAGCCGGGCGCCGCCCGGGAACCCGGCCAGGGTCATCTTGCCGGGAAAGCCGGCGAAGGTGGCCCACGGCGACAGGCAGCCCACCACTGTCGCCAGCGCACCGACGACGGCCAGCGGTCGGGCTACCGGGGAGCCTCTCTGGCGCTCAGGCCCGCCGCCGGCGCCCGGAAGCGTCATGCCCGGGCCGCTACCCTCTCGCCGAGCAGGCCGCCGGGGCGCAGGACCAACACCACGATGAGGACCACGAAGGCCCAGACGTCCTTCCACGACGACCCGTGCGGCACGTACTGCGTGGCCAGGGCCTCGACGATGCCCAGGAGGAACCCGCCCAGCACCGCTCCGGCGATGTTGCCGATGCCTCCGAGCACGGCGGCGGTGAAGGCCTTCAGCCCGACCAGGAAGCCGATGCGGAAGTCGATCTGGCCGAAGCGCATGCCCTGCATCACGCCGGCCACGGCGGCCAGGGCGGCACCGATCACGAAGGTCATGACGATCACCCGGTCGATGTTGATGCCCATGAGCCGGGCCGTCTCCGGGTCCTGCGACGTGGCGCGCATGGCCCTGCCCATCCTCGTCGCCTTGACGTACACCTGGAGGGCGATCATCAAGACGAGGGCGGTGACGACCACGAAGACCGACACCCACGCCACCGTGACCCCGCCGATGTCTACCGTGCTGGTCGAGATCAGGCTGGGGAAGGGCTGCTGACGCTTGCCACCCGGGTAGAACAGCCGCACCACCTCCTGAAGGAGGATCGAGACCCCGATAGCGGTGATCAACGGGGCCAGGCGGGGCGCGTTGCGCAGGGGCCGGTAGGCCAGCCGCTCCATCGCCACGGCGACGGTGACGGCCACGGCGATGGCCACCAGCAGCACCGCAGGAAGGGCGACCCACGGGTTCGCCGCCATTGAGTCCGGCAACACGTAGCTGAAGACGGCGAGGCCGCCGAAGGCACCGACCATCACGATTTCGCCGTGAGCGAAGTTGATCAGCTGGATGATGCCGTAGACCATCGTGTAGCCCAGGGCGATCAGGGCGTAGGTGGCGCCCAGTACGGTGCCGTTCGCCAACTGCTGCGCGAACTGCCTCACGCGGTGATCAGCCTTTGAACTCCCCGGTCTTGATGGGCTTGAACTCGAGGCCCTCGACCTTGTTGATGGTGAGGGTCTTGGTGACGGTATCGCCGTAGGCGTCGAAGCCGACGGGGCCGCTGGCACCGCCGAAGCTCGCCGTCTGCACGGCCACCATCTCCGCCTTGCGGACAGTGTCGTTGACCTTGGTGGCCGATCCCAGGGCGGTCGGAAGGGTGTTGATGATGGTGTTGGCCGCGTCGTAGGCCAGGGCGCCGTAGGGCGAGAACGGGTCGCCGTACCCGGCTGCCTTGTAGTCGGCGATGAATGCCTTGGCCGACTCGAGCTGCTCGGGCGGGGCCCCCACCGAGGTGCCGTAGTCGCCGTTGGCGGCGTCGCCCGCAGTCTTGCCGTAGGTGGAGTCGACGATGCCGTCGCCGCCCATGATCGGCGCGGTGATCCCCTGCGCCCCGTGGGCCTGGTTGGAGATGAGGCTCGCCTCGGGGTACTCGCCGCCGTAGAAGATCAGGTCGGGGTTCAGGGGCTTGATCTTGGTGAGGACCGCCGAGAAGTCCTTGTCGCCCGGGTTGATGGTCTCGGTGGCGAGCACCTTGCCGCCGTCCTTCTCGAACTGGGCCTTGAACGAGTCGGCCAAGCCCTGGCCGTAGGCCTTCTTGTCGTGGATGACCACCACGTTCTTGGCCGACAGGTCGTTGTAGGCATAGTCGGCCGCGAAGCCGCCCTGGAGCGAGTCGAGGGTGGCCACCCGGAAGTAGTTCTTGTGGGGACGAACGGGCTTGGTCTTGAAGTCCTGGCCCCGGGTGAGGGTGTCGTTGGTGTTGGCGGGCGAGATCTCGACGATGTTGGCCTTGTCGAGGATGGGGGCCACCTGGAGGGCAACGCTGGAGTTGTAGGTGCCGACCACGCCGACGACGGCCGGGTCGGAGGCCAGCTTGCTGGCAGCCTGGGCACCTACGTCGGCCTTGGCCGCGTCGTCCTCGGCGGCCAACTCGATCTTCCACCCCGGCACCTTGTTCTGGGCGTTGGCCTGCTTCACTGCCAGGTCGACCGAGTTCTTGATCCCTGTTCCGAAGGCGGTGAGGTCGCCGGACAAGGGAGCGATGACGCCGATCTTCACGACCTTCGACGGCGCCGCACCGCTGCCGCTCTCCGACTTACTGCCGCCACACGCGGCCGCGAGCAACACCGGCCCTACCAGTACCGCCGCCACGCTCCATCGCCTTCGACCCGTCGCTCGCACCTGAAACATGTCCTCTCCCCTTTTGACTTCGGCAACTGTGCCACGGCCGGCGTGGCGATGCCGGGACCGACGGCGACTACAGCCGCAGGACGGTGGCGTGTCTGGCAAAGTCGATGACGTACTGGGGGAAGAAGCCGACGCCGACGGTGAAGATGAGGCAGATGCCGAGAGCCAGGGCGGCACCGAACGGGACAATCACGCGAGGCTTCGACGCCGCGTCGGCGTCGCCCTTTTCGCCGCCCATGTACATGACGACGATCACCCGGAGGTAGAAGAAGGTGGCCACGACGGCCGCCATCATCCCGATGATGGCCAGGGCGTACGAACCGCTCTGGACGGCCGCGCCGATCACGTAGAACTTGGCCAGGAACCCGGCGGTGAACGGCACGCCCGCCTGGGCCAGCAGGAACACGGTGAAGGCGAGGGCCAGCCCGGGAGAGCTCTTGGCCAGTCCCCGGTACGACTCGAGGTCATGGGCATCGTCACCCCGTTGGCCGACGAGGGTGACCACGGCGAAGCTGCCCAGTACCATGAACGTGTAGGCCAGCAGGTAGAACAACGACCCGGCGATGCCCCGGTCGGTGGCGGCCTGGAGGCCGATGAGCACGTAGCCGGCGTGGGTGATCGACGAGTAGGCGAGCATGCGCTTCACGTCGGTCTGCACCACGGCCAGCACCGAACCCACGATGAGCGACAGCACCGCCAGGGCCCACACGATGGGTTGCCAGTCGAGGCGGGCGGTGGCGAAAGTCGAGAAGAAGATACGCAACAGGGCGGCGAAGCCCGCGGCCTTGGCCGCCGCGGCCATGAACCCGGTGACCGGTGTGGGCGAACCCTGATAGACGTCGGGCGTCCACATGTGGAACGGCACCGCCGCCACCTTGAAGCCCAGGCCCACCAGCAGGAAGGCCACGCCCCCGAGGAACACGCCCTCGGTGAGCGTCTGCTCCCGTAGGAACTTGGCGATGTCGCCCAGGTTCGTCGACCCGGTGGCGCCGTAGGTGAGGGCCACGCCGTAGAGGAAAAAGGCCGACGAGAACGCCCCCAGGACGAAGTACTTGATGGCGGCTTCCTGGGATTGGGCCCGGCGGCGGTGATAGCCGGCCATCACGTACAGGGCGATGGAGAGGATCTCCAGCCCGAGGAACACCACGATGAGATCGTTGGCCGCGGCCATGATGAGGCCTCCGGAGGCGGAGAGCAGCATCAGCACGTAGAACTCGGGACTTTCCAGTCCCTCCCTGCGCAGATAGTCGTCGGAGAGGAGAGCCGCCAGGATGACGGCGATGCAGATGATCACCGCGAAGAACACGCTGAAGCCGTCGATGACGAGGGCGTCGGCCACCGAGGGGGTGGCCTGGCCGTGGCCCCCGCTCACCCGGTGCCAGACAAAGGCGGTCGACACGAGAGAGCCAGCGGCGGTGAGCACGGTGAAGATGGCGTAGACGCTGCCCACCCGTCGCCCACGCAGGAAGGTGCCGCCGGTGAGAAGCACGAGGGCACCGATCACGAGGATCAGCGCCGGCGCGAAGTCGGCGAAGTTGACGGCGGGCAGCTGGAGGGCCTGGGGGGGCACCGGCCTACCGCCTATTCCCGGTCTTGGTGTCGCTGGCGCCCTCGCCGGCGTCGGGGCGGGGCTGGGCGACAGGGATGCCCCGGTTCACGGCTGGCTCCCGGTAGTCGGAGTGCTCCTCCACGTGGAGGATCAGGGCGGCGACGGTGGGCTGGATGCGGTCGAGCACGGGCTTGGGGTACACGCCCAGGAACACGA
>JBBRXY010000002.1:0-80246 GCA_038238185.1 Acidimicrobiales bacterium
GTGATCGGGATTGTCGGTCGGCCACGGCGCGCCAAAGCAAGCTCCTTCTGTCGGGGTTCTACCTGACAGAACGCGCCTTCGCCGCAGAAGTTCCCGATCAGCCAATATTTCGCGGCTGAACTGGCTTACAGGACACTAGGCGACGCACCAGGAAACCCCCGATTTTGGTGGCTCAGCGGTCCGTCCGCCGCGCTCATGCCGCTCGTTTAGAGCAGAACTATTAGTTGATGTCCACGCTCTTTGCCCCGGCTAACCGCACGATGCATAACCCGGGCCCCGCTTGCAATCGGGCTCAATCGACCCGAATTCTGGAGATCTTCCTCCTCGGCAGGCGTATTGTCAAGACGTCTCGGATCGGGGTTCGACACTCACTGTTTCTGCACTACATGTTTCGGCCCAATAGCCGAACTACGAGCACCTGCGCCCGCAGATGAAGCGGAGCAGTAAACTGCTTCCAACTTGGGGCCCTCAGGCAGTTGGTTATAGAGGCGGCTCCGGTGGTCAGATTGGCCAGGAGCAGCTGGGCGGGCTCCGAACGGGGCATGGGTCATACGAATCGCCGACGGTGCCCATCGACTCACCCGGTCGGGATCGCCGCCCGGGTCGGACTCGACACCTTCGCGGGGCATCCGGCAGGTCCGGTGGGTCATTGAGGGAGCGCAACCCCCTCTGAACTGGTCATTTCTGGTGGGCGATGAGGGTCTTGATCCCCCGACCTCTGCCGTGTGAAGGCAATTCAGGGGTGTGGGCTGACCTGGAGGAATCTGTAAAACCGCTGTTCAGAGGCCCTTTCGACCTACTCGCAGGTGCGTGCTGTTGCGCCCTTTTGCGCCCCGCTTGTGGTGCAGATGTGGTGCAGCGTCGCCAACCAGGCCGCGCTTCGGGGGCTTCACCGCAACCCGTCGACCCGCGAAACGCAATGAGGCTCTGAGGCTCGGCGGCGCGAGCGTCACGACGCCTTGGCGATCTGCGCGACCCGTTGAAACGAGAGCCCGAGGAGCTCACCGATGTCGCGATAGCTGATGCCCGCCTCGGTCAGTACGCGGACCGCCCCGTCTCGTAGGCGTTGGTCCTCCGCAACGTGGGCGATCGCCGCATGGGCCTGCTTGACCACGCTCGCCAGGTCCCCGAGCCGCACGTCCCACTCGATGTCGAAGCTGTTCGGCTCTACATCGAACCACAGGCCGACCATCTCCACGGCGTGGCGCTTCGCCTCGACGAGCGACCGTCCGAAGGTATGCGCGCCCTCCTCGCCCGTCAGGTTGGCCAACCAGTAGCGGCTGTCCTCCGGATCACGCCGCACGACAACCTCGTACTGAGGGATGCTCATTTCCACCACTCCTTCCCTAAACACGGCGCCAGCGACGACCGGATGTCGGCCCAGGTACCGGGAGCCAGGTCCCGGTTGTGGGCCGGTATGACGGCCCGGCAGTCTCCACACTGGACCATCACGTGCGATCCTCGTTGGCGAACGACCACGCACCCGAACCGACGACTGGTCAGCAATCGAAGCAACGCTCGACTCGTCACCCGTCTACCATACTAGACGGAAGGCAGAATCGGATCCGGTTCGCCGAAGCGGGTCCGGCCCGCTCGGCTGCACTACTGAACTCGTCCCCGGCTCGGTCGGGCGGAGCCGGTCGGCGGTCGCCACCGGGCTGTCGTCCGGCGCCGTATGGGTAAGACGGGACGCGATCCTGCCCGTACGACATGCCGGTGGGTCGGCGACCTCAGGCGTTGGGAGTCGACGCGCCAAACTGGACCGCGTACCCGCCGAGAGCGACGACCATGCCGCCGCAGGCTTGACGAATGTTGCAGGGGCGCAAGGGTGCCGTGGCGGTCGAGAACGTTGCATCGGAGTTGCAATATGGCGCCGGGGCGCCGGGGAAATGTTGCACCTGCCGTTTGGGGTAAGCAGCGGAGGCGCCTGTTCCAGCGCCGCCCGCGAGGCCAGAGAAAGACTGGATGCAACGTTGTCGTCAACACCGGCGTCAACATCGAGCCTAGCCTCGGTACCGGGCCTTCGTCCTCCTCAAGAGCTACGGGGGGCTCCGACTCTCGGAGATGGCCGGGCTTGGTCGAGGCCGGCTCGACACCCTGCGGAGCAGCGTGCGTGTCGCCGAGCAGGCCGTCGAGGTTCGTAGCCACATGCACTTCGGGCCCCCGAAGACCCGAGCGGGCAAGCGGACCGTGTCGCTCTCCCGACAGGTGACGGACGAGCTCGTCTAGCACCTCGGGCGGTACGCAGAGCCGGGAGACGACGGCCTCGTCTTCCCCGGGCCCGCCGGCGGGGCGCTGCGGGCGAACTCGTGGCGTCAGCGGTTCTGGAGGCCGGCGGTAGAAACGGCTGGGCTGGCGCCCCTCCGCCCACATGATCTCCGCCACACAGCTGTAAGCCTCTGGGCCGCCGCCGGCGCCACCCCGAACGAGGTCGCGGCCAGGGCGGGGCACACATCGGTCGCAGTCGTCCTCGACCGGTACCGGCACCTGTTCCCCGCCGAAGTCGAGCGCACGACGGGCCGGCTGGAGGCCATGTTCTCGCCCCTCGTGGCGGTCGCCGACGCCGACATCGTCGACCTTCGGCCCTAGCTCATGTGGTGCAGATGTGGTGCATCGCCGATCCGAAGCAACAAGAGAGAGACTGCACCCCCTCTGACCAGCATGTTTGTAGTGGGCGATGAGGGTCTTGATCCCCCGACCTCTGCCGTGTGAAGGCAGCGCTCTTCCGCTGAGCTAATCGCCCGAGTCGGGGGCCCACGCTAGTGCAGGCTCGGGAGCCGGCCGGGTACGACCGCGGGGGGCCCGGGGGCTCGCCGCCGGGCACGCCTCGCCCATCACGAAACGAGCGCTGGACACGATCACCCCGGCATGGCCGCCGGTCGTCCAGGCCAGCGGGTCGTCGGCCTCCGTGGCCACCTCAACCCGGGCCAGCCGGGCTCGTCCCCGCAGGCGGGCCGTGGCCGACAACGGTCCGTCGGAGCCGACCTGAATCGAGCGGAAGGGCACCAGCGCCGGGAGGTGTGGGCCGACCGGCGTGGCCCGCAACGTGAGGCCCCGCTCGGCCCACACCAGGGTCCGGGCATCGCCGTCGGTCGACCAGTCGAGGGTCCCCAGCGCCTTGGGCATGCCCCAGTTGACCCGGCCGCCGCGCCGGGCCTCGACCGTGCTGACCACCATGGTCGTGACGCACATGCCGATCCGGCCACCGGTGCGGGCCGGCTCGCAGACGGCGATCTCCAGATAGGGCCCCACCGGTGACTGGTCGTATCGGGCACCGAGGATGAGGCGGGGGCCGGGGACAGCGTGCAGGCCGGTGGGCAACAGCGCAGCCAGACCCGGCCGGATGACACCGACCAGGCACTCTCCGGACAGAGCCCAGGGTCCCGAAGGTGTGTTCACGTCCTCCACGCTACGACACCGCCGGTGGCTTGATCGGCCGCGTTATCAGACCCGGTGGACCGAGACAGGCCGCCCGCGTGGTTCAATCGATGACCATGCGCATTGCCATCGTCGCCCCTCCCTGGGGCCCCATCCCGCCCGACCGGTACGGCGGAATCGAACAAGCCGTCGACGGCCTCGCCCGCGGGCTGCAGGCCGGCGGTCACGAGATCCTCCTCTACGCCACCGGGGATTCCACCTGCCCGGTACCCCGGAAGTGGCTCCTGGAGCACGCCGAGGGCGACCGGATGGGGTTCACGGTGCCCGAGTTGCGCCACGTGATGGCCGCCTACGACATCATCGGTGAGTCCGACATCGACATCGTCCACGACCACACCGTTCTCGGGCCCGTCTATGCCGAGGGCTACACCGACCTTCCCGTGGTCACCACCGTCCACGGCCCGTTCAACGACGAGCTCATCGACCTCTACGGCCGCGTGGCCCACCGGGTGCCGCTGATCGGAATCTCCCACGCCCAGGTTCAGGTCGCCCCCCAGGTGGCCATCGCCAGGGTGATCCACCACGGCGTCGACGCCGACTCCTTCCCCGTCGGCGACGGTGGCGACTACTGCCTGTTCCTCGGCCGCATGGGGGCCGACAAGGGGCCTCACCGCGCCATTGCCGCGGCCCGCAAAGCGGGCATGCCGATCAAGCTGGCCGGCAAGCTGCGCGAGCCCTGGGAGCACCGTTTCTTCGACGCCGAGATCGCCCCCCTGCTGGGCGACGACGTCGAGTACATGGGTGAGGTGTCCCAGGCCGAGAAGGTCAAGCTCCTGGGCGGAGCCCGCGCCACCCTCTTCCCGATCCGCTGGAACGAGCCGTTCGGCCTGGTCATGATCGAGTCGATGGCCTGCGGTACGCCGGTCCTGGCCTTCCGCGAGGGCGCCGCTCCCGAGGTCGTGGTCGACGGGAGTACCGGCTATCTCTGTACCGACGAGACGGACATGGCCGAGAAGTTGCAGGGCATCGGCGCCATCAGCCGATCCGACTGCCGGGCCGCCGTCGAGGGCTACTTCTCCCGGGAACGCATGGTGGCCGAACATGTGGAGTTCTACGAGGAGATCCTGGCGACGCGGAGCTGAATCCACCATTGAAGCGGACCTGTCAGGGCCCTTCGGGCACCGGGACGACGCCGTCGGTGCGCAAGCGGGCGAGGATGCGGGCCCGCAGCTCCCGGGCCACCTTGGCCCGTTCGCCGGGATCGGTCTTCACCGCCACCCGCACGGTGGTGCCGTCGACGCCCATCGCCTCCACGCCGAGCACCTCCGGGGGCTCCAGCACCGATGCCGTCCATTCATCCTCAGTACCGAGGTCGTCGAGCTCCCGACCGATGGCCGCGCAGGCCGCCGCCACGTCGGCGCCCGGCGGAACCAGCACGTCGACGATGGCCCTTGACCACTCCTTGTGGGAGTTACCCACCTTGCGGATCTCGCCGTTGGGGATGAACCACACCGTGCCGTCCGTCCCCCGCATCCTGGTGACCCGGAGGTTGACCTCCTCGACGGTGGCCGTGGTGTCGCCGATGGTGATGACGTCGCCCACGCCGTACTGATCCTCGGCCAGGATGAAGAACCCCGAGAGGAAGTCCTTGACCAGGCTCTGGGCACCGAAGCCCAGCGCCACCCCGACGATGCTCGCTCCCGCCAGCAGGGGCCCGAGATTGATGCCGAACTTGTCGAGGACGAGGAGTACGGCGATCGACCACACCACGACCCGGACCAGGCTGGCGGCGACCCCGCCGAGGGTGCCGGCCCGGCCGGCGCTGCGGGCGGCCGCCCCTGGCAGGGTCGACCGTGCCACCAGCGATTCCACCGACCGGCGCGCCGTCCGGGACCCGAGCTGGGTGGCCACGAACGCCCCCACCACCACGACCAGGATCCCCAGGGCCAGCCAGCCGGTAAAGGCGGCGGCGTCCGCATACCGACCCTGTTGCAGGAGCTCGTACAGCGATTCACCGATGGCCAGCACGCCGCTAGCCTCGCATCAGGTGGGGACTAAGCCTCGCATCAGGCGGGACTCAGCCTCGCGCCATCCGGCGCATCACCACCTGGAAGGCGACCAGGCCGGCGATCGTGAACACCAACAGGGCGGCGTAGGCGGGCGCCTGGCCGTCGAATTCGTCGGCCGCCCGGATGGTGGCGATCAGCACCAGGACCAGCCCGATCGTGGCCGTCTCGGTGGGGATCTCGAACGAGCTCCAGCGCCGGTCGGTGGCGAAGAGCAGCCAGGTCACCGACGGGAAGGCCACGAAGGCGGCGATCACCCGCCCGGTCAGGGGGGTGATCAGCCACGGCCAGTGGGAGATGAACAGCGACGGCCTCACGAACAGGACCAGGGCGAACAGCAGCTGGCCGACCCCGATGGCGGTGACCGCCACCCGGATCGGGTCGGGCACGGCCACGTCGCCCGGGCGCATGGTTCCCGGATCGGTCTTGCGGTTGTTGAACCACAGCCACGGGAGCAGCGGCGGGGTGACCACGTAGAGCAGCATCCAAACCCAGAACGAGACGTGGTCGTGGTTGAACTTGTCCCAGTGCAGCAGCGTGGCGCCCAGGAGAAGCGTGGTGAACACGGTCGTGCCCAGCAGGCCCTTCAGCACCTTGTGGCCCTGATCAGTGGTGGCCGCCCGGAAGAAGAACCAGGCGCCGGCCAGGTAGCCGCCCCCCATCATCATCGCCGTCATGGTCGGGTGGATCCACCAGGCCCACAGTTCGGTGGTCTTGGTCGGGAAGAAGTACAGAATGACGAACGCAGCGCAGAGGACGGGCACGATCCCGACGGAGACCCACCGGGTAGGAGCCAGGACTCGGTCGTTGCGCTCGACGGCCTTTGCGCCTTCGGTGTTCACTCGCTCTCCCCGTCGCGACGCCCTCGCCCTGATGCTCGGGAACCCGGCGCCCTATCTGCTGCCCGGTGCTGAGATCGGCGCCGACCTGGTCGGCGCGCGTCGGGTCGTCGGCGCTGCGAGCCACGATCAGCACTGCCGCCGTGGCTCCCTCCGGCGACGGCGCGGTGACTCGTACCGTGATGGTGTGCGACGAGCCGGCGCCTCCGAGGGCGTCGCGTAGGTGACGCGAGCTTCGACGTGTGTGCACGTGAGTCCCCTCCCAACCCAGGACCGACCCCGCGATGCGGGAAAGATACCGGAGGCCGAACGCCAGAGAACGGCAGGTGACCGACGCGATACACGGCGGCGTTTCGTCCGGGTTCCCGCGGTAATGCCAGAGTAGAGAAATGATCCGTGACCGATTGGCTGGCGCGCGCATCGGCGTGACCGGGTCGACGGGCTTCCTCGGCACGGCGTTGGTGGAGCGCCTCCTACGCTGCGTGCCCGACTGCGAAGTGGTACTGCTGGTGCGCCCGGGACGGCGCTCCACCCCCGAGACGCGGGCCAGACGGGAAATCTTCTCCAACGACGCCTTCGCCCGCCTTCGCGCCGAGCTGGGCGACCGTTTCGACGCCGAAATCGCCCGCCGGGTCCACGTGGTGGCCGGCGACGTCACCTCCGACGGCCTGGGTCTCGACGACGAGGGCAGGGCCGTGCTGGCCGGCTGCCATACCGTGATCCACGCCGCCGCCCGGGTCAGCTTCGACTCGCCGCTCGATGCCGCCGTCGACGTGAATCTGGTCGGCACCGTGCGCGTGGTCGAGACCATGAAGGGGCTGGGGTCGACGGCGCACCTCATCTCCGTGGGCACCGCCTACGTGGCCGGCAGCCGCCGGGGTCGCTCGCCCGAGGCGCCCCTGGCCGAGACACCCTTCAGTGCCGATGTGGCCTGGCGAGCCGAAGTCGACGCCGCCGTGCGGGCCCGCGCCGACGCCGACGCCGAGAGCCGCCGGCCCGAGCGCCTGGCCAAGCTCACCAAGGCGGCGCGTTCGGAGGTAGGCGCGGCGGGCTCGTCGCTGGTGGCGGCCAAGGCCGAGCGCCTGCGCGAGCAGTGGGTGGAGGACTGCCTGGTGGAGGCGGGCCGGGCCCGGGCCAAGGCCCTCGGGTGGCCCGACGCCTACGCCTACACCAAGTCGCTGTCCGAGCGGGCCCTGCTCGAGGTCAAGGGCGACGTACCGGTCACGATCGTCCGCCCGTCGATCATCGAGTCGGCGTACGCCGAGCCGGCGCCGGGCTGGATCCGGGGCTTCCGCATGGCCGAGCCCGTGCTCATCGCCTACGGCCGCGGCCTGCTCAAGGAGTTCCCCGGCATCCCCGAGGGCGTGGTCGACGTCATCCCCGTCGACATGGTGGTGGCCGCCATCATCACCTTGGCCGCCCGGGGCCACGACCCCGACGACTTCGTGTACCACGTGGCCACCGGGTCGGGGAACCCCCTCAAGCTGATGCGCCTGGTCAACCTGGTCAAGGAGTACTTCCGGGAGCACCCGCTCTACGACACCCAGGGCCAGCCCATCGTCACTGCCGGCTGGAGCTTCTCCCAGCGGGGCCGGGCCCAGCGCCAGCTCCAGCGGGGCGTCACCGCCCTGCGCACGGCCGAGAAGGTCATCGCCTCGCTGCCCATCAGGGGCCAGCGGGCCGAGGTGACGGCCCGTCTCGAGGAGCGGCGCGACGAGGGCGAACGGGCCCTCGGCTACGTCAAGCTCTACGGCGCCTACGCCGAGACCGAGGCCGTCTTCGACGACACCCGCCTGGTGGCCCTCTGGGAGAGCCTCGACGACGTCGACCAGGCCGAGTTCTGCTTCGACACCACGGTGATCGACTGGCGCCACTATGTGCTCGACGTGCACATGCCGTCGATCGTGCACCAGGCCCGCGTCCGTACCACGGCGGGCCGCAAGGGCGGGGTGAGCCGTTACGAGCGGGGCAAGCGGGCCATCCTCTCGCCCGACCGCCACCTGGCCGCGTTCGACCTGGAGAACACGCTCATCGCATCGAACGTGGTCGAGTCCTACTCGTGGCTGGCCACCCGCGGCCTGGCCGACGACGAGCGGGCCCGATTCACCCTGCGGATGATGAAGGCCGGCCCCGGCCTGCTGGCTCTCGACCGGCGCGACCGCGGCGACTTTCTCCGTCACTTCTACCGTCGTTACGAAGGGGCCCCGGCCGAGCGCCTGCGGGCCGACGCCTGGGAGCTGTTCAGCGAGCTGTTGCTGACCAAGTCGTTTCCCGCCGGCATCCGCCGGGTGCGTGAGCACCGCGCCGCCGGCCACCGTACCGTGCTCATCACCGGCGCCCTCGACTTCGTCGTCGAACCCCTGCGGCCACTGTTCGACGATGTCGTGTGCGCCCGCCTGGGCGAGCGCGACGGCAAGCTCACAGGCGAACTGGAAACGGTGCCCCCCACCGGCGAGGCCCGGGCCCTGGTCCTGGCCGAATACGCCCGGGCCGAAGGGCTCTCGCTGTCGCAATCGTCGGCCTACGCCGACTCCACCAGCGACCTGCCCATGCTGGAGGCCGTCGGCCACCCGGTGGCCGTCAACGCCGAGCCCAAGCTGGCCGCCATCGCCCGCAAGCGGGGGTGGCACGTGGAGCAGTGGACCAAGGCTGCCGGCGTCCCCCGGCCGCTGCTTCCCCTGTCGCCGCGGCCCCATGTCCCGGCGTT
Organism: Acidimicrobiales bacterium; assembly: GCA_038238185.1. Taxonomy (GTDB): domain Bacteria; phylum Actinomycetota; class Acidimicrobiia; order Acidimicrobiales; family AC-14; genus DATAQC01. The sequence continues at coordinate 8,991 of JBBRXY010000002.1, forward strand.
CTTATCGCGCAAGTCACCCATTGGTGTTGTTTCGCACGACAGGAACGGAGGGGGGGTCCGGTGAGGGCGCTGGTGTTCGAGCGCTCGCTGCCGCGCTACGCAGCGGCGCGGGTGGCCGCCACCCTGGCTCCCGGGCTGGGCTCGCGGGTCGGCCCCCTCGCCCTGTCCGACGTCGACGAGCCCGAGCTGCCCGGCCCCGGCTGGCAGCGCGTGCGGCCCCGCCTGGCCGGGATCTGCGGCTCCGACCTCTCCACCGTCGACGGCAAGGCCTCGGCGTACTTCGAGCCTCTCGTGTCGTTCCCGTTCGTGCCCGGCCACGAGATCGTGGGTGAGCTCGACGACGGCACGCGCGTGGTGATCGAACCGGTGCTGGGCTGCGCGGTGCGAGGTGTCGTACCACCCTGCACGGCATGCGCTCGCGGCCACATCGACCGGTGCGAGCGACTGGCCTTCGGGCACCTGGCGCCCGGCATGCAGACGGGCTACTGCACCGACACCGGCGGGGGGTGGTCGACGGCACTGGTGGCCCACGACTCCCAGATTCACAGGGTGCCGGAAGGGATGAGCGACGAGGCCGCGGTGATGGTCGAGCCCGCAGCGTGTGCCGTGCATGCCGCCGTGGGGGCCGGTGCCTTCGGTCGCCGGGTGCTGGTGCTGGGAGCCGGCACCTTGGGGCTGTGCGCTACGGCCGCACTGCGTCGCTTCGCCCCACCGTCGATGCTGATGGTGGCAGCCAAGCACCCCCTCCAGAAGCGGCTGGCCGCCGACCTGGGGGCCGACCTGGTGGTGGGGTCCGACGAGGTCCGCCGGGCGGTGCGGCGCACCACGGCGTCGCTACGCGTGGGCGGGGGCCTGTCGGGCGGGGTCGACGTGGTGGTCGACTGTGTGGGCAGCCAGGCCTCGCTGGCCGAGGACCTGGCCGTGGTCGCCCCCGGAGGCACGATCGTGCTGCTGGGCATGCCGGCCACGGTGCTCGTCGACCTCACCCCACTGTGGCAACGCCAGATCACCCTGCGCGGCTCCTACGCCTACGGCGTCGAAGACGCCGTCGAGCACGGCTCTGATCCCTCGCCAAGAACGTTCGAGATGGCCTTCGACCTGGCCGCCGAGGCCACCCTCGAGCGCCTGGTCTCGGCCACCTACCCCCTCGACCGCTACCGTGACGCCATAGACCACGCAGCCAATGCCGGCCGACGCGACGCCGTCAAGGTGGCGTTCGACCTTCGATCCGAGAGACGACGATGAGTAGCCCGGGAGGCGACTCCATGCCACCCGGACCTCCTGGCGTCCGCACCCGACCCGGACTGGTGCTCGAGGTCGAGCGCTCCACGCCCCCGGTGCTCTTCCACGCGGGCGAGGGATTCCACCTCGAGCGCCTGCCCGTGGGTTCGCGGGTCATCTACCCGGCCGAGCCGGTGACGCCCCTCGACCATCCCGACGCCGCCATCCGCCAAGCCCTGGCCAACCCCGTCGGCGACAGTGAACCGTTGGCCGCGCTGCTTCGGGCCGGAATGCGCCTCACTATCGCCTTCGACAACCAGGCCGTGCCCCTCCCCCCGATGCGGCGCCCCGACAACCGCCAGCGGGTCATCGAAGCTGTCCTCGACCTGGCCGCCGAGGCGGGAGTCGACGACGTCGTGCTGATCGCCGCCCACGGCCTCCACCGGCGCATGACCGAACCCGAGCTTCGCCACATCGTCGGCGACCGCGTGTACGACGCCTTCGCCCCCCAGGGTCGGCTCACCCAGCACGACGCCGAGGACCACGACAACCTCGAGCTCGTCGGTCGCACCGCCGAGGGCGAGCACGTGGAGATCAACAAGCGGGCGGCCACCTCCGACCTGCTCGTCTACGTCAACGTGAACCTGGTGGCCATGGACGGCGGCCACAAGTCGACCATGACCGGCCTGGCCTCGTACCGCAGCCTGCGGGCGCACCACAACGTCAACACCATGCAACACAGCCGCTCGTTCATGGACCAGAAGAGCTCGCAGCTGCATGCGTCGGCGTGGCGCATGGGCCGCCTCCTGGGCGAGCACGTCAAGGTCTTCCAGATCGAGACCACCCTCAACACCGACACGTTCCCCAAGCAGTTCTCCTTCCTCCAGAAGCGCGAGTGGGAGTGGTCGGCCCGCGACCGGGCTTCGTACCTCGCCGTCTCCAAGAGCCTTGAGCGCTGTCCCCCCCGCCTGGCCCGAAGCATCTTCCACAGCATCAAGTCGCCCCAGAAGATGACGGGTGTGTACGCGGGTGAGGTCGAGGCCGTGCACGCCTTGACGACCGAGAACGTCTACCGCCAGCACCTGGTGCCCATCGAGGGCCAGGCCGACATCCTCACCATGGGCCTTCCCTATGTGGGCCCCTACAACGTGAACTCGGTGATGAACCCCCTCCTCGTGATGTGCGTGGGGCTCGGCTACTTCTTCAACCTCTACCGGGGCAAGCCACTGGTGCGCCAGGGTGGCGTCGTCATCATGAGCCACCCCACGCCCTGGGAGTTCCACCCCGTGCACCACCCCAGCTACATCGACTTCTTCGAGCAGGTCCTGCCCGAGACCACCGACCCCGCCGAGATCGAGGCCAAGTTCGAAGCCGACTTCGCCAACGACCCGTGGTACATCCACCTCTACCGCACGAGCTACGCCTACCACGGGGTCCACGCGTTTTACATGTGGTACTGGGGATCGCACGCCCTCCAGCACGTCAACAACAACGTCATCATCGTCGGCGGCAATCCGCGGGCCGTGCGCCGCATGGGCTTCAAACCCGCCTCCACCCTGCTCGACGCCCTGGAGATGGCCGAGGACGTGGTGGGACGCAACCCGTCGATCACCCACATACACAACCCGCCCATCCTCATGGCCGACGTCACTTGAGGCTCACCGGGTCACTGCGTTCGGCCGCGCAGGCAGCCGTTCGCCCGGCGTTCCCGATCGGCGCAGCCACGTGGCCCACGACGGTGGAACGCGAGCCCGAACCCCGCCGGACCGGCGTGCACTACGACACCGAGTGGGCCCGTCGGTGGCCGGCCCGCGTCGCCCGGGCTGTCGTCGTCGACAACGTGCTACGGCCGCTCGTCGCCGTGCTCGGCTCCCCGCTCGTCACCGGCCTCGACCGCCTGGCCGACCTCGACGCACCGGCGATCTTCGCGGCCAACCACCACAGCCACATCGACACGCCGCTCGTCCTCACCTCGCTGCCGTCACGCTTCCGCCACCGGGCCGTGGTGGCCGCCGCCGCCGACTACTTCTTCTCCAGCCGGGCCAAGGGCGCCTACTCCGCCCTCACCATCGGCGCCATCCCCATCGAGCGGACCAAGGTCAACCGACGCTCGTCCGACCTGGCCGCCTCCCTCATCGACGACGGATGGAACCTGGTGGTCTTCCCCGAGGGCGGCCGCAGCCCCGACGGTTGGGGCCAGGACTTCCGCGGAGGTGCGGCCTACCTGGCCATCAGGTGCCAACGCCCGGTGGTACCGGTGTTCGTCGAAGGCACCCGCAGGATCCTCAAGAAGGGTGCCCAGCTCCCAACGCCGATCGGGCGTCCGTTCGCCCGGGGCACCGGGGTGCGCGTGACATTCGGCCAACCCCTGCGGGCGGAGGTGGGCGAGGACTCCCGTCGTTTTGCCGTCCGGGTCGAAGCGGCGGTGGCCGAACTGGGCGACGAGACGGCCACAGACTGGTGGGCGGCACGGCAGCGTGCGGCCAGGGGCGACACTCCCACGCTCACCGGCCCGACCACCGCGCCGTGGCGCCGGGCATGGGCGCTCGACGACCACCGCAGCAACCAGCGCGCCCCATCCGACTGGCCCTGAGCTACGCGACTACCTCCGGCGCGTGCCACACTGAGCGCCCTGACGAAAACGGCGAAGGGTAGAAGGCGAATGCGGCGGAAGCCAACGACCATGCTCCTCCCGGCGGTCCTCTTGGCGGCTTCCTCCACCGGGCTGGTCATGCCGGCGGCGGCGGCGCCCAAGGCGCCGCCCTCGACCAACATCCAGAAGGTCCCGGCCGCCGTCCTGCGGGCCGTGCAGAACACCGAGAAGCCCACGGGCCCGATTACCGACGCCAGTGTGCACACCGACCCCAGCGGACGCATCGAGCTCGACTTCCACGCGACAAGGCCCACCGGTGGAGCAGAGGAGTCCGATCTCATTCGCCTCGGTGCGGCCGGCATGAAAGTCCTCAACCTGTCTCCCGACCTGCACGTCGCCACCGGGATGATTGAGGCGTGGCTGCCTCTGGACACCGTCACCCAGGCGGCCGCCCTGCCATGGGTCACGTCGGTGACCGTTCCGTCCTACGGCCACACCGGCGCCGTCACCAGTGCCGGGGTCGCCCTGCAGAAGGCCAACCTGGCCCAGGCCAAGGGCCTCACCGGCGCCGGCGTCACCGTCGGGGTCGTGTCTGATGGCGTCCAGAACCTGGCTGCCGCCCAGGCGACAGGCGACCTGCCCGCCATCAACGTGATCGACCCGACCACCTTCGGGGCGGGCACCGGCGACGAGGGCACGGCCATGCTCGAAATCGTCCACGACATGGCGCCGGACGCAAAGCTCGACTTCCATACCGCGGGCATCGGCCAGGTGGTCACGCCCCTCACCCTGGTCACCGCCTTCGACGCCCTCCGCAAAGCCGGCGCCAACGTCATCGTCCACGACGTGGGGTTCCTCGACCAACCCGTGTTCCAGGCCGGCGTCGTGCCCCAGGTCATCGACGGCCTCACCAGCCTGGGGGTCTCGGTGCACTCCGCCGCCGGCAACGACGGCGACACCCACGCCGCCCGGGTGACGGCCACGGGTACCGGGGCTGGCCCCGAAGGAAAACCCGGCCCGTTCCTCAACTGTGGCATGACGCCGCCCACCAACGCCGTGCCCATCGGGCCCGGCGGCAAGACCAGCTTCGAGGTCACGCTCCTCCCCGGCCGGAGCGTCTTCGCCCTCCAGTGGAGCGAGCCCCGGTCGATCTTCCCCACCCCCGGCTGGGGCGGGTTCACCGATCTCGACCTGTTCCTCATGACCGACGACCTGAGCGAGTGCCTCGACTTCTCCGACGCCTTCCAGGGCAACGGGGCCGGCGACACCCTCGAGGCGTTCGGGGGCACGTTGAACGGTCCGCCCATCAACGCCAAGCTGGTCGTCAGCGCCTTCGTCGATCCGGCCGTCACCCCGCCGGCCACCCCGCCGACCCTCGACCTGCGTTGGGACGGCGCCGCTGCCGTCGACCCGCCCACCCGATCAGGCAGCCTCGACCCCAACAACAACTTCACGTCGGGTCTGCCCGGGGCGGCCGCCGCCATCGACGCCGCCACCGGTCAGATCGAGCCGTTCAGCGCCGGCGGTCCCGTCGACCTGTTCACGACCACCAATTGCCCCCCCGGCACGGTCAAGAGCGAGGACGAGGAGTGCGCGGCCAGCCCGGGAATCGACGTAGGAACGTTCCCGGGCCCGGCATGGACGGCGGCCGACAACGTGGCCGTCAGTGGTGCGGGCGGGTTCCCGTCATCGTTCAAGGGGACCTCGGCCGCCGCTCCCCACGCCGCCGGGTGTGACGCCCTCGTCCGCCAGGCCGTCGGCCAGCCCGACGCACCGGTGGCCGACATCCACGAGCGCCTGGCATCGACAGCGGTCAAGATCGGGCCCCCCGGCGACGAATCGGTCGTAGGGGCCGGCATCCTCGACTGCCTGGCCGCGTCGGCGGTATCGAACGTGGCCCTCACCAACCAGGTCAGCTCCACCGGACCGGCTCCTGGTGACACGGTTGCCTACACGCTCACGGCGACCAACAACGGCCCCGACCCCGGGACCCGCCTGGCCCTCACCGGCACCCTGTCATCCGGCATGACCTTCGCATCGAGCGGGTCGGGGTGCACCTCCGACGGCCAAGACGTGTCGTGTTCGATTTCGGACATGGCCAAGGGCGATCGCCAGGTCTTCACCTTCGACGCAGTCGTCGACCCCGCCGCCGAGTCGGGCACCGAACTGATCAGCACCGCCTTGGTCACCAGCCCCTTCGACATCTCGCAGGCCGACAACACGGCCACGGCGACGGCCACCGTGGTGGTGCCACCTCCACCCCCCATCGTCGGCAACTTGGCCGCCACCGGACCGGTGCACTGGCCCACGCTGCCCGCAGGCCTGGCCCTGCTGGCCGCCGCCATGGCCGGTCTCGGACTCGCTCGCCGTTCCGGTTCCGGGCCGGCCCAGAACGGATGACCGGCGGCCGATGAGACCCCACGGCGCCGGCGTGGCGGTGGCACTGGTGGGGGCGTTGCTCGTCGCCTGTGGGTCGACGGCGCAACAGTCGGCCCCCACCTCCACGACCGCATCGCCCCAGAAGCAGCCGTCCAAGCTGCCCGACGCGGTGACCCGCACCGTGGACCGGCTGAAGGCCGGCGAAACGCCGGGCAGCTCCAACCCTAACTTCACGGACACCGGCGTGCCCGTCCGTGACGACGGCAGCCTCCAGCTCGAGCTCAACGCCAGCAGTCCGGTCACCGAGGCCCAGCAGGCGGAGCTCACCGCCCTAGGAGCCGAGATCGTGGCCGCCGGATCGAAGATCGGCATCGTCGACGCCTGGGTGCCCTTCGCCAAAGTCGACGAGGCCGCCGGCCTTTCCTGGGTCGTGTCCGTCACCGTCCCCAGCCCCACGAGGTCTAGCGGCTAACTCAACCGTTTCCGGTCGGGTTTAGGGGGGGCCGGGCCCCCCGAAAACCCACCAGGTGGGGTAATTCGGCCGACCACCGGCGCGATGCGGTCGGCGTACTTGGCGGCGAGAGGGCCGATCACCGCGGTGATGAGCACATAGGCAGCCGCCAGCGCGCCCAGTTCGGCGCCGTCGACGGTTGCCGCGGCCAGAGCGGCGATGACGATGGAAAACTCGCCTCGGGCGATCAGTACGGTGCCGGCACGCAGCCGACCGGGTACGTCTACGTCGAGGTTTCGCGACCCCACCCAGCCCGAGACGACCTTGCCGGCGATGCCGAGCACGGCCAACAGGGCGGCAGGCAACAGGACTCCCGGGAGGTCGGCGGGGTCGACCGAGAACGAAAACGAGAGGAAGAACGTGGCTGCGAACAGGTCGCGCAACGGGCTCACGAGCGCCGATGCGCGTTTTTGGACCGCGCCAGACAGGGCCAGGCCCACGAGGAACGCACCGATGGCCGCGGACACCTCGACCTCCTCCGCCAACCCACCGACCAGAAGAGTGAGGCCGAAAACGGCCAGGAGCAGGGCCTCGTCCGACGCCGGTGAGAGGAGCCGGCTGAGATGATCGCCCCACCGCATGGTCACGGTCAGGATCACCGCCACCGCCGCCAGGGCGATCGCCACCGTCCTCGCCGTCTCCCCGGCGCCGCTATCGACGACCAAGGCCCCGGCGATCGGAAGAAAGACGGCCATGGCCAGGTCCTCGATAACCAACAGATTGAGGACCGCCGCCGTCTCCCGGTTGGCCAGGCGGTCGAGATCGGCGAGCACCTTGGACACGACGCCCGAGGAACTGACCCAGCAGACGCCGCCGAGGAGCACGGCCTCGGACGGCCCCCAACCGAGGGCCAGGCCGACCAGGAAGCCGGGCGTGAAGTTGACCACCGCATCCACGGTGCCCGGCACCGCACCTGTGCGTAGGCCATGGCGCAACTTGTCTGGCCCGTACTCGAGACCGAGGGTGAGAAGGAGGAGCAGCACCCCGATGTCGCCGGCCAGCTGGATGAAGCCGGCGCTCAGGTCGAGGGGTGCGACACCTCCCTCGCCCACCGCCAGTCCGGCCACCAGGTACAGGGGGATCGCGGTGATGCCGAATCGACCGGCTACCCGGGCGAGGACAGCCAGGACCAGGCCGACGGCGCCGAGCTCGATGAACACGGCGGCAGAATCGGCGCTCGCCGCGGCCATGACCGCCATCACACTTCGCCCATCGTCGGCAGCGTATCGACAACGGGACGGCGGTCCGGCCGAGGTACGATGTCGGCTCGCAGTCCCGGGGTCGTGGCAGCGCCGCCCATTCAACGATGAAGCCCCTGATTCGTTTTCCAACCCGGTCACTTCGTCGCGAGGACACCCCCTGCCATGGCTTCCCGACCCGAGCTCGACTCCTGCGGTATCGGCTTCGTCGCCGACTCCCAGGGGCGGGCCTCCCGCCACATCGTCACCGCCGCCCTGGGCGGCCTGGCCTGCGTCAAGCACCGGGGGGCGCTGGCGGCCGACGCCCGCTCGTCCGACGGGTCGGGCCTGCTCGTGCCCATCCCTCCCGCCATCTTCGGTGACACCGACGACGGTTCGACACACGGGCTGGCCATGCTCTTCGTGCGCGGCCCCGACCCCCGCATGGCCATGGAGGAGGCGGCCGCCACCGAGGGCATCAGCGTGGTCGACTGGCGCACCCCACCCACCGATGACGACCGCCTGGGCGACCTGGCCCGCTCCACCCGCCCGCGCACCGTCCAGGCCGTCCTCGCTCCCCCGCCCGATGTGGACGGCGCCGCGGCCGAGCGAGCCGCCTACCGGCTCCGGCGCCGGGTGTCGGCCACCGCCGCCGGCACCTACGTGGTGTCGTGTTCGTTCCGTACCGTCGTCTATAAGGGCCTCATCGTGGCCGACGCCCTGGCCGGGTACTGGCTCGACCTGGCCGACGAGCGCTTCGCCGCTCCGTTCGCCATGTTCCACCAGCGCTTCTCCACCAACACCCTGCCCACGTGGGAACGGGCCCAGCCCTTCCGCATGCTGTGCCACAACGGTGAGATCAACGCCCTGGCCGGCAACGCCAACCGCATGCGGGCCCGGACCATCCTCGGGACCGAGTCCGCCGGCCTGGGGCCCGAAGACCTCTTCCGGCCCGTGCTCGACCCCGCCGACTCCGACTCCGGTCAGCTCGACTCGGTCGTCGAGCTGCTCACCTGGGGCGGGCGCGACGTGCGCCACTCCGTGGCCATGACCATCCCCGAGGCCTGGGAGGGCGAGCGCGACCTCGATCCCGCCGTCCGGGGCTTCTACCGCTACCACGCCTCCCTCATGGAGCCGTGGGACGGCCCCGCCGGGGTGATCTTCACCGACGGCCTCACCGTCGGTGCGTCCCTCGACCGCAACGGTCTGCGTCCCCTCCGCTACGCCATCTGCGACGACGGCATGGTGTCGTGCTGCTCGGAGGCAGGAGCCATCGACCTCGGCAACCGGGAGCCCGGCACCGTCACCAGAGGACGGCTGGGCCCCGGCCAGATGTTGTTCGTCGACCCAGAACACGGCGTCATCGACGACGCGGGGTGCAAGCAGCGCCTGGCCGCCGCCGCGCCCTACGCCAAGTGGGCCGCCGACGGCTTGCGCGACGTCAGCCGGGGCCGCCCCATCGAGCAGACACCGGATCCCGACCTGCTCGAGCGGCGCCAGGCCATGTTCGGCTACAGCCGCGAGGAGCTGGCCATGGTGTTGCGCTACATGGCGGCCGAAGCCAAAGAACCCACCTACTCGATGGGTGACGACTCCCCGCTCCCCCACCTCGCCGGTCGTCCCCGGCCCGTGCACCACTACCTCAAGCAGCGCTTCGCCCAGGTCACCAACCCGCCCATCGACCATCTGCGCGAGCGCCTGGTGATGAGCCTGCGCACCCTCATCGGGCCCCGCCATCCCATCCTGGGCGAGGACGCTCGTGCCACCGAGCTTCTGGTGCTGAAGTCGTTCTTCGTCTACCCGTCGCTGCTGGTCGACCTGCTCAGCGGCGTCACCTGCGACTTCGGTTGCGCCCACCTCAACGCTACCTTTCCCGTCGCCGAGGGCCCCGGAGGCCTGCGGGCGGCCGTGGAGCGCATCTGCGACAAGGCCGAGGAGCTGGCCCGGGAGGGCACGTGCATCCTCGTGGTCGACGACGGCAACGTGTCGGAGGAGCGCGCCCCGGTTCCCGCCCTCCTCGCCACGGGTGCCGTTCATCACCGTCTCGTCGCTCGGGGCCTCCGCTCGAACACCAGCCTGGTCGCCAGCGCCGACGACGCCCGCGACGTCCACTACATCGCGTGCCTCCTGGGCTACGGCGCCGACGCCATCTGCCCGGGCCTGGCCCTGGAGACGGTGGCCCACGAGGCCGACCGCAACGACGACTCCGAGCTGTCGGGCCCCGAGGCCCAGAACCGCCTCCAGGCGGCGATGGAGGACGGCGTGTTGAAGGTCATGTCCAAGATGGGCATCTGCACCGTCGACTCCTACCGCGGCGCCCAGATCTTCGAGGTGCTGGGCCTGGGTCACGAGGTCGTCGACGTGTGCTTCGCCGGCACTCCGTCGGTCGTCGGCGGCATCGGCTGGGACGAGCTCGGTGCCGACGTACTGGTGCGCCACGGCACCGGGCGCCTGGGCGACGGCGGCTTCTACCGGGCGCTGAAGAAGTCGGGCGCGGAGTACCACACCCACAACGACGACGTCACCAAGGCCCTCAACGAGATGAAGGCCGCCCACCTCCTCCAGGCCGCGGTGAAGACCGGCAGCGACGAGACCTACGGTCGCTTTGCCGAACTGGTCAACGCCCGTCCGGCTACCGAGCTTCACGACCTGCTCGATTTGGTCCCCGCCGGACCTGCGGTGCCCCTCGACGAGGTCGAATCGGCCCGCGAGATCACCCGCCGATTCTCCACCGGGGCGATGTCGCACGGCTCCCTGTCGCGCGAGGCCCACGAGACCCTGGCCGAAGCCATGAACCTCATCGGCGGCAAGTCGAACTGCGGTGAGGGCGGCGAGGGTCGGGCCCGCTTCCTCACCCGGGGCCAGGCCACAGGCGACAAGAACAGCCGCATCAAGCAGATCGCCTCGGGGCGCTTCGGCGTCACTCCCGAGTACTGCGCCTTCGCCGACGAGCTGAACATCAAGATCGCCCAGGGCTCCAAGCCCGGCGAGGGGGGCCAGATCCCCGGGGCCAAGGTGTCCGAGGAGATCGCCGCCCTCCGCCATACCCAGGCCGGCATCGGCCTGATCTCGCCGCCGCCCCACCATGACATCTACTCCATCGAAGACCTGGCCCAGCTCATCTTCGACCTCAAGCAGGTCAACCGCCTGGCCGCCGTCTCGGTCAAGCTCGTGGCCGAGGACGGCGTGGGCACCATCGCCGCCGGCGTGGCCAAGGCCCTGGCCGAGGTCGTCCACATCAGTGGATGCAACGGCGGCACCGGCGCCTCGCCGCTCATGTCGATCAAGCACGCCGGACTGCCCTGGGAGCTGGGCCTGGCCGACACCCAGGCCGCCCTCATCGACAACGGCCTGCGCGACCGCATCCGGGTACGCATCGACGGGGGCCTGCTCACCGGCCACGACGTGCTCATGGGCGCCCTCCTCGGCGCCGACGAGTTCTCCTTCGGCACCGCGGCGATGATCGCCGAAGGCTGCATCATGGCCCGGGCCTGCCACAAGGACACCTGCCCCACCGGAATCGCCACCCAGCGTCCGCACCTGCGGGCCAAGTTCGCGGGCACCGCCGAGGGGGTCGCCGCCTATCTGCTGTTCGTGGCCGAGGAGGTCCGCCGGGGACTGGCCGGCCTCGGCCTGCGAACCCTCGATGAGGCGATCGGGCGCGTCGAGTGCCTCCGTCAGAGCGCCTCGGCCGAGGGGCGGGCCGCGTCGATGGACCTGAGCCCCCTCATCACACCGCCCGAAGATCCCGACGCCCCCCGACGGTTCGTGCGCCCAGTCGACATCCAGCGACCGCGCTCCACGCTGGGCGACCGCTTGGTCGACGATGCCCTGCTGGGCGTCTGGGAGGGCGACGACGTGGAGCTGCGCTATCCCATCACCAACGCCGACCGCACTGTGGGGGCGGCCCTGGGCGGGGCCATCGCCCTCGAGTACGGACAGGCGCCGCCCATGGGCACGGCCATGATCCGCTTCGACGGGTCCGCCGGCCAGAGCTTCGGGGCGTTCCTCACCCACGGCATCGAGTTCGAACTGGTGGGTGAGGCCAACGACTACGTGGGCAAGGCCATGGGTGGCGGTCGCATCGTGATGCGACCACCGGCCAACACGAAGATGGCGTTCGGCCACGCAGGCGGCGACGGACCGGTCCTGGCCGGCAACACCTGTCTCTACGGGGCGACCGCCGGCGAGCTCTACTGCGCCGGTTCGGCTGGTGAGCGCTTCGCCGTGCGCAACTCCGGTGCCACCGCCATCGTGGAGGGTGTCGGCGACCACGCCTGTGAGTACATGACCGGGGGGACCGTGGTGATCCTCGGCCCCGTCGGCTACAACCTCGGCGCCGGCATGACGGGTGGCCAGGCGTTCGTGTGGGACCCCGATGGCCTGCTCGCCACGCGCCTCAACCAGGCCCTGGTCGAGTCGGCCCGCCCCGACGCCGAGCTCGTCGAAGAGCTGCGCTGGCTGATCGAGCGCCACCACGAGCTCACCGGCTCGCCCCGGGCCGCCGCCCTACTGGCCGACTGGGCCGAGACCGAGGCCCATGTCTGGCTCGTCGCCCCCGTCGACCGAGTGCGACGCATGGAGGCCCAGCGGGCCGGCCAGGTCGAAGCCAGCGCCTGACCGGAGCGCCAGTCGGGCCACCCCAACCCCAATCGGTTCCGTCAGAACAGGACAGCTCGGCCTTCACGATGAAGGCGAGAACGGGATCCTTCCTCCTGGACACGACTGACCGACGAGCGAACGTCAGCGCTTCGTGCCCTTGACCGAGCCGGTGAGCTTGCCGGTCTTGGCCGAGACCGTACAGAGCAGCCGTCGGCTGTTGGCCTCCCAGGTGGCCTTGACCGGCACGAAGAATGTCACCCCGAGCTGCGACTCGTCGAAAGGCACGCCCACGTAGGACTGGAACTGGGGCGGACAGGCCACGTTGGCAACGCGGTCCATGAGGTCCCGCCCCGGGTACTTGGCCCCCTTCGGGGCAGGGTCGTCGACCAGGGCGAAGACCTCGAGGTCGTGGGGCTTGGCGCAGTCGACCCGTTGGGCCGTCTCGAACGCCTCCCCCGGCTTCTCCAGGCAGTCACCCGGCACGAGCGAGCTGTACTTCACGCCACCCGAGTCATCGTTCAAGGCGACGGCGGCCGCGATACCCATTCCAGCCACGAGCGCGACCGCACCGATCACAAGGGCAACGGCCGCCAGCCGGAGGTCGGCCCGCCTGGCCCGGATGGCAACGATAACCGCGAGCACGGCCAGGAGGATGATCGGCGCCAGGACCAGGGTGAACACCGAGATCCAGCACGTGGCGAGCGCCAACAAGGAAAGGAGGAGCGCCCCCTTGGCGACCCGACCTTTGGAACCTCGGTCCGGAGGAGACTGAGGGGACGCGGGGGCCGCCGGCGTGGTGGCGTCGTCGGGCGCCGGCGACGCCCCTTCCTCGATGGGCGGGGCATCTGGCGGGGCGACGATTTCGATGACGTCCGTCGACACTCCTGCCACCAGGTCGGACGATCTGGCGCGCGTCGAAGCCCGCGAGGCGCGGGACTTCTTCGCAGCCGCGTCGGCTCTGCCGGCGGTCGCCGATCTCGCCTTGACCGCCTTCTTCGCTGTCGCGGACTTCTTGGTCGCCGTCGCCTTCTTGGTCGCCGTCGCCTTCTTGGTCGCGGCGATCTTCTTGGTCGACACTGTCTTCTTGGTCGCGGCCACCCGTTTCGTTGCCGCCGCCTTCTTGGGTGCCGCCCTCTTGGTCGCGGTGACCTTCTTGGTCGGTGCCGCCTTCGTGGATGCCCCGGTCTTCTTGGTCGGCGTTGCTTTCTTGGTCGCCGCTTTGCGGGCGCGAGCGGCCGGCGCCGGAGGCGTCAGCGACTTCCTGGGCTTGCGCGGCGAATCCGCGCCCTGTTGATCCGCCACGTCCCCATCATGGTGCAGGAACGGAGGGGTGACCAACCGGCACGGAAACGCGCTTTCTGGCGGGGTGGTTCACGCCGTCGGCGTAGGCTGAGCCAACTCGTCGACCCCTTAGGAGCCCGCGATCTCCGCCTCCGCTGATCCCGACGCCACCATCCCCGAAGACCTCTACGGCCAGCTGGCCGACCGGGTGGCGAGTGGGCGCCGGCGTCTCGGACGGCCGCTCACCCTGGCCGAGAAGGTGCTGTTCAACCACCTGCGGGACCCCGAGGCCCAAGAGCTCGAACGGGGCCACTCCTACGCCGAGTTCGTCCCCGACCGGGTGGCCATGCAGGATGCCACTGCCCAGATGGCCCTGCTCCAGTTCATGACCGCCGACCTCCCGCGCGTCCAGCGGCCCACCACCATCCACTGTGACCACCTCATCCTGGCCAAGGCGGGCGCAGCCGCCGACCTGACCGCCGCCAACGACGTCAACGCCGAGGTCTACGACTTCCTGCGTACTGCCGCGGCCCGCTACGGCATCGGCTTCTGGGAGCCGGGGTCGGGCATCATCCACCAGGTCGTCCTCGAGCACTACGCCTTTCCGGGAGGGATGCTGATCGGCACCGACAGCCACACGCCCAACGCCGGCGGCCTGGGAATGGTGGCCATCGGGGTGGGTGGCGCCGAGGCTGTCGACGTCATGACCGGGGGACCCTTCGGGATCCGGTGGCCCCGCCTCATCGGGGTCCGCCTGGAGGGATCCCTGTCGGGTTGGGCATCGCCCAAGGACGTCATCCTGAAGGTGGCCCAGCTGCTCACCGTCAAGGGCGGCACCGGAGCGATCGTCGAGTACTTCGGACCGGGCACGGCCATGCTCAGCGCCACCGGCAAGGCCACCATCTGCAACATGGGTGCCGAGCTGGGAGCGACCACCTCGGTGTTTCCCTTCGACGACAAGGCAGCCGCCTACCTGAAGGCCACGGGTCGCGAGGCCCTCGCCGATGCCGCACGGGCCGTGGCCGCCGACCTTGGAGCCGACGACGAGGTCGATGCCGATCCGGCCCGCTACTTCGACCAGGTCATCCACGTCGACCTGAGCTCGCTCGAGCCCTACGTCGTCGGGCCCCACACACCCGACCTGGCCCGGCCGGTGTCCGAGATGGGGTCCGAGGCCACGGCCAAGGGTTGGCCCCTCCGGCTGTCCCAGGCGTGCGTGGGTTCGTGCACCAACTCGTCCTACGAGGACATCGGCCGGGCCGCCAGCGTGGCGCGCCAAGCGACCGCCCGGGGCCTGCGCCTCCGCACGCCGCTACTCGTGACCCCCGGCTCGGAGCAGGTCCGGGCCACCATCGAGCGGGACGGCATGCTGGCCGACCTCGAGGCCGTGGGTGCCACCGTCCTGGCCAATGCCTGCGGGCCCTGCATCGGCCAGTGGGCCCGCTCCGACGTCGCCGACGGCGAAGCCAACTCGATCATCACCTCGTTCAACCGCAACTTCCCCAAGCGCAACGACGGCAACGCCCAGACCCTCGCCTTCATCGCCTCACCGGAGACCACGGTGGCGTACGCCCTGGCCGGAACGCTCGACTTCAACCCGGTCACCGACGCCATCGACGGCGTCCATCTCAGTGAGCCAGTCGGCGACGAGCTCCCGACGAACGGCTTTGCCGACTCGGTAAGCGGCTACCTCGCTCCCGCACCCGCCGGGGCCGAAGGGCAGGCGGAGGTCGTCATCCGGCCCGACAGCGCCCGTCTCCAGCGACTGGAACCGTTCGCAGCATGGGACGGCAATGACTTCACCCGCCATCCGATCCTGCTCAAGGCCCGGGGCAAGTGCACCACCGACCACATCTCCGCGGCCGGGTCGTGGCTGCGCTTCCGCGGCCATCTCGCCAACATCACCCGCAACCTGTGGCTCGGGGCCATGAACGACTTCACGGGCGAGACCGGCACCACGCGCTGCCCCGTCCACGGAGTCGTGGAGCCGATCCCCGATGCCGCCTTCCACTGCCGGGAAGCGGGCGTCGACTGGGTCGCCATCGGCGACGAGAACTACGGCGAGGGATCGTCACGCGAACACGCGGCGATGCAACCGCGCTTCGTCGGCGCCCGGGCGGTGATCGTGCGCTCGTTCGCCCGCATTCACGAGACGAACCTCAAGAAGCAGGGCGTGCTCCCCCTGGTCTTCGCCGACCCCGCCACCTACGACGAGGTCGTCGAGGGCGATCGCGTGTCCGTGCTCGACCTCGCCCATTTGGCGCCCGACCTCCCGGTGCGATGCCTCCTCCACCACGCCGACGGCACCACGGTGGAGTTCGCCTGCACCCACAGCTTGTCTCCCGAACACATCGAGTGGTTCAAGGCGGGCAGCGCGCTCAACCTCATCCGCCAGCGGTTCCACGGGTCGACCTGACCGGCGCCGACTGTCGAACCGTCCTCGGGTGGCCCAAGATGGTGCTATGCACCTCGCCGGGTCCGTGACCCTGACTCGA
Organism: Acidimicrobiales bacterium; assembly: GCA_038238185.1. Lineage (GTDB taxonomy): Bacteria > Actinomycetota > Acidimicrobiia > Acidimicrobiales > AC-14 > DATAQC01. The sequence goes on from JBBRXY010000002.1 coordinate 25,251, forward strand.
CGCGGGCTCTTGCTCGGCGCCGGATCGGCCGCCGTCCTGGCCGCCTGCGCCAAAGCCGCACAGAAGACGGCGCCGGCATCCACCACGTCTCCGGCGACCACGCCGCCGCCGCCGGCCACGACGGTCGCTCCCGTTACCACCACCGCTGCGCCCCGGGGCCCGGCCCGGTTCGTGCGCAGCGGCCCGACCGGCGCCCGGCAGATCGCCCTCACCTTTCACGGGGCCGGCGACGTGACCGTGGTCGAGAACCTGCTGGCTGCCGCCCGTCAGGGCCGGGTACCCATCACCGTGTTCGCCGTGGGCCAGTGGCTCGAGGCCAACCCGACCATGGCCGGGCGCCTGCGGGCCGACGGCCACGAGTTGGCGAACCACACCTACACCCACCCCAGCCTGGGTCAGCTCGGCCGCACAGGGGTGGCCACCGAGATCACCCGATGCCGCGACGTCCTGGCCCGGCAGTCCGGTTCCGCGGGCGGCTGGTTCAGGCCCTCGGGCATCGAGACGCCGACCCAGCTCATGCTCGACGAGGCGGGCGCGGCCGGCTACCCCACCGTGGTCGGTTACGACGTCGACCCCCTCGACTACACCGATCCCGGGGCGGCGGCGATCGTACGGGCCACCACGGCCGGACTCCATCCGGGAGCGATCATCAGCCTCCACACCGGCCACCCGGGCACCGTCGACGCCTTCGGTCCCATCGTGGCGGCCGTCGTTGCCGCCAAGCTCCAGCCCGTCGTGGTCTCCGATCTGTTGAGATGAGCACTGCAGGCGTCACGTACGTGGCCGCCTTCGCCGGGGGGCTCGTGTCGTTCCTCTCACCGTGCGTCCTGCCCATCGTCCCCGGCTACCTCGCCCTGGTCACCGGTCTCGACGTGGCCGAGTTGCGCGACGAGCCCGAGCGCCACGTGGCGCGCATCGTGCGGGATACCTGCCTGTTCATCGCCGGGTTCTCGGCCGTGTTCATCCTGCTCGGCCTGTCGGCGACGGCCCTGGGCCAGGCCGTGTTCCGCAATCACATCCTGCTTACCCGCATATCGGGCCTCATGGTGCTGGCCATGGCCCTGTTCCTCGCCGGCTCGCTCGTGCTCCAGGCTCCCTGGCTCTACCAGGAGAAGCGGTTCCAGCCGAACCCCTCGCGCTTCGGCCCCTTCGCCGCGCCGGTCGCGGGGGTTGCCTTCGGGTTCGGGTGGACGCCGTGCATCGGCCCGGTGCTGGGATCGGTCCTGGCCGTCGCCGGCTCGCAGGGCCGGGCATGGGAGGGGGGAAGCCTGCTGGCGGTCTACTCGCTCGGCCTCGGCGTGCCCTTCCTGGTCACCGGGCTGGCACTGGGACGTCTGGCCGGCACGTTCGACTGGGTCAAACGCCACTTCACCGCCCTGATCCTGGCGTCGTCGATATCGCTGGCCTTCTTCGGAATCCTGCTCACCCTGAACCGGCTCACGTGGGTCACCTCCCAGCTCCAGGCCGCCTTACGCGACATAGGCCTCGGCCGCCTCGTCAACCTCGGCTGACGGTCAACCGAGGGCCGGTCCTCCTATCTACCCGACACCCCGACCCGACCATCGCAACGGTAGGGTCGGCCATGGCTCGCCTCACTGCCCAGAGCCATCGCCGTCTGCGGGTCGGAGCCGTCGTCGGCCTCGGACTCGCCCTCGTGGTGAGCGTTGCCGTGGTGGCCGTCACGCGTGGCGGCGGGGGCGGGCCGGGAGTCACCAAGCCGGCGTCGTTCGACCTCCCATCCCTCACCAACTCGGGCCGGGTACGCCTGGCCGACTACCGCGGCCGGCCCGTCGTGGTCAACTTCTTCGCGTCCTGGTGCTCGTCGTGTGAGTTCGAGCTGCCGGGGTTCGCCAAGGTCTCCGGCGAGCTCAAGGACAAAGTCACCTTCGTGGGCGTCGACGCCCTGGAGACCGGCGACCCCCTCTACCTGCCCAAGCGTCACCACATCGAGTGGTGGCCGTTGGCGAGCGACATCGGGGGGGCAAACCGCAGCGGCCTCCACGATGCCCTCGGGGGCGGCACGGGCATGCCCGTCACCGCGTTCTACGACGCCGGCGGCAAGCTTCTGGCCGTGGAGAAAGCCGCCCTTCCCGAAAGCTCCCTGCGTGACGAGCTGAAACGGCTCTACGGCGTGTAGCCCCGCCGGCCGAGCACCGCTTCCACTCTGCGTGGTTCCCGCGTCGATACAATGTCCCGAGTGCGCCGGTCGAGCTGGGTATTGATGCAGTGGCGCTGACCACGCGGATGACCCAGGTCCCGCCTTCGCAACGCCCACCCGGTGGATGGCCGGTTCCCGAGGGCGGCGCATCGAACACCCTGTGGTGGATCACGGTCGGCGCCCTCGTGGTCGGCCTTCTCACGCCGGTCCTCGTGACCGTCTTCCTTCTCGCCATGCTGTACGACCCTCCGGGCGGCGACCTCCCGACGCCTCAGCAGGGCGTCGACAGCCGCATCACGCGCATCTACGACGCCTCCGGCAACCAACTCGGTAACCTGCACCGCTTCGACACCCACATCCAGGTCAATCGCACCGACATCCCCCAGGACCTCAAAGATGCTGTCGTCGCCATCGAGGACAAGCGCTTCTACTCCCACTCCGGGCTCGACCTCAAGGCCCTGGTGCGGGCCCTCTGGACCGACCTCCAGGGGGGCAGCTACGAGCAGGGCGGATCAACGATCACCCAGCAGTATGTCAAGCGCAACTACACCGGGCCCAAGCGGACGCTGTCGCGCAAGATCCGGGAGGCCGCCCTGGCCGGACGGGTCGAGAACAAGCTCTCCAAGGACGAGATCCTCTTCCGCTACGTGTCCGACGTCTATCTGGGCAGCGGTGCCTACGGCGTGGGCGCAGCGGCCGAGAACTATTTCCGCAAGCCCGTCAACGAGCTCACGCTGTCCGAATCTGCCACCCTGGCCGGCCTCATCAACAAGCCTTCCTCCGACGAACCGCGGAGCAACACCGGGGCGGCCGAGATTCGGCGGGAAACGGTGCTCAAGGCCATGCTCGACCAGGGGCGCATCAACAACTCCGAGTACAGCGACGCCATGTCCAAACGGCTGAGGGTGGCCACCGCCAGCACCAGCCCCTCTGCCGCCGCGACCGCCACCCTCGTCTACCCCCCCGAGGAAGTCCAGTCCCAGTACCCCTATTTCGTCGACTACGTCCGCCGGTACCTCATCGCCAAGTTCGGAGAGGACGAGGTGTACGAGGGGGGCCTGAAGGTGGAAACCACGATTGACGCCCGCCTCCAGGGGCTGGCGGAGTCGGCGGTGTCCAACACCCTTCAGGGCACCTCGGCACCGCTCGACATGGCGCTGGTGTCCGTGGAGCCCGGCACCGGCTTCGTCAAGGCCCTGGTCGGTGGGCGCGACTTCACCCAATCACAGGTGAACCTGGCTCTCGGCAACTGCACGGCGGCCCCCAAACCCGTCGACGGCGGGCCCGTGTGCATCGATGGAGGTGGCAGTGGGCGGCAGCCCGGCTCGTCGTTCAAACCCTTCACCCTGGCCAAGGCCTTCGAGGAGGGCATCACGCCCGACAAGGTGTACAGCGCCCCGGCCTACTTCACCCAGCCCAACTGCCGGGGGAACAGCGCGGCGGCGGGCTGCACCATCGGCAACGCCGAACCGTCGGGCTTCGGCTCCCTCGACATCCGCTCGGCCACGGCCTACTCGGTCAACACCGTGTTCGCCCAGCTCGTCCTCGACGTCGGCATCCCCGAGACGGCGGAGATGGCCCACCGCCTGGGCATCACCATGCTGCGGCCCGACGGTAAAAAGGCCGACGGAACGACCCTGTTCCAGGCCCAGCTCACGCTCGGGGAAGGCGAGGTGTCGCCGCTCGACATGGCCTCGGCCTACAGCGTCTTCGCCGACCGGGGTATGCAGTTCCCCGCCACGCCGGTGCTCAAGGTCACCGACGCCCGCGGCAAGGTGCTCGAAGACGACACCTCCCGCAGCGGCCACCGGGTCCTCCAGGAGGTCGTCGCCGACAACGTCAACGACGTGCTCAAGGGCGTCATCGCCGGCGGCACCGGTGTGGCCGCCGACATCGGGCGCCAAGGAAGCGCGGGCAAGACAGGAACAGCCGAGACCTTCAGCGACGCCTGGTTCGTGGGCTACACCCAGCAGCTGGCCACATCGGTATGGATGGGCCACTCCGACTCCCAAAAGCCCCTCACCGACATCAAGGGCGTGGGCGAGGTCTTCGGCGGGACGTTCCCGGCCATGACCTGGAAGGACTACATGGGCCGGGCCCTAGAAGGCCAGCCCGACGTCGCCTTCCCGCCGCCCGGAGAGCTCCCGCGGGCGTCGACCACCACCCGTCCGGGATCGGGAACGGGCTCCGGAGCGCCCGACACCGTCCCCTACACCCCGGGACCCTACGACCACACTGCCACGACCCCCCCCGACGTCCCGGTGGTCACCCGTCCACCCCGACCGGCGTTCAGTGTCCCCCCGTACAAGCCACCGTTGCCGACCACGACGCCGCCGAGCGGCCCGGTTCCCACCACGCTGAAACCGTGATCGTCCTTCTCATCATCCTCGTGGTGGCGGCCGTCGGTGGGATGGCCGCCTATGTGATCCTGCAGTTCACCGGGCTGGGCTCGACGGCGCCGTCGCCCGGCAGCACCCCCTACCTGTCGGGCCGCGACAGCCGCCGGTCCAGCGAGCTTTCCGAGAAAATCGCCGACGCCTCGCCCGGCTGCCTGATCGCCGTGCTGGTCACGATCGGCGTGTGGGTGACCCTCTGGCTCGTCCTGCTCGTGCTCGGCCTCCGGGTGCTCACGGCCTGACGACGCAGACGCCTGCGTTCTTGGCGCGTTCGTCACGCGGCCTGGCGTTGTCGAGCGCGCCGACAACCGCCTCCATCAGGTCCGGTCTCTCGGCTCCTTGGCCTCGACGGGCCGGATGATCAGGTCGATGGCCGCCCAGAGGGTGCGGGAGAAGGGGTAGAAGGCGATGGGGGCGACAACGGCCAACACCAGTCCGACGACGACGAACGGGATCACGCTGGCCTCGGGGTTGGCCGACAGGAAGATGATCAGGGGGATGATTCCCCCGACGATCAGCAGGCCCTCGGTGACCCCCAGGTTGATCACATAGGAGCCGAGGAAGAAGCCCTCCTCCCGCTCGAACAGGTACCTGCAGCTGGGGCAGCGCTCGTGCATCCGGAACCACCCTGCGTAGAGTCCACCGCCGCCGCACAGGGGACATCGCTTGAGCAGGCCCCGACCGAGCATGCGAGCAGGCGACGGCCGGGAAGCCTGCACCTACGTGGCGGTTAGCTCAGCAGCAGCTGGCGGGGCCGGACCGGTGCTGCGAAGAGCAGGTCGTCCAGGGGCAGCGGCAACGCCGCCGCGCCGGCGCCGGCCCAGGGTCGGGGGCGCCGGGGCTCGCGCGGTGACGACGAACCTCCCCATCCCCGATAGACCAACAGGCCGTACAGGGCACTGGTCTCGACATCGAGGGTGGCCACCACGGCCGGGTGGACCCGGAATCGTTCCCACGACACTTCGTCAGAGAAGGCCAACTCGAGGACGACCCCCCAACGGAGGTGGTGGAACCGCCAGTCGGTGGCACCGTGCAGCAGCGCCGATTCGATCAGGCCGTCGGCGTGGGCCTCGGCCCAGAGGCTGGCGGGGAACTCGCCGTCCACCACCTCGATCGACATTTCATGGCTCACGGGTGCCAAGAGTACGCCTTCGGCGACGGACGGCGCGCCAACTGTCGGCCCATCCTCCCGGAGACGGTTCGTAGGGGTGCTTGGATTGAAGGCAGAAGGGTAAGAACGGTGTACAACCCTCGGCTCCCGCCGCCCGGGCTGTTCGAGAAAGGGAATCGCATGCTCATCACCATCATCGTCATCTTCATCATCGCCCTCGTCGCCGGATTCGGCTGGAGGATCGGCACCCGCGGCCGGAGGTACTGACGCACCTCGGGGTCGATCCGGTTAACTCCCCTGACAATTGATGCTTGTCGCCGCCCGGGCGGTTATGCTTCCCGGTGACACCAACCCGCCATGGAAGGAAGTTGCCGATGAGGCGGAAGATCGCAACCCTGCTGGGGACCGTGATGGTCGCCGGAGTCATGTCCCTTTCCATGCCGGTGGCCTCGGCCCAGGTGGGTTACCCGCCCGGCCCATGCGTCCCGGGCAACGTGGTCGTCGACTACGGGACCCGCGTCATAGGCGAGACCTTCAACATTCGCATGGTCACCAAGTGCCTCTGGGATCCGGGGGACACGGTGAACATCACCGTCAACGATCAGCCTGCCGGTAGCAAGATAATCGACGCGGGGAGCGGAGTAACAGTCAACGTCACCGTCTCCTCCGCCACCCAGCTGTCGATCAACGACCCGATCCTGGTCAAGGGTGGGTGTGGAGAGAACAAGGCCGTTGGGGTCAGCCCGTCTTCGGCCGCCGGCGGAGCGTTGGAGTCCTACACCGCACTTTTCAGGGTCAACTGCGCTGCCGCACCGGCGAGAGCCAGTGCCGTTCCCGGCAGCGTGGCCTTCACGGGTGCCAACATCCTGAAGTGGGGCGGCATCGCCCTGGTGCTGATGGCCGGTGGATGGCTCCTGGTGGGCCTCTCCCGCCGCCGTCGGGCCAACCCCACCGTCTGACCCACCACCGAGACAACATCTGACGCCAATCGGCGGGCCCTCTGGGCCCGCCGATTGTCATTGGTTCCGATATCTCGGGTGGGCCGTACTGGACTTGAACCAGTGACCTCCTGCGTGTCGAGCAGGCGCGCTACCAGACTGCGCCAACGGCCCGGGGATGCTGAGCGTAGCCCTCTCAGCGGCCACCCTCGGCCTGGTCGGGAGCGAAGCCCTGGCGCAGCGTGTTCTCACTGATCGACCGGGGATCCACGAACTGGAGCAGGTAGTCGGGACCGCCGGCCTTGGAACCGACCCCGGAGAGTCCGTAGCCCCCGAACGGCTGGTAACCCACGACCGCCCCGGTGATGGCCCGGTTGACGTAGATGTTGCCGGCCCGGAGCTCCTCGACGGCGGCGCGGATGTGCGACGGCGACCGCGACACGATCCCGGCCGTCAGCGCGTAGTCGGTGTCGTTGGCCAGGGCCAGGGCATGCTCGAACGACTCGGCCCGCTGGACCGCCAGCACCGGGCCGAAGATCTCCTCGGTGGCCAGGCGGGCCTGGCCGGACACGTCGCCGACGATGGTGGGGCCGACGAAGAACCCCTCGCCGTTGCCGCCACCCAGGTCGTCGGTGGCCAGCAACATTTCCCCCTCCGAGGGCGCCAGTTCCACGTAGGAGCGCACCCGGGCCCAGGCGTCGGCGTCGATCAGCGGTCCCAGGTCGGTGTCCATGTGGCGGGGGTGGGCGACCCGCAGGTCGCGCGAAGCACCCACCAGGCGCCCGAGGACCTCGTCGTAGACGGCGTCGACCACCACCAGGCGGGAGGCGGCCGAACACTTCTGGCCGGCATAGCCGAACGCCGACGCCACGGCTAGGGGCACGGCCTGGTCGAGGTCGGCGTCGGCATCGACGATGAGGGCGTTCTTGCCCCCCATCTCGGCGATGACCCGCTTGACCTGGCGCTGGCCCGGGCGGTGCACAGCCGCGGCCTCCACGATCCCCAGACCCACCTCACGCGATCCGGTGAAGGCCACGAAGGCGATGTCGGGGTGCTCGACCAGGTGGGCTCCGACCACCTCGCCCGGCCCGGGCAGGAAATTGAGCACGCCGTCCGGCAGTCCCGCCGCGGTGAGGGCCTCCACCAGGCGGGCCGCAACCGCCGGCGTCTGCTCGGCGGGCTTGAAGACTACGGCGTTGCCGGTAACGAGGGCGGCCACCACCATCCCCGTCGGGATGGCCAAGGGGAAGTTCCACGGGGCGATCACCACGCCCACGCCCCGTCCCGAGTAGCGCAGCGAATTTCGCTCTCCGGGAGCGGACACCACCTCGCCGCCTGCATGCAGCCCCATGGCCCGGCGGCCGTAGTACTCGCAGAAGTCGATCGCCTCGCACACGTCGGCGTCGGCGTCGGCCCACGGCTTGCCCGCCTCGAACACCTCCAGGGCGGCGATCTCGGCCCGTCGGGCCCGGAGCCACTCCGCCGCCCGGAACGCCACCGCCGCCCGTTCCCGCACGGGAGTCCGTCGCCACGCCGGCCACGAACCACGAGCGGCCTCGACGGCGGCGTCGGCCTCGGCCCGACCGCACGCCGCGGATACGGCAACCGTTCTAGCCGGGTCGGCGGGGTCGACCGAGGCGATGGTGGCCGCCGTCATCACCTCCCGTCCGCCGATCACCGCGGGCACACGTATGCCACGGGCCCGTTCACCCGCCCGGTCAACGGCCGCGGCGAACGTGGCCCGGACCATGGCCTGGCGCCACTCGGCGACGGGCTCATGGCGGTACGGGCCGGGATCGGCGGGGTCGGTGGCCGGGCGCGGCGCCGCCACCATCGTGGGGAGCACGCCGGCGGCCGGGGGCGCCAGCATCTCGTCGAGCTCGCGCCCGTCGACGAAGCGCTGACGCACGAAACTCTCGTTGGCGGTGTTCTCCAGCAATCGGCGCACCAGATAGGCCATGCCCGGCACCAGTTCTCCAACCGGTGCGTAGACCCGCAAACGCAGCCCCAGGTTCCTCACCGCCGCATGGACGGGTTCGGCCATGCCGTGGAGCATCTGGATCTCGAACCCGCGGTCATCGATGCCCAGAGAGCGGGCGTACTCCACGGCGTAGGCCAGCGACCGGAGGTTGTGGCTCGCGAATGCGGCCCGCACCTGGCCGTGGTGGTCGTGGAGGAGGCGGACGCAGCGCTCGTAGTTGGCATCGGTCTCGGCTTTGTCCTGATAGACGGGAACAGGCCACCCGTGGGCGCCGGCGATCACCGTCTCGGTGTCCCAGTAGGCGCCCTTCACCAGGCGGACCGTGAGGGGTCGGGCCCTCGCTCCCGAGAAGGCGATGAGGTCGGCCAGGTCGTCGCGGGAATCTTTGAGGTAGGCCTGCACGACCACTCCGGCCTCCGCCTCGGCAAACTCCGGCTCGCTCAACAACTCACGGAACAATTGCAGCGTGAGGTCCTTGACCTCGTAGTGCTCGGCGTCGAAGTGGACGAAGGCTCCAAGGTCGCCGGCCTGGCGCAGGATCGGCCGCAGGCGGGCCTTGGCCCGGGCCAGGCCGTCGGCGCGTGTGAGAGGGGCGTAGCGCGAGGCCAGGGCGGTGGGCTTGACGCTGACGTTCACCCGGGCGAGAGGTCCGAGGTCGTCGGCTTCGAGATGGTCGTCGGACGGCCATGGCCGGGTGGCCTGGGCCAGGGTCGACAACAACTCAGCCACCCGGGCGGCATAGCGGTCCGCCTCCGCCTCGGTGATGGTCTTCTCCCCGAGGAGGTCGACGGTGAATGCGCGCCCCTGCCGCCACAGTCGCTCCAGGCCGACCACGGCGTCAGCCGGGCCTGTGCCGATGATGAACTGCTCGGCCACCCGCGAGATGTTCCGGCGGGCCAGGCCGGCGGCAGCTGCCGGCCCGAAGGGCACATGGTCGGCGATGCCCAGCCCGAGGTCGAGCACCTTCGGGACGTCGGGCCCCTCGAAGTAGTCGTCGAGATGGGCGAGCACGTCGGCGTCGTCGGTGGTGGCCGGAAACACGTCGACGAAGCGGAACAGCTCGGTGCGAAACGACGGATGCGACATCGCCCACTCGAGCATGCGTTCGCTCCACCACGACGACTGCACGACCTTGGACCGCTCCCCGGCCATGCCGGCGAGGCGTCGGGCCAGGGCCGTGACGCTCGCATCGAGCGAGTCCGTTCCGCCTGCGGAGGCCTGAGCCCTGCCTGGCACCATGCCCGTACCGTAGGGCGACCCGAGGGGATATCGGGTCAGGCGAACGAACCCCACAGGCCGGCTGACCATGCTTCGGGCCCGGCCGGGGGCCGGATGGGCTTCACGACCGTGAGATGACGTTCGTCGGGCGACAAGCCGGCGCCCGACATCGCGGGGTGAGCGGCCCTGGCCTCGGCCACTCGCGACTCACTGGTCGACGGTCTGGCAATTGTCGTCAGGTCGACGATCGAAACGTCCGTGCAGGCCTGCTCGACGGCATTCCCTTCAAACAGGGAACTGACCCCGGCGCTCACAATGAAATCCCGGCGCTGACGCACTTGGCCCGCAGGACCCGGAAGCACCGCTGCCGGGTCGGGCCGATGGACCCGATGGGGATGCCGAGCCCGGCCGCAACGTCGCCATACGACACCGGGGGATCGGCCATGAGCATGCGGATCAGCGCCTGGGAGCGCTCCGGCATGGTGGCCACGACCTCGCGCAGCGCGCCATCGCGATCCTGCCGGGCCAGGGCGGATGCCGGGTCGCCGTCGACCGGAGGGTCTACGGCTTCGAGAACCTCGGGCTCGGCCGTCAAGACGCTGCGTTGGCGAAACTGCGACACCCGGATGCACTCGTGGCGGGCGGTCACGGCCAGCCACGTGCCAACTCGCTCTGGATCACGCAACCGCTCCAGGTTGTCGACGAGGCGCAGCCACACCGTCTGGGACACGTCGGCGGCGTCGGCGGCGGAAAGGCCATGGGTCCTGGCAATCGACCACACCATGCCCTTGAACCGGTCGACCAGCGCCCGCCACGCCATCTCGTCCGAGCCGGCTGCTCGGCCGACCAACTCGCCGGGAGTGGCAGCAGGGCCCGCCGGCCCGGGGGGCGAAGCCGCCCGAGAGGCAGTGCCAGGGCCCGCCGGCCCGGGGGGCGAAGCCGCCCGAGAGGCAGAGCCAGGTGCGAGCACCCCTGCCGACCCGCTCACAGGTGCACCAACAGGCCGCGTCCGGCCAGGCCGGCCAGATGATCGAGCGAGTCGACGAACCCTTCCTCGGCCTCGTGATGACGGCGAAGGGCGAACAGCGCCTCGGCTTGTGCCCACGCCGTATCGCGCGCCGCCTCCACGCTGAAGTTGCCGAGGACGTTCTCGACGTGGCCCAGCAGCCACTCGTCGAGCCAGCGCTCGAAGTGATTCTCGAAATGCCGCCGGAGGCTCTGCATCTCCTCGGCGAAGATCTCGTTCACCTTGTCGTAGTCGTCTCGCTGGGTACCCGAGTTGGGCTCGGTCCCGAGCAGCTCACACGTGGCGACGACCGCGCACGGCAGATCGAAGTTCACGTGAGCGTTGACACCGGCAACGGCGAACTGCAAAGGGGAAATCCGGCGCTCGTTGCGGACCTCGAGCAGGGCCTCCCAGGACCTGGGCGCCGTCCCGGGGTCGACCTCGTCGGCCCGGAGAGCGGCCAGGTAGCGGCCGGCGAACACCAGATCGAGCGTCGTGAGGAAGTTGGCATCGGCAAACCGGCCACCGTCGATCCACTCGAGGACCCGGCAGGTGACCTGGTGGTAGAGGTAGTTGAAGCAGGCCACTCCGTCGTGCTTGCCTCCGTCGGTGTTCCCCTCGACCCAGGACTGGATCTCCATCAGGTGGTCTATGACATCGGGCACGGTGGTCGGTGTCGGTGCCTCCAACGGCGACGGCGACGGTGCCGGTGCCGGTGCCGGTCCCCCATCGTGTGTGGTTGGTCGGTCGTCAATCATGAGCCCCCCCGGTTCAACTGCTGCGATGGGGCCAGCGTGGCAGCAACGGAGGTGTCTGCCATCGGGCAGGTGCCTTATTCCGGGAGCCTCACTGCCTTATTTCCGGCAGCCGCCCTACCTGGCCGCGTCGAGGCGGTGAACCACGGCGCTGGCCTGGACCCGGCTCTGCACGCCGAGCTTGGCGAGGATGTGGGACACGTGGACGCTGGCCGTCTTCTCGCTGATGAACAGGGCTTCGGCCACTTCCCGGTTGCTCCGCCCCTCGGCCACGAGGGCCAACACCTCGCGCTCACGGCGGGTGAGGTCGCACAGGGCGTCCGGAGTCGAGGAGGGCACCGCCACCTCTTCGTCGGGCTCGAGCGAGATACGGGCGCGGGTGGCCAACTCCTCCACCTGGCGCTTGAGGGGCACCGCTCCCAGCGACGAGGCCATCCGATGGGCGGCCCGCAGGACGTCGGCGGCGCGCGGCGAGCGGGCCCTGCGTGACAGGAGGGCCTCGGCCTCGCGCATGCGGGCGTACGCCACCGGATACGGCTGACCGAGAGCGTCGAGGCGGTCGCCCGCAGCCGTCCACGCCTCGGGAGCGCTGACGCCCTCCACTCGCGACCATTCCGCCACACACAGGGCCACGTAGGCAGCCGCGGCCTGGCGTACTGGCGGAGCGGCATCTCTGGACCGATCGGCCAGGGCCTCGATACGCGCCCGGAGCTCGGCTCCGGTGGCCCGGGCCGCCTCGACCTCGGCCGTGGACCTCCGGGCCCGGGCCACCTCGGCGCCGTCGGCCTCGGCCCGCAGGCCATGCCACACGAGGGGGGCAACGAACCAGGTGTCGTCGGTACGGTCGGCGACGGCCAAGCCGATGGCGACAGCCCGGCGAGCCTCGTCCACGTCGCCCTCCCAGAGGGCGAGGCCGGCCCTGAGCGTGAGCAGTGGGGCCTGGCAGCGGGCATCGACGGTGTGGGCACTCAATTCCTCGACGACGGCCAGGTCCGCCTTGGCCGACTCGACCTGGCCCCGGCCGACCGCCAGCTTGGCCCGGGCCAGGTGCAGGTCGATGGCGGCGGCCCCGCCGGGCCGGCACGCCATGGCATCGGCGAGGAACCGGTCGGCGTCGTCCCAGCGGCCCAGACGGAACAGGGTGTTGACGGCGATGGCCTGGAGGGACACGCCGTAGGAGCGGTCCAGCCCCAGGCGCCGTACCCGGGCCACACCCTGCTCGGCCACCGTCGCCGCGGTCTGGAGCCGGTTGAGGGGGCCGGAGAGGAGCTCGGCCAGGTTGAGCCACGCCCGGGCGATGTCTTCGGGCGTACCCACGTCCTCGGCGATGGCCCGGGAGTCCTCGAGGAGGCTGACTCCGGCTGCGGCATGGCCAAGAAACGCCAGGTCGACGCCGAGGGTCGACAGGACGTGACCCTCCTCGGCCCGTGCCCCCACACTGCGCGCCACGGCAAGCGCCTCCTCGGCCCGCGATCGGGACTCGTGGTATCGCCCGGCCAGCATGAGGGCCTGGGCCTGGGCGGCGCCCACCCTGGCCCGCTCGGCCGTGGCGTGCTCGAGCGGCACCAGACGGGCAGCCTCGTCGTAGGCGGCCAGGGCGGCCTCGCTCTCGCCCGCAGCCCACAGGTAGCAGCCCAGCCGCTCGTGGAGCAGGGCGTGGCGCACGGCCCGGACGTCGGCACCCTCATCCGAGGGTGGCTCGGCATCCCGACCGGCGTCGTTGATCGCCGCTCGGGCCAGAGCAATGGCCCTGGCGTGGTCACCGGCCAGATTGGCGGCCTCGGCGGCCCGCTCGTACAGACCCAGCCGGTCGACGTCCATCGTGGCCGCGCCATCGGGGGCCAGGTCCCAGAGCTCCAGGGCCCGTTCGTAGTGCCGCTGGGCCTCGGCGAAGCCGTAGGCGCGCTCGGCCGCTACGGCCGCGTCCACCGCAGCCGGAAGGGCCCGGGCCGGTTGGCCGGCCTCGTACCAGTGGTAGGCGAGCTCGCCCTCGGCCGAGCCCGCCGACAGCCGCCCGTCGGCGGCGATGGCCCTCCCGTAGGCGGCATGAAACCGCGTGCGCTCGCCGGGGAGCAGCTCGCCGTACACGACCTCTCGCAACAGGGCGTGCCGGAACACGTAGGCGTCGCGGTCGGCGACGAGGACCTGGTGATCGACGCATTCCCGCAAGGCATCGCACAGCGCGTCCTCGTCCGGGCTGGCGGAGGCGCCGACCGTGGCGGCCAGCAGCGCGTAGGGAATGCGAGGCCCACCTGCGGCCACCCGGCGCAGGACCGTCTGAGCGGCCGTCGACAGCCCGTCGACGCGCGCCAACAGGATCTGGCGGAGGCTGGGGGGAAGTTCCGCGGTATCGGCCCCGTCGGTGGACGGGATCCCGGCGTCGGAGCCCGAACCGAGCGCACCGCCGGCGGCCAACAGCTCCTCGGCAAAGAAGGCATTCCCATCGGAGCGGGCCCAGATGGCATCGGCCAGCTCGCGGGTCGGGACCGTGCCAAGGATGGCCGTCAGTTGGGCCAGCAGCTCGTCTCGGGTGAAGCGGGGCAAATCGATCGTGTGGGCCCGTCGGTTTCGCCGCAGCTCAGCCAACAGGGGCTGAAGCTGGTGCCCGCCGACGAGGGCGTCGCTGCGGTACGTGGCGACGATCACCACCGGTGCCTGGCGGAGGTTGGCGATCACGAACGACAAAAGGTCGCGTGTCGACTGATCGGCCCAGTGCAGGTCCTCGATCACCAGCACCACCGGCCCCCGCCGGGCCAGATGCTCGAGGATGCCGAGCACGAGCTCGAACAGCCGGCCCTGGGCCGCCGGCCCGGTGAGCCCCGCTTGTTCCCCGGCTCCGTGCCCGAGCGATGTGCCGGCTCCGTGCCCGAGCGATGTGCCGGCTCCGTGCCCGAGCGATGTGGCCGCGTCGGCGGCGCCGAGTTCGGGAAGCAGGAGGCTCAGCTCGGATCGCAGCGGTCCCACCACCTCTTCCACCCATGGCCGCCCCAGCCTCCGCACCAGACCCCGGAGGGCATCGACGACCGGCCAATACGGCAGCCCTCCGTTGCCGAGATCGATGCAGCCACCGGTCAGTACCGTCGCCCCGACGCCTTGCGTCGCCCGGTCCCCGAACTCCGCCACCAGCCGGGTCTTCCCCACGCCGCTCTCCCCACCCACGACGAGCGCCGTCGACTCACCGGCCATCGCCCGCTCCAGGGCGCGCTCCAACCGGGCCAGCTCGTCCGCCCGGCCCACAAATTCAACACTTGGCCCAAGCATCGCCATCGGTGGCGATTATCCCATCGCTGCGGGCCGGCGAGCTTGAACACCCTTGACGTCCGCCCTCTGACGGGAGGATGATAGCCGAAATGAAACCGATTCTCATTCTTGTCGGTGTCCTGGCGGCGGTGGGATGCTCGTCGGTGGGGGCAGGGTCGACCGGCGCCCCGACCAGCGGGGGGGGCAGGATCACCGCCGTCGCCGCCGAGGACATGTGGGGCAATCTCCTCGGTCAGCTGGGCGGCGACCGGGTCAAGGTCTCCAGCATCATCAGTGACCCGGGCGTCGACCCCCATGACTACGACGCCAAGCCGTCCGACAGCGTCGCCGTGGCCGATGCCCGCCTGGTGGTCGTCAACGGTGTCGGCTACGACGGGTGGGCGTCCAAGCTCGTCGGCGCCAACCCGGCGGCGGGCCGGGTCGTCGTCGACGTCGCCAAGATCGTCGGCGCCAAGGAGGGTGACAACCCTCACCGGTGGTACATGCCGGCCGACGTCCACCGGGCGATCGACGAGATGGCCAGCGCGCTCAAGCGGGTCGACCCCGCCGACAGTGCCTACTTCGACGCCCAGGCCACTCGACTCCAGTCAGAAAGCCTCAAGGCCTACGACGACCAGATCGCCCGTATCCGCGCCGCCTACGCCGGCACTCCGATCGCCATCTCCGAGAGCATCTACGCGGGGATGGCCGATGCCCTGGGTCTCCAGGTGCTGACTCCCCCGTCGTTCTTCGACGCCATCGCCGAGGGCAACGAACCCACGGCCCAGGACAAGGAAACCGTCGATCGCCAGATCGCCGAACACCAGATCAAGGTGTACGTGTACAACTCGCAAAACGCCACGCCCGATGTCCGGGCCCTGGCGACCGCCGCCACCAAGACCGGGATACCGGTGGTCGCCGTCACCGAGACCCTCTCCCCCCGCGGTGCCACCTTCCAGGACTGGCAGCAACGCCAGCTCTCCGAATTGGAGAGCGCCCTGGCCAAAGCGACGCAGCCCGTACCTGGGCCCGAGCGGCCCCCTGAGCGAGGGTCCGGCCAGTGATGGGCGCCGATCCCGCCATCCGGCTCACCGCCGTCTCGGTCCGTCGGGGACAACGGACCGTGTGGTCGGACCTGTCGGTGTTGATCGACGCCGGCGAGTTCGTGGCCGTCGTCGGTCCTAACGGCGCCGGCAAGTCGACGCTGCTCGAGCTTCTCCTCGGCCTGCTGGAGCCGGCGTCGGGCGAGGTCGAGGTGCTGGGCCGGCGGCCCGCCGACGCCCGGGCTCAGGTGTCGTGGCTGCCGCAGCGCCGGAGCTTCGACGCCACCCTCCGCCTCCGCGGTGTCGACATCGTGCGCATGGGCCTCGACGGAGCCCGATGGGGGGTACCCGTCCCGCTCCTGGGCGGGCGCCGGGAGCGCGATACCCGGCGCCGTGTCGCAGAGGCGATCGAGGTGGTGGGGGCGGACACGTATGCCCAACGCCCGGTCGGCGAGGTGTCCGGGGGAGAGCAACAGCGGCTCCTCATCGCCCAGGCCCTGGTCCGTCGGCCGAAGCTCCTTCTCCTCGACGAGCCGCTGGAGAGCCTCGACCTGCCCAGCCAACAGGCCGTGTCCAGCCTCATCGCAGGCGTGTGCCGCGGTGGAGTGACCGTGGTCATGGTGGCCCACGACGTCAACCCGATCCTCGGGTACCTCGACCGCCTCGTCTACGTGGCCGCCGGACGGGCGCTGGCCGGCCGACCCCTCGAGGTCGTCACCAGCGAGAACCTCAGCCGGCTGTACGGAACGGCGGTCGACGTCTTCCACACCGCGGACGGTCGCCTGATCGTGGCCGGCGTTCCCGAAGCCACCTCCTTCCACGGCCATTGAGCGCCTCGTCGGGTCCTGCCCCGTGGCCGGCCCCTCCCACCGCCCTCCGGGCGGCGGGCCCCTCCCCACGGGCCACCCGTTTCGGGATCGGGAAATCGACGCATTACGGGCGGTTGTCTTGATCGCCGCCGCGCAGGGGGCCAGCCTGAACGTGCTGCACGACCTCAGCGTGCTGTGGCGGTACCCGTTCATGCGCCACGCCCTCGTGGCCGGCACCGCCGTGGCCGTGATGGGCGCGCTGGTCGGTTGGTTCGTGGTGTTGCGCCAGGAGGCCTACGCCGCCCACAGCCTGGCCATGGTGGCCTTCCCGGGCGCCACGGCCGCAGCCTACCTGGGCATCGCCCCGCTGATCGGCTACTTCGGCTTCGCGGTGGCCGGCGCCGGGGCCATCGCCGCCCTCTCCCCCGGGCCGGCATCGGGCACCTATCGGGGCCATTCTGCCTCGGTCGGATCGGTACAGGCGGCCGCCCTGGCCCTGGGCCTGCTGTTCGCCAGCCTCTACCAGGGCTTCCTCGCCAACATCACCTCGTTCCTGTTCGGGAGCTTCCTCGGGATCTCGGCCACCGAGGCCACCGTCCTGGTGATCGTGTCCGGAGTGGCCATGGTCGTGCTCGGCGCCCTCGGCCGGCCCCTCCTGTTCGCCAGTGTCGAGCCGGCGGTGGCCGGAGGTGCCGGGATACCGGTCCGGGCACTGGGCGTCACCTTCCTGGTCCTGGTCGGGGTGGCGGTGGCCACGGCCAGCCAGTTCACCGGCGTGCTGCTCGTGTTCTCGCTACTCATCACGCCTCCGGCCATCGCCCAGGCCGTGACCGCCCGACCCGCCCGATCGCTCGTGCTGAGCGTGGTGGTGGGCGTCACCGTGGTGTGGACTGGTCTGGGCGCGGCGTTCTACACCGACCGGCCGGCCGGCTTCTGGATCACGACCATCGGCTTCGGGTTGTACGTGGTGGTCCGAGCTGTCCGCTGGGGCGCGACCGCCCGCTGGCGGCGTCGGCCGTGACGGCGGTGGCCTGGCCCGGCCTCCTGGCTCACGAGTTCGTCCGAAACGCGATCATCGCCGGCGGCCTCACGGCCGTGAGCGCGGGCCTTGTCGGCTGGTTCGTGGTGCTCCGCAACCAGGTGTTCGCCGCCGACGCTCTCAGCCATGTGGCGTTCACCGGCGGCCTCGGCGCCCTGGCCTACGGCCTGGGAGCGGGATTCGGCGTGTACGTGGGAACCATCGGCCTGGCCGTGGTGCTCGGACTCCTGGGGGGCCGCCTGGCTCGGGCCGGGGACACGGTCACCGGCATCGTGTTCGCCTGGGTGCTGGGCATCGGTGCCTATTTCCTGTCGGTGTTCGTGAGTGGCCGGTCCACCGGCGACGGCGCCGCCGCCGTGCGCGTGCTGTTCGGATCCCTATTCGGGATCGGCTCCGGCCAGGTGCGCGTGACCGCGTGGGTCACGCTTCTCACGGTCGGGGGCCTGATGCTCGTGGCCCGCCCGCTGCTGTTTGCCACCGTCGACCCCGAGGTGGCCCGGGCCCAGGGCGTTCCCGTACAGGCCATCGAGGTCGTCTTCCTCGCCTTGCTGGGATTGGCGGTAGCCCAGGCCGTACAGGTCGTGGGCACGCTCCTGCTGCTGGCCCTCGTGGCCACGCCGGCGGCCGCTGCTCAACGCCTCACGTCCCGACCATGGCGGGCCATGTGGCTGTCCGCCGGCATCGCCCTGGCCAGCGTGTGGGCCGGCATCGTCATCAGCTACCTCCGCGCCGACCTGCCTCCGAGCTTCGTGATCGTCAGCCTGGTGGTCGGTGTCTACCTGACCACCTTCGGCGTGGGCCGACCCTTACGTCGAGGTCGCGCCCACCCGGTGGTTCCCGCCGTGCTAACCAAGGGGCGCCGAACCGAACAGCGGGGGTAACCATGGGCACGTCTTCTGGCTTCGCCGGGCGCGTGGGGTCCCGTATAGCCGTCGCCGGCGTAGCGCCGATCGTCGAACGAGGTCCGACATGTGGACGCGACAGTCCCGCGGCGATCTCCCCACTGTCACACCCCCCGTGGTAGGATGCGAACATCAGTTCGATACAACTTCCCCCCAAGAATGTGCCCATCGGGAGAAGGACCACGGCAATGTGCGTGGCGATTGCGGAGCTTCGGGAGTCGATGGGCCGATATGCGGCCGGTTTCGATCCCGCTCTCGTGTCGGCAACCGACGCCGCCATGGTGGTCGACCACGCCGCCGCCATCGAGAAGACGGCCGCCACCATCAAGGCCCTGGCCGCGGCCCGGGTGGCCGACACCGATCTGTGGCGGCGGGACGGCGACCGCTCGGCTGCCCATCACCTGGCCCGCACCACCGGCACCACCGTGGGTGCCGCGGCCGATGCCCTGGCTGTCGGCCGTCGCCTCGATCAGCTGCCCGACACCGCGGCGGCGGCTCGGCGGGGTGAGTTGTCGCCATCGCAGGTGTCGGCCATCGCCGATGCCGCCGGTGCCGACCCCTCCGCCGAGGCCCGCCTCGTCGACGCGGCCCGGCACTCATCGCTGCAGGAGCTGAAGGACGACTGCGCCCGCACGAAGGCAGCAGCGTCGGCCGACGCTGAAGCCCGGCGCCAGCGCATCCACGACAGTCGCTACCTGCGCGCGTATACCGGCGCCGACGGCGCTTGGAACATGCACGTGCGCAACAACACCGAGGTGGGCGCCGAGATCATGGCGGTGATCAACCCCATCTGCGACCGCATCTTCGCCAAGGCCCGGGCCGAAAGGCGCCGAGAGCCGCATGAGGCCTACACCGCCGATGCCCTGACGGCCCTGGCCCGAACCGCCGGCACCGCCACGGCCGCCGATGCCCGGCCGGCCGCCACTGCCACGGCCGCCGACGCCCGGCCGGCCGGCACGGCAACGGCAAACACCGGCCCGGCCACCGCTGACCGTCCGACCGTCCGACCGTCCGACCAGCCAGCCCCGACGTGGCCGAGAGTCACCCCGAGGCCTCACCCGCTCCTACCGCCGAAGCGACCGGACGACGGACCGAACGACCGACCGGGGCCCCCGGCGACGACGCCAGCACTGGAACCCACCCAGCCAGACCCGTGGCCCGGGGAACAACTCAGGCCAAGATCATCGTGCGGGTCGACCTGGGGACGCTGCTGCGGGGCTATCCCGTCTCCGGTGAGCTGGCCGAATTGGTGGGATACGGGCCGGTGGCGGTATCGGTCATCCGCGACATGATCGACAGCGGCGATCCCTTCCTCACCGCCGTGGCCACCAAGGGTGTCGATGTGGTCGGCGTCGCTCACCTCGGGCGGCGGCCCACCGCCCGCCAGCGCACGGCGCTCGAATGGCTCTACCCCACCTGCGCGGTCGAGGGTTGCAGCGCCGTGGCTCGACTTGAGATGGACCACCGAGAGGACTGGGCGACGACCCACGTCACCCTGTTCTCGCTCATCGACCGATTGTGTGCTCACCACCATGGTCTCAAGACCCGGGAGAACTGGGGCCTGGTCGACGGCCGGGGGAAGCGGCCGTTCGTCCCGCCCACCGACGAGCGCCATCCACGACATTCCCGGAAGGCACAGCATTCCCGGAAGGCACAGCATTCCCGGAAGGCACAGCGTCCACCCATCGCCGCGGCCACCGGCCCGCCGGGTGCCACCTGAGGCCCCGGGTGCCGCCTGAGGCCGAGGCCGGTTCTCGCGGGCCCAACCGTCGGGCACGGGCCGCGCTCACGCCGGGCTGATTGGGCGACCGGCGGCCGGGACCACTCCCGCCCACGGCCGCCGAACGCACCGCTTCCGACAGCCGGGCTTGGGGGCCCCGCGATGCCCGACGAACCGGGGCTTAGCGAGGCCGGGCTTAGCGAGGCCAGCCGGCGGCGAGGGACGCAAGGCAGGGCGGGACAATCCCGACGCTCAGCGATGCCGGACGACGCGGAACCTCGGCCTCAGCTGGAGCTGGCGGCCAGGAGGGCCAGGCAGTCCGGGCAGCAGCCGACCAGGTCGATGCGGTGGTCGGTGATGACGAAGCCGGTCTCGTCGGCCACCACGTGGCCGGCGTCGGAGAGGGCCCGCTCCAGCAAGGGCGAAGCGGTGACGTCGACGACCGTGCCGCACGCCGCGCACACCAGGTGGTGGTGGTGCTCGCCCGTGAGCTCCTCGGACAGCTCGAAGCGACCCACGTCGTCGGCGCCGGCCAAGCGGCGGACCACCCCGGCGTCGATGAGAACGGTGAGATTCCGGTAGGCCGAGCTCTGCGGCACACCGCCGAGGGCGAGGTCGAGGATCTCGGGCGTCGTCAACGGCCTGGGCGACGTTCCCAGGACCTCGACGAGAGCGCGACGACCGGCCGTATAGCGCTGATCGGCGGCCGCCAGCCGCAGCGCCGCCTGCTCGTGGAGGCGACCGGCCTCGACCGAGCCCGCGGTCATGAGCAGCCCACTGCCCCCCGGCGGGCGGCCATGGGACTGGACGCGACCAGGCTCACGACGCGAACCGGGGGTCCACAGCCACGTCGGTCAGCTCCCTGAATCCGGCCATTCCATATACTGACACCTTCACAATCGTGAAGGTGTCGAGCGGCCGACGCCCAAAGGTCGCGCACAGACCCTGGGTCAGCGGCTAGAAGAAGAGTCGTCGTGGCAACCGCTGAGCCGTCCCCGAGGGATCCACCCCGCGCCCGTTTGGCCCGCCGCCGGATACGGCGCGTCCTCACCCTCCTCGTGCTCGCGGTGATCATCGAGGAGCTCGTCCTCCCCCAGCTCGCCGGCACCAGGGAGGCCCTCCATCTCCTCAACCAGATCCAACCGGCCTGGGTGATCGCCGGCATTCTGCTGGAGGCAGCGGCGCTGACGTGTTACGGACAACTGACCCGCTCGCTCCTCCCCCGGGCCACCCGACCGCCGCTGGGGACGGTGATGCGCATCCACCTCTCCACTCTGGGCGTGAGCCACGTCGTGCCGGGCGGCAGTGCCGTGGGTGCCGGCCTCGCCTACGACCTGTTCGTGCGGGCCGGAGTGAGTGGCCCCAACGCCGCGTTCGCACTGGGGGCCCAGGGCATCGGCTCCGCCGTCGTGCTCAACCTGCTGCTGTGGATCGGCCTGCTGGTGTCCATCCCCGTGCACGGCTTCGACCCCCTCTACACGACGGCCGCCATCGTGGGGACCCTCCTCCTGGTGGTGTTCTCGACGGCTCTGGCGTCGCTCACCTACGGGGAGGAGCGCACTGTCCGGGTCCTGCAGAGGATCGTGCGCCACCTGCCCTTCTTGCACGAAGATGCGGCGCGGCGGATCGTGCACCAGTTGGCCACCCGCATTCGCGCCCTCGGCAACGACTGGCGGTTGCTGGCACGCGCCGTCGGATGGGCCACGGCCAACTGGCTGCTCGATCTCGCGTCACTGGGGGTGTTCCTCGCCGCGTTCGGCCACGTCGTTCCCATCGACGACCTTCTCGTCGCCTTCGGCCTGGCCAACGTGCTCGGTGCCATCCCCATCACCCCTGGCGGCCTCGGGATCATCGAGGGAGTGCTCATCCCCACCCTGGTGGGCTTCGGGACGCCGCGGGGTGTGGCCCTGCTCGGCGTCGCCGCCTGGCGCCTGTTCAACTTCTGGCTGCCCATCCCCGTCGGCGCCGGCACCTACCTGTCGCTACGGGTCGGCGAGGCCCGCCACGTGCGAGCCTCGGACAGCCTGGCCGATCTCGCCGACCGGGCCGAGGTCGGAGCCGAACGACCCCGTCAGTGGGCCGAACGGGTCGGCATCGGGAGGTTCTCCCGGTCGTCGAAGTCGGCCGGCTCCGACGATGCACCGATGGACCCTGAGTAACCCCCTACTGCACCCGTACCAGCCGGAGCGTGTCGGTGACCGCATCGGGTCCGGTGGGAGAACCGACGAGCACGGCGACCAGATCCCCGGTTCGCACGGCACCGTTGTCGACCGCAGCCTTTACCGCGAACCAGACGATGTCGTCGGTGGTCGAGTGGCGACCGGTGAGCAACGGCGTGATACCCCAGGCGATGGCGAGCTGCCGGGCCGTGCGCAGCGACGGCGTGGCGGCGAGGACGGGGACGACCGGACGGTACCGGGAGATGGCCTTGGGCGTGTTCCCCGTCTCGGTGCAGGCGATGATGGCGGCCACCTCGGCATCGCCGGCGGCGCGCCAGGCGGCCGAGGAGATGGCGGCAGTGATGCGGTCGCGGGCAGGCGCCCCGTGGGCGTCGACGGTCTGCTGGCGACCGAGCTCACCGCCCCAACGGGCGTAATCGAACTCCTGCTCGGCACGCTTCGCCACCCGGGCCATGGTGCGAACGGCGCCAGCGGGGTCGTGGCCGATCGCCGTCTCCCCCGAGAGCATGAGGGCGCTGGTGCCGTCGAACACGGCGTTGGCGATGTCGCTCACCTCGGCACGCGTGGGGGCCGGTGCCCGCACCATCGACTCGAGCATCTGGGTGGCGGTGATGACCGGCCTCCCGTAGGCGACGCCGGTGCGGATGATGCGCTTCTGGTGATGGGGGACGTCTTCCAACTGGCAGCGGATCCCCAGATCGCCACGGGCCACCATGACCCCGTCGGCCACGGCGATGATGTCCTCCAGGGCGTCGACCGCCTCCTGGGTCTCGATCTTGGCGATCAGCATCGGGCCGCCCGAGCCCAACGAATTACGGGCCCGCAGAATGTCGGCCGCCGAGCGGACGAACGAGATGGCCACGGCGTCGATCTGGGCCTCGGCCAGCGCCTCGAGGAGGCTGAGGTCCCTCGGCGTGGGCGAGGAGATCGTGAGGCTGCCAGACGGCAGGGCCAGGCCAGGCCGGCCCTGGACCCAGCCACCGGCGAGGACCTCCACCGTGGTGCTGTCGGCACCGGCCCGGCGCACCACCAGCTCGACGGCACCGTCGCCCAGGGCGACCCGGTCGTCGTCGCGCAACGCCCCGAGTGCATCAGGGTGATCCACGGTGATGCGGCCGTGCCCGCTCGCCTCGTCCTCGCCGCCGGGGACGAGCTCGACGAGCGAGCCGGCGGTGAGCTCGATACCGCCCTCCGGGAACGCCCCGGCGCGAATCTTGGGACCGGGCAGGTCTCCCAGGACCCCGACGAGGCCGTCACCGCCGGCGACCGTCCTGACCCGCTCGAGCCGCTCCAGTGCGTCTTGGAGGGAACCATGGGCCAGCGACAGACGGGCGGCGTTCATGCCCGCCTCGACCATGGCCCCGAGAATGCCGGGGTCGTCGGACGCCGGTCCGATGGTGGCGACGATCTTCGTGCGGCGAGGCATAGCGGCCAACGGTAGGCCTCCGGGGGTCAGCGGGAATCCGGCCTGTTCACGGGGTGATCGTCGGCGTAGGTGTCGCGCGGGATGACCGGAGCATCGCGGCCCGTGCCCCGTGCGCCGAGCTTGGGCCCTGAGCCGTCACTCCCCTCCTCGTGGTACTCCTCTTCGACATTGACGTTCCAGACGTCGTGACGGGTGCCCTTGGCGATGTTCTCGGCGGTGAGCATCGCCGTGAACATGGAGTGGTCCTGGTTGTTGTAGCGGTGCATGCCGTTGCGGCCCACGGGATGCACGTTCGGCGCACAGTCGTCGAGCCACTCGACGATGCGGGCGACGTTGGCCTTGTAGCGCTCGTCGTAGAACGGGTAGGCCTTGGGCATGCGCACCACGTAGCCCGCTTCGACGACGGCCGGGTCGACGAGGCCGAGGATCTTCAGCTCCCGCTTTCCCTGTTCGATGAGGTCCTCGTCGGCGGCGTTCCACGTTTCGTCGCCCTCGAACACGAAGAACTCGAGCCCGAGGCAGGTGCGCCCTTCCTTCACCAGGTAGGGCGACCACGACCCGAAGTTCTGGATACGACCGACCTGCACGTCGCGCGAGTGCACGTAGATCCAGTTGTCGGGGAAGCTGTCGGTCTCGGGGACGACGAGGGCCACGGTGAGGAAGTCGCGGTAGCGCAGGTCGGCAGCGGCGGCGCGGGCCGACTCGGCGGCGGGGGGTTCCATGGCCGCCAGCAACTGCGAGATCGGCATCGAGGAGACGACGTGGTCGCAGGGGTACTCGGTGCGGGCTCCGTCGGGGGTCTCGGCGACGACGGCCACGGCCCGGCCGTCGGTGTGACGGATGCCGACGACCCGCGAGCTCATGACGACCTTGACGCCCTTGGCCTCGACCAGGTCGCGGCATCGCTCCCACATCATTCCCGGGCCGTACTTGGGGTACTGGAACTCCTCGATGAGCGAGGTGATGTCCTTCTGGTTCCGCTTCGGGAGCAGGGCGTTGGCCACGGCGTTGAACAGCGAGAGGTTCTTGATGCGCTGGGCGGCGAAGTCCGCCGGCATCTTGTTGGTGGGTACTCCCCAGAGCTTCTCGTTGTAGGTCTTGAAGAAGTGCTTGTAGAGCCGCCACCCGAAGCGGGCGACGATCCAGCCCTCGAGCGTGGTCTGGTCCTTCGGTGGCCGGATCCGGGCCCACACGTAGGACATCACGCAGAGGAACGCTTCGAGGATGCCGAGGTTCTTGAGCGCGTTGGAGGCCTTCAGGGGGTAGTCGTAGTACTTGCCCTCGTAGTAGATGCGGCTCATGCGCGGCCGCAGCATGAAGTCGTGGTCGTCGAGGATCTCGTGCCAGAAGGCCTCGACCTCGGGCACCTTGGTGAAGAAGCGGTGACCACCGATGTCGAATCGCCAGCCGTCGCGCTCGACGGTGCGGCTGATGCCACCGACCACGGAATCGGATTCGAGGATCGTCGGGGTGATGCCGTAGCGGACGACCAGCTCGTACGCTGCGGTGAGCCCGGCGGGCCCGGCACCGATGATCACGACGTTCGGCTGATCGTCAGCGCGGGCGTGCGAGGTTTCCGTCATTGGGTAGCGGGCACTCTCCAGAAAAGTCGAGCCGGGGCGATCTCACGCCCGTGCGGCACCGATCCACTCTAGTTGCCCCGTCATGACAGTCTGGGGGCGTGACCTCTCCGCGCCGCCTCACCCAGTTCAGCCACGGCGCCGGCTGAGCGTGCAAGCTCGCTCCTGGCGAGCTGACGCAGGTCTTGCGTCGATTGCACCCTCCCGGCCATCCCGACCTCCTGGTCGGCATCGACACCGGTGACGACGCGGCCGTGTGGCGACTCGATGCAGAGCGCGCCCTGGTGGTCACGGCCGACTTCATCACGCCGATCGTCGACGATCCCCGGGTGTGGGGCCGCATCGCCGCGGCCAACTCGGCCAGCGACGTCTACGCCATGGGCGGGCGGCCGCTGTTCGGTCTGAACCTGGTGGGATGGAACAGCGACGAGCTCGGCAACGACGTGCTGGTGGCCGTGCTCGAGGGAGCGGCGGAGGTGGCGGTCGATGGCGGGTGGGTCACCGTCGGCGGTCATACGGTGGAGGACCCCGAGCCCAAGTTCGGTCTGGCCATGGTGGGCGAGGTTCATCCCGAGCACATTCTCACCAACGCCGGGCTACGTCCCGGTGACGCGGTCGTGCTCACCAAGGCGCTCGGCGTCGGCATCATCGCCACCGCCCTGAAGGCGGGCGTAGCGGGAGACGCCGTGGTTGACGCCGCCGTCGCCTCCATGACCCGGCTGAACCGCGATGCTGCGGCCGCGGCGCTATCAGCCGGTTCCACCGGCGCCACCGACGTCACCGGCTTCGGCCTGCTCGGTCACCTCCGGTCCATGGCCCAGGCGTCGAGCACCGATGTGGAGATCTTTAGGTCGGCCGTCCCCGTGTTGCCCGGGGTCGACGAGCTGGCCGCTGCGGGCATGATCCCCGGCGGTTCCCGGCGCAACCTGGCCTGGGCGAGCGAGGTGTTGGCCGCCCACGACCTCACCGACGCCGAGCTCATCGTGCTCGCCGACGCTCAGACCTCGGGCGGCCTGCTCTTCGGAGCGGAACCGGCGCGCGCCGATGCCGCGGTCGTGGCGCTGACGGCATCCGGCCACGCCGCGGCCGTCGTCGGACAGGCCCAGGCGGGCGACGGGACGATCACCCTGCGCCGGTAGCGAGCGGCAGGCGCGGACGTCCCCGCAATGCCTTCAGTTTTCAATCGGCCGCCGATGGGACCCGTGGTGATGAGCTGCGACGGACGTTTACCATCGCCGAGGTGAGTATTTCCGCATCCTCACGGCGTAGACAACGGAGGCGCCAGTGACAACTCAAGTGGTGGCCGTCGATTGGGGGCCCGCCCAGAACGCCCTGCGCGACATGGTGGGCCGCGTCACGACCATGCTGCGAGGCATCCCGGTCCGCGACGACAAGGCCCTGGGCGAGTGGAAGCTGGCCGACGTGGCCATGCACCTTTCCCAGGCATGGGTGATCGTTCCCTGTATGGCCCGCCGCGACCTGTCGCGCGTGTACGAGGTCCTTCCCGGCATGACCGCCACGACGAGCGGGTCGCCGATCGGCGACATATGGGAACTGGGCGACATGACCAAGCTGGGGGTGGTCTCCGATCCGGAGCGCGACCTCGGCGTCCTCGCCGACCGCATCGACGCACGGGCGGCCGAGTTCTTCGCCGAATCGGCCGGTGCGTCGCCCGACGAGCAGTTGCCCTGGCTGGTGGAGGGATCCACTGTCCCCCGCCGCACGCTCACCTGTCACCTGCTCAACGAGACCATCGTGCACGGCTACGACATCGCCCTGGCCGCCGGCGTGCCATGGACGATCGACCGGGCCTACGCGGCAATGGTCCTGGCCGGTTTCATCATCCCGGTCCTCCAAGCCCTCGACCCCCGCGCCATGGTCGACCAGGAGCACGCGGCCGGGCTACATGCCACGTTCGACGTCCGTCTCCGGGGCGGAACCCGTTTCGACTTCGTCTTCGACGACGGGGCGCTGCACATCCAGGCTCCGGCTGGTCGACGGGCCGACTGCCACCTGTCCGTCGACCCCGTGGCCATGCTGATGGTGGGCTGGGACCGCAAGAGCCAGTGGCCGGCCATCGCCAAGGGCCAGTTCGTCGCCTGGGGCCGCAAACCCTGGCTCGGCCCCCGCTTTGCCTCCCTGCTCCGCAGCGCATAGCGCCGCCGACCCCTCAATGCGCCAGCCAGGCGTCGGGGTCGGTGGTGAGGCGGGTGACGTCGGAGGGGAACTCACCGGTGACGATGTCGGCGAGGGTGACGTGCTCCAGGACCGCCCGTAGTCCGGCCCGGACGGCCACCCACACGTCCTGGAGGTGTTCGGCCGGCCCCTCGTAGATCGCCGCTTCGGGGCGGAGGCCACGCACCTCGGCCAGCGGCCCCTCCAACGCCCGTATGACCTCGGCCGCGGTGATCAACTCGGCGGGGCGGCCCAGTCGGTAGCCGCCGCCAGCGCCCCGCTGGCTGGTGACCAATCCGATGCGCTTGAGGTCGACGAGAATGTTCTCGAGGAACTTCAGGGGAAGGTGCTGGCTGCCGGCCAGGACGTCGGCCGTGATGGGTTGGCCCTCGGGCTCCCCGGCGAGGGTGAGCAGGGCACGCAGGGCGTAGTCCGCCTTCGCCGAGATGTGCACGGGCCCATTCTGGCGGCTGGACCGAGGTGGGTGGTGTTGTCAGGCCGACGGTACCATCGGCCGGAGGTTGATCACCGAGCCGGGAGCGAGCGTGAGTCGGGGTTCTCCAGCCGGCGATCATCCGCAACAGCGTGGACTTGCCGCCCGCGCTCGGACCGAGCAGAGCGGTCAGCGATCCTGGGACCCGATGGGCTCCGGCCGGGGGGCCTAGGGTCGGCCTGTGGGCACCCGGTCGTCACTCGCCCTCACGGCGATCCTCCTCGTCGCCGCTGCCTGCGGTGGTGCGTCCGACCGTCCTGCGGCGCCGGCACCGGTCACTCCTGCGGTGCAGCCGGCCCTGGCCGACCAGGCCGCCGGCCAAGCGGAGTGCGGCACCCGCCCGGCGCCGCCATCGACCTACCAACACGTGGTGTGGATCTTCATGGAGAACCACAAGTACGACCAGGTGATCGGCAACGCCGGCGCGCCCTTCGAGACGGCCCTGGCCCACCGGTGCGGCACCGCCACCGCCTACGCGAGCGTGGGGAGCCCGTCCATGCCGAACTACATCGGAGCCACCTCGGGCGACACCCACGGCATCCACGACGACGACCCGCCCGCCGTCCACCCCCTCACGGCCGACAACCTGTTCCGCCAGGTCCGGGCATCGGGCCGCCAGGCCCTCAGCTACCAGGAGGCCATGCCCGCCAACTGCGCCCTCGACCCCAAGGGCAACTACGCCTCCAAGCACAACCCGGCGGCTTACTACGCCGGCCCGGAGGATCGGGCCGCGTGCAAGACCGACAACGTGGCCCTCGGAACGCCGACGAGCGGAGCCCTGGCCGACGCCCTCGACCACGACATCCTTCCCGCGTTCTCGTTCATCACCCCGGACCTCTGCAACGACACCCATAACTGCGGGGTGACGACCGGCGACAAGTGGCTGCAGTCATGGATCCCCAAGCTGGTGGCCAGCAGCGCCTACCGGTCGGGAACCACGGCGATCTTCGTGGCCTGGGACGAGTACACGCCCATGCCGTCGATCGTGATCAGCCCCAGCACCCCGACCGGCTCGGTGTCGGACAGCCCCGTCGACCACTTCTCCCTGTTACGAACCACCGAGGAGCTGTTGGCGATCCCCGACTTCCTCGGTCGGGCGGCACAGGCCCCGAGCATGCGTCAGGCGTTCCGGCTGTGATGTCGAGGCGAGAGGCGGGCGCTCAGCGGCCCAGCCTGACCCCCATGGCGTCGAGCGGCATGACCGGCGCCTGAGCGTCGATCGCCGGATCGTCGAGGCTCATGCGCCATGGCGGAGGACCGGCATTGGTGTCGAGAGGAGCGTGCAGGACCCCGCGCACCAGGGCACAGCCGGCGTCGGGGTCGAAGCCGGTGGACAACAGCTCCAACCACCACGGCGAGTGACGGGCGCCGGCGTGCCGGCGGGCACCTGAGCCACACACTCGGAGCCACGCAGAGGGAACCGCCAGGCCACGATGGCGCCGAACGGCCATGCCGGCCGTCCGATCTGGCCTCGCGCTCGGGTCCGTGTCACCAGCCGCAAAGTAGGGATGCCGCCTCAGGGCTGATCTCGTCGAAGCTCCTGGCCGCGGTCGTGTGGGCATCCACCGTTGTTCTCGTGCCTGGGAGTACGTTCGCCTTGGCCGGGCCTGAGTCGTAGCCGACTGCTGGGGTTCCCGGCACTTCCCCAACGCCACGATGTCAACGTGCGACGACAGAGGGGGCCGAAGGTGCGGCGTGATTGGGAACCGGAGGAGCTGATCGACTGCTGGACCCTGGTCGATGAGGACTGGGCCCTGGTGG
Source organism: Acidimicrobiales bacterium (assembly GCA_038238185.1). Taxonomy (GTDB): domain Bacteria; phylum Actinomycetota; class Acidimicrobiia; order Acidimicrobiales; family AC-14; genus DATAQC01. The sequence continues at coordinate 55,182 of JBBRXY010000002.1, forward strand.
CCAACAAGAGCGGACCGACCCGGCTCGGGTTCGCGGTGCTGCTGAAGTTCTTCGAGCTGGAAGGGCGGTTTCCTCGGCACGGCGGCGAGGTGCCCAAGCCAGCCCTGGGCTATCTCGCCAGCCAACTCAAGGTGCCGGCGGTTGCGTTCGCCGACTACGGGTGGACGGGCCGCACAATCGAGTACCACCGGGCCCAGATCTGCAACGCCCTGGGTTTTCGAGAGGCCACCGTGGGTGACGAGGATGAGCTCACCCGGTGGCTGGCCGCCGAGGTCTGCCCGCTGGAGCTGTCCGATGAGCGCCGGCGGGAGGCGCTGGTGGCCCGGTGCCGGGCCAAGCGGATCGAGCCGCCCGCCCCTAGCCGGATCGAGCGGGTTCTCGGCCGCGCCCAGGAGGCCTTCGATCGCCACTTCACTGCCCGTACCGTGAACCGCCTGCCGGGGAAGAAGCGATCGCCCGTCTGGAGGAGCTGGTGGCTGCCGACGGCGACGGCCCGGGCCTGCTGGGCGAGCTGAAGGCGGACCCCGGCCGGCTCGGGCTCGAAACCCTGCTTCGAGAGCTGGACAAGCTCCAGCAGGTGCGCGCCGTCGGCCTGCCCGCTGAGCTGTTCGCCGGCGTGTCCGACAAGGTGGTCGCGGCCTGGCGAGCCCGGGCCGCCCGCTGCTACCCATCGGACCTGCGGGACTCCCCCACGCCGGTGCGCCTCAGTCTGTTGGCGGCGCTGTGCTGGACCCGCAGCGCGGAGATCACCGACGGCCTCGTGGAGCTGCTCGTGGCGTTGGTGCATCGCATCGGCACCCGGGCCGAGCGGCGGGTCGAGGGCGAGCTGTTCGGGGACCTGCGCCGGGTCCGGGGCAAAGACCGGATCCTGGTGGCGTTGGCGAAGGCGGCGATCGCCCGCCCCGACGACACCGTGCGCCAGGTGCTGTACCCCGTCGTCGGCGAGGCCACGTTGCGCGACCTGGTGCGCGAGGGGGAGGCGAACGAAGATGCCTTCCGCCAACGTGTTCGCGCCGTGTTGGCCTCGTCGTATTCGACCCACTACCGACCGCATGCTCCCCAAACTGCTCGCCACCTTGGTGTTCCGGTGCAACAACACCGCCTGGCGTCCGGTGATCGACGGCCTCGAGCTGATCGGCCGGTGGTCGGCTCGACCGGAGGCGCAACGCCACTACAGCCCCGACGACAAGGTTCCCCTCGACGGCGTCGTGCCTGCGGCCTGGCGGGACGCCGTCGTCGACGAGTTGGGCCGGGTAGCCCAAATCCCCCACGAGCTGTGCGTGTTGCGGGCGTTGCGAGAGGCGATCCGCCGTCGGGACGTGTGGGTGGTGGGTGCCCATCGCTGGGGCAACCCCGACGACGACCTACCCGCCGACTTCGAGGCCAACCGCGACGTCCACTACGCCGCCATACGCCAGCCCCTCGACCCCAAGGCGTTCGTCGCCGGGCTCCAGCGCCGGCTCGCCGAGTCGCTGAGCGGCCTCGACGCCGCTCTGGCCGGCGGGGCCACGGGTGGCGTGGCCATCACCACTCGCAGAGGCGAGCCGTGGATCAGCGTCCCCGCCCTCACGTCCTTGGCCGAGCCGGTCAACCTGGCCGCCCTCAAAGGTGAGGTCGAGCAACGCTGGGGCACCCTCGAGCTGTTGGACGTGCTCAAAGACGCCGACCATCTCAGGGCTTCACCAACGAGTTCGCCTCGGTGGCGTCGCGCGAGGTGCTCGACCGCGCCACGCTGCGCCGACGCCTGCTGATCGTGTTGTTCGCCCTCGGGACCAACATGGGCATCCGCCACGTCGTCGACGCCGCCGGCGGTGACGCCACCGGCGACACCGAGGCGACCCTGCGCCGGGTGCGGCGGCTGTGGGTCAACCGGGAGAACCTGCGTCGGGCGACCACCAGGCTGGTCAACGCCACCCTGGCCGAGCGCGACCATGCCTGGTGGGGCGACGGGACGGCGTGTGCGTCGGATTCCAAGAAGTTCGGCTCGTGGTCATCGAACTTCATGACCGAGTACCACGTCCGCTACGGAGGGCACGGGGTGATGATCTACTGGCACGTCGAGCGCCGCAGCGTGTGCATCTACTCCCAGCTCAAGACCTGCTCGGCCTCGGAGGTAGCCGCCATGCTCGAAGGGGTGCTGCACCACTGCACCTCGGCGGAGGGTCGACCGCAACTACGTCGACACCCACGGCGCCTCGATCGTCGGCTTCGCCTTCTCCTATCTGCTCGGCTTCAGCCTGCTGCCCCGGCTGAAGAACATCGGCGCCGCCCGCCTGAGCCGCCCGGGCGCCGGCCACGACCGAGCGTGGGACCGCCTGGACCCGGTCATGACCAACCGGGCCATCGACTGGGAGCTGATCGCCCGCCACCGCTCTGCGTCTGGGCACTGCCGAGGCCGACCAGATGCTGCGCCGCTTCACCCGGGGCGGTCCCAAGCACCCGACCTACCAGGCGCTGGAGGAACTGGGAAAGGCGGTGCGCACCGCCTTCATCGCCGACTACCTGGCCTCGCAGGGCCTGCGCCGGGAGATCCACCAGGGCCTACAGGTGGTCGAGAACTGGAACAGTGCCAACGCCACCTTGTACTACGGCAAGGACGGCGACCTGGCCGGCCCCGACCGTGAGCACCAAGAGGTGTCCATGCTCGCCCTAGACCTGCTCCAGGCTGCCCTGGTGCACGTCAACACGATCATGGTTTAGGGCGTCCTCGCTGACCGGGCATGGGGGGCTCGCCTCACCGACGAGGACCGCCGCGGTCTGAGCCCGCTGTTCTGGGCTCACGTCAACCCCTAGGGGAAGTTCACTCTGGACATGGATAGCCACCTCGACTTGGAGCTTGCGCCCGTTGCGTGAGGTTCTCTGCGGCGGTGACGCCTCGGACTGGGGTCTCTACTTTGCGGCTGGTGACACGAACCCGAGCGCGGGGCCTTATCGCGTGGCGGGCCACCCGCCTGGCCGGGGCCCTGGGCGCCCTCGACTTCTCCGGGCCGATCACACGCCAGGGCGCAATCGGTTCGGGCGACGCACTGATCCGCACCATGCGCCTGGTCGCCGCCGCCCTGTCCGGGCCCAGTACTCCCGAACGTGTTCCCAGGGGCAAAGTAGATCCGACGCCCAGGTGTTTGCCGGCGCGAGGCCAAGATGGAGGTGGTCCATTTCGAGGCGGAACGAGCCGTAGGGGTTCACGTGGGTCCAGAACAGTGGGGTGAGGGCTGATGACTGTCGCTGAGCGCGGCCGACCGCGCCGATGAAGCCGGGTCCCCGGTCGAGGCCGCCCGGTGCAGGATCATCGCCGGGCGATCACTGGCCCAGGCCGGAGAGCGGGACCGCGCTGTCGCCCTGCTCGAACACGCCAGAGGAGCGGCTCACCGTCAGCGGAGCCTTCGGCTTCCGGAATCAGGCCACGAAGGAATCGCGCCGCCTGGGCAAGCGGGTCACCCGTCGGTCCGGGCGGGTGCGGCTCGCGGACGGCCTGCGGGCGCTCACCGAGCGCGAGCGCGAGCTCGCCGACCTGGTGGCCCAGGGCAAGACGAACCGGCAGGTCGCCGCCGCCTCCTACCTCAGCGAGAAGACCGTCGAGCGGCACCTCTCGCACGTCTACGCCGAGGATGGTTCTCCGTCACGACGACATGCCTGCGCCCGAAAGGGGGTGCAGGCATGTCGCAGTTCTCGGTTGTGTTGCGTGTCGACCAGCGGGTCGCTCGCTACGCCCCCACGGGCTTTCCGATCGGCACATCACCGGCGCCGCCCCAGAGGATGGCGGTGGTGCCGCCGCCGCCGCTGAGCTGGGTGTACCAGGTGCCCGCGGCCGGCCGGAACACGGCCACGTCGGTCTTGCCGTCGCCGTTGTAGTCGCCGGGCACGGCGACGTCGCCGTTGGCCCCCCAAGCGGTGGCGATGGAGGCGCCGCTGTTGGCCAGGTACCAGATGCCGGTCGAGGGACGGAACACGGCGAGATCGGTCAGTCCGTCACCGTTGTAGTCGCCGGGGACGGCGACATCGCCGCTGGCCCCCCACGACGAGGCGGTGGTGGAGCCGCCGCTCATGGCGAGGTACCAGGTGCCCGTCGACGGCCGGAACACCCCGACATCGGTCTTGGCGTCGCCGTTGTAGTCGCCCGGGACGGCGATGTCACCGTTGCCTCCCCAGGCGGTGGTGGTGGTTCCCCCGCTGCTGTTGCGGATGTACCAGATGCCCGTCGAGGGACGGAACACGGCAATGTCGGTCTTGGCGTCGCCGTCGTAGTCGCCGGGCACGGCGACGTCACCGCTGGCACCCCAGGCAGTGATGGTGGTTCCCCCGCCGCTGTTGGCGATGTACCAGGTGCCCGTCGAGGGCCGGAACACGGCACGGTCGGTCTTGTCGTCGCCGTTGTAGTCGCCCGGTGCGGCGATGTCCCCGTTGGTGCCCCAGGGGGCAACGGTGGTTCCCCCGCCGCTGTTCTTGATGTACCAGGTGCCCGTCGACGGCCTGAACACGGCGACGTCGGAGGTGCCGTCTCCGTCGAAGTCGCTCGGGGTGGGAACGGCCTTGATCGCCACGACCAGCCCTCGGTTCAGATCTGTGCCCACTACCTCGCAGGCAGTGACGCTCGGGCAGGCCACGTCGCTGAGCACATAGGTCCCGGTGACCACCTTGGAGGGTCCCGGGGTGCCGTTGGTGATCGGCGTGACCACGCCCAACCTGCCGCCAGTGGGGGCGGGGCCGCTGCCGACCGCCTCGCAGGTCGTGGCCCGGGGGCAGGCCACCGCGAGGAGCTGGTAGGAGGCAGCGACCACCGAGACCGCACCGGCAGCGCCGTTGGCGATGGGCACGACCACACCCTGAAACGACGAGTTGTCGCCCACCGCCACACACGCGGTGGCGCTCGAGCAGCCGACGCCGTTGAGATGGTCGGTCCCGGGCACGAGTTGGACCGTGCCGGGGGTGCCGTTCGTGATCGGCATCACCACGCCCCCGGAAGTGTCTTCGTTTCGCCCGACGGCGACGCAGGTGGTGGCGCTGGGGCAGGCCACACCATGGAGGTTTGCGTTGCTACCGACCAGCTGGGCGGCGCCCGCGATGCCGTTGGTGATGGGGACGATCAACCCCTGGAACCCAAATCTGTTGCCCACTGCCGCACAGGTGGTGGCGCTGGAGCAGGCCACGTCGTAAAGATTCCCGGTTCCCGAAACCACCTGGACCGGGCCCGGGAAGCCGTTGGTGAGTGCCACGACGATGCCTTGATCGGAGGCGTTCTGGCCTACCGCCACGCAGAACGTGGCGCTTGCGCACGCCATTCCGTACAACACGCTGCTGGAATCGACGATCTGGGCCGCGCCGGGCGCGCCGCCGGTGATGGATGCCACCACGCCCCTTCTCACGAGAGCCGCAGACAGGCTGTGACCTGCGAGCTGGCAGGTCGTGGCATCGATACAGGCAATGGCCCCGATGCCGTTGGAGCCGACGACCTCCTGGACAACGCTGGTGGTCGTGGTGGCCGAAGCTGGTGAGGCGGCCGAGAGCCCCAGTGGGACCAGTAGTGCGCAGCTCAGGGCCAGCGCCACCAGCCGCAGAAGGCTCCGTGCCGGCCGATGGGGTTGCCACCTTCGCTCCCCCAGGCTGAGGGGGGACAAGGCTGTGGCTTGGGTGCGCTTCATGACCGCTCCTTGATCAAATCGGCGAGGCCGACCCGCCGGCGAGTGGGGAGCGATTGGCGATTCGTTGTCAGCGTCGATTGTGGGCATTGCTGGTCACCTTTCCTCAGATCCGACAGATCCTGTGCTCGAAGCCGGCGTGGCTCTCACGGATGGGAAGCCACCGCTTGGAGGTATTTGCGTCGGTGGTCATCCTGACCGCCTGTCTTGGCGTGCACTTAAGGGATTCTTTAAGTCACCGCCAAGCAGGGCGGGGATCATGGGCTGATGGAGACCGATGGCAACGGAGAACACGCTGGGCGCGTGCCCCTGTTGCTGCGCCCGTTGCCCTCCGACGCCGCCGACGTATCCGCTTGGGCTAGCGCCGACGTCGACGGCGTCACGGTCTTCGGCCTGTTCGACCCAGCCGAGGGTCCCGCTGGGTCGCCGGCGGCGACCGCGGTGATCGTTGCGGTCAACCCGACCGTCGAGCTCGGCGACGTTCAGCCTCCGACGGCGCTGGAGCGCGGCGTCCGCTCGGCCGAAGGCGTCGTGCTGCATGCAACCCTTGCCAATCCCGACGGCGCTAGCTTGACGCTGCTGGCCGCCGACGGTCGCCCACTGACCGACGCCTACGTCGGTTCGAGTGATGGCGAGAAGAGCTTCGACTGGGTGCTCGCCCCGGCGAGCACCTACCTGCTGGTGGTGACCACCGATAACCACCCCAGTCCCTACTCGCTGTCGGTCGGGATCGACGAATCGGTCGCATTGGTCGACGGCCGGGCGCAGGGCGAGCTACGGCGGCCGGACCAGGTGGCGGCGTTCCGCATCGACGACCGGCCGGGCAACGTCCTGTCCGTCCTTGTCTCGCCGCTCGGCAGTTCGACCCGCTGGTCCAAGTCGTCGAACCCGGTGGTGCCACGTTGATCAAGCACGACGGAAGCGGGCCCGGTCAGGACGAGAACTTCACCGTCCAGCTCCGGTCCGGCGGCCCACAACTGTTGGTTGTCAGCTCCGGCCGGGCCAACGAGATCGGCGCGGTCACCGTGTCGATCAGCCAGAGATCGGCTTCGCCACCCGGATAGACGCGCCTGGCCGATGGCGGGTCGACCTCAGCCCCGAGGAGCCCGGAGGTTGGCGGGGAACTCTCCCGCCGGATCAGCCCCGGCGGGAGAGCCCGGGAGCGCCGGGGACGGTGAAGCGCCACGGCAGCTCGGCTCCGGCGGTCAGGCCGATCCTTGCGGTGATTCCCGGCGCCGCGGGAGGTGGCGTGGCGTCGTCGATCACCGTCAAGTCATGGTCGGCGGTGACCAGGTCGGCACCGTCGAAGGTCCGGTCGATCCCGAAGGCCCGGCACAGCCGAGCGGGGCCGCGGCACAGGTCGCCGTCGCGACGCAGCCCCGGGTAGGCGGCGCGCATCTCGTCGAGGCCGCTCACCACGTCGAGACCCCGGAACAGCACGGCGGTGGCCGTCCCCTCGTCGCCGCACACCGCGTTGGCGCAGAAATGCATCCCGTAGGTGAAGTACACGTACAGGTGGCCGGGAGGACCGAACATGGTGGCATTGCGCAGGGTCGGGCCCCGATAGGCGTGGCTGCCGGGATCGTCGGCGCCACAGTACGCCTCCACCTCCACGATGCGTCCCACCCGATCGCCCCGGACCAGGAGCTTGTTCAGCATCTCGGGGGCCACGGCCCGGGCGTCGCGGGCGAAGAACGACCGGGGCAGGCCTTTCGAGCTCAGGGTGCCGGGAGCCGATCGAGATCGCTATCCAGCTGGTGGGTGAAACGGCGGAGCTGGTCGGCCACCGGTCCTGGTCCGGCCCCCCCGGGGGTGGTGCGCCGGGTGACCGCGGTTCCCGGCTCGAGCAGGGTCAGGGCCTCGGGTCCGAGATCAGGATGGGCGGAGACGAGCTCGCCCATCGGGACGTGCCGCTCGGCTGCCTCGCGCACGACCTGAGCCACGATCCCGTGGGCCTGCCGGAACGGCGTGCCGCTCGCTACCAGCCATTCGGCCAGGTCGACCGCCGCCGCTTCGGCGGTGTCGGCAGCCTCGGCCATGCGGCGGTGGTCGAAGGTGATGGTGGCGATCAGCCCGGTGAGGGCTCCGAGGATGCCGATGGCCTGGTCGACCGCGTCGAACAGCGGCTCCTTGTCCTCCTGGAGGTCGCGGTTGTAGGCGAGAGGCAGGCCCTTGAGGGTGGCGAGAAATCCAGCCACGTGGCCGATGAGGCGGCCGGCCTTGGCCCGGGCCAGTTCGGCCACGTCGGGGTTCTTCTTCTGGGGGAGCATCGAGCTGCCCGTCGCCCACTCGTCGGCCAGGCGGGCAAAGCCGAACTCGGCGCTCGACCACAGCACCATCTCCTCGCCCAGCCGCGACAGGTGGACGCCGAGCAGGGCCAGGTCGAACAGGGCCTCGGCCACGAAGTCGCGATCGCTCACCGCATCGAGGGAGTTCTCGAACCGGCGGCTGAAGCCGAGGTCCTCGGCCGTGGCGTCGGGGTCGATGGGCAGTGACGACCCGGCCAGGGCACCGGCGCCGAGCGGCGAGACGTCGAGACGTCGGCGGGCGTCGACGAGGCGGTCGAAATCACGGGCCAGGGCCCACCCGTGGGCCAGCAGGTGATGGGCCAGGAGCACGGGCTGGGCCCGCTGGAGATGGGTGTACCCAGGAACCTGGACGCCGCTGCGCTGCGCGTGGCGGGCCTGGTCCAGGAGGGCGTGCTGGAGATCGAGCACGGCGCGGGCGACGTCACCCACCGCCCGCTTGGTCCAGAGCCGCATGTCGGTGGCCACCTGGTCGTTGCGGCTGCGCCCGGTGTGGAGCTTGGCCCCGGCCGGGCCGGCCAGCTCGGTGACGCGGCGCTCCACCGCCGTGTGCACGTCCTCGTCGGACGCCAGGAAGCTGAACGAACCTTGGTCGATCTCCTCGGCCACACGATCGAGGGCGGTCGACAGAATGCCGGCCTCCTCGGCGGTCAGCAGGCCGGCACGGGCAAGACCCCGGACGTGGGCCCGGGAACCGGCCACGTCTTCGGGAGCCAGGCGGATATCGACATCGATGCTGGAGGTGAACGCCAGCAGGCCCTCGTGAGGCGGAGAGCCCATCCGGCCCTGCCACAGGGTCATGACCGGTCGGCCCCACCCTGGCGGGCCGCCCAGGTCTCGACGCCGAGGCCCCACAGCCGTACGAACCCGGCGGCGTCGGCGTGATGGAAGCGGTCGGCCGCCTCGTAGGTGGCCATCTCGTAGTCGTACAACCCGACCGGGCTGCGCCGGCCGGCGACGAGGCAGCGGCCCGGCAGTTCACAACGCAGTCGCACCTCACCCGTGACGTGACGCTGGCTCTCGTCGACGAAGGCATCGAGGGCGGACTTGAGAGGCGAGAACCACAGGCCGTCGTACACCAGCTCCGCCCACCGGGGCTCGAGCCGGGCCTTCTCGTGGGCCAGGTCGCGCTCGAGGGTGAGGTCCTCCAGGTCGGAGTGGGCCATGATCAGCGCCAGCGCACCGGGGCACTCGTAGACCTCCCGGCTCTTGATCCCCACCCGCCGGTTCTCGACCATGTCGATGCGACCCCACCCGTAGGACCCCACCACCCGGCTGACCTCGGCCACCAGCTCGTGGAGGGGGAGGACGCGGCCGTCGACAGCCACGGGCAGGCCCGCCTCGAAGCGGATCACCATCTCCGTCGGGCCGGACGCAGTGGGGGTGGTCAGCTCGTAGACCTCCTCCGGCGGCTGCTGCCACGGGTCCTCGAGGATGCCGCACTCGATTGTGCGGCCCCACAGGTTCTGGTCGATGGAGTACGGGCTGTCGCGGGTGACGGTGACGGGGATGCCGAAGCGCTCGGCGTAACCGATGGACTCCTCACGCGTGAGGCCCCACCCCCGCACCGGGGCCAAAACGTCGAGGTCGGGGGCAAGGGTCCGGCTCGCCACCTCGAAGCGCACCTGGTCGTTGCCCTTGCCGGTGCAACCGTGGGCGATGGCGTCGGCACCGAACTCACGGGCCGCAGCCACCAGATGGCGCACGATGACCGGGCGGGACAGCGACGACACGAGGGGGTACTTGCCCTCGTACAGGGCGTTGGCCTTCAAGGCCGGAGCCACGAAGTCGTTGGCATATTCCTCGCGGCAGTCGACCGTGACCCCCTCGACGGCGCCGGCGGCGAGCGCTCGATCGCGCATGGCGTCGAAGTCACCCCCCTGGCCTACGTCGGCAGCCACGGTCACCACCTCGCTGCCCCACTCCTCCTTCATCCAACGAACTGCCACTGATGTGTCCAGGCCCCCGCTGTAAGCGAGCACCACCCTCTTGGCCACTGCGTACCTCTCTCCGTTCGTAGGTGTTGCGTTCAGGGTGTTGCGTTCTAGAGCCCGGCCAGGGCCGACAGCCTCCGGGCCACTTTCTCACCGCCGGTACGGTCGGACACCACCAGGAGCAGGGTGTCGTCGCCGGCCACGGTGCCGAGCACCGACGGGAGCCCGGCCCGGTCGATGGCCGAGCCGACCACATGGGCCGAACCCGGCGGCGTCCGCAGGACGACGATGTTGGCCGAATAGGCGACCTCGACCACCCACTCGCCCATCACCCGCCGCAGGTGGTCCTCAGACGCAGGCGCCTTGCGGCCCTTGGTCTCGTCGGGAATGGCATAGACCGATTCGCCTTGGGCCGTCCGCACCTTGAGGGCCCCGAGATCCTCCAGGTCGCGCGAGACGGTGGCCTGGGTGGCCACCACCCCTTCGGCAGCCAGAAGCTCCACCACCCGGGCCTGACTGGTGACGGCCTGACTCGACAGGATGCGCGCCACCCGATGCTGACGTTGCGGCTTGGCCAGTCTCACGGGGACTCCCTCCGTTCTTGTCGCGCCGAACGACGCCAGAGGGTGATGAGCGCGACAAGAACGGGATGGTTCATCGCTGTTCCGCCAGCCACCAGAGGAGGCCGCGCTGGGCATGCATGCGGGCGGCGGCCTGCTCCCACACCGCGCTCGCGGGTCCGTCGATCACCGACGCGGCGACCTCCTCGCCACGGTGGGCGGGGAGGCAGTGCAGGAACGCGGCGTCGGGGTGGGCCCGGGCCATGAGGGCGTCGTCGACGGTGAAGCCGGCGAACTCGCGCTTGCGATCGGCGTCCTCGGACTCCTGGCCCATGGAGGTCCACACGTCGGTGTAGACGGCGTCGGCTCCTTCGACGGCCTCGGCCGGGTCGTGGGTGACCACCGAGCCGGCGTGGGCCAGCGACGCCGCCGACGGCTCGTACCCGGGAGGGCAGGCCACCCGGACAGTGAGGCCCACCAGGGCGGCGCCGGCCAGCAGGGACTGGCACACGTTGTTGCCGTCGCCCACCCACGCCAGCGAGCGCCCGGCCAGGGACCCGAGATGTCGTCGCAACAGGAGCAGGTCGCCGAGAACCTCACAGGGATGGGCCTGATCGGATAGCAGGTTGACGACGGGAACCGTGGCCGAGGCGGCCAGTCGCTCCACCGCGTCGTGGGCGAACACCCGCGCTCCCAACAAACTGCAGTACTGCGACAGGACCCGACCGACGTCGCCGGCTGGCTCGCGTGTGTCGAGGCCGACTTCGAAATCCTGAAGGGACACGGGTTGGCCTCCGAGCTGGACCACGGCCATCTCCATCGACACGCGGGTGCGCAACGACGGCTTCTGGAACACCAGCCCCACCCCCTTCCCGGCCAGGACCAGTGGAGGATCGACTTGTTCGGCAAGGTCCAGCACGGCCGTCAGTTCCGCGGCCGAGAGGTCGTCGATGTCGAGGAAATGCCTCATGGGCGATCGCCTTGGTCGTCGGCAGCCGTGCCGGTGTCCGTGTGCGCGCCCCTGAGGACGGATGCCAGGATGGATACGGCTTCGTCGATCTCGGCATCGCTTACCAGCAGCGACGGGGCCAGCCGGATGGCGGTGGGGGTGACGGCATTGACCAGTAGGCCGGCGTCGAGGGCGGCGGCGGCGACCTCGGGTGCGGGCATCGAGGTCAGCTCGGCGGCGAGCAACAGGCCCAGGCCACGCACCCGGGTGACCCCGGGGAGAGCTTCCAGGCCGGCCTGCAAGCGGGCCCCGGCCCGTTCCGCCCGAGCGGGAACGTCGGCGGACTCCATCACGGCCAGCACGGCCCGGGCGGCGGCGGTGGCGAGGGGCTGGCCTCCGAAGGTGGTGGCGTGATCGCCGGGCACGAAGGCGTCGGCCACCTCGGACCGGGCCCAGCAGGCGCCGATGGGGACGCCGTTGCCCAGGGCCTTGGCCATGGTGACCACGTCGGGACGGACGTCGTCGTGCTGGAAGCCGAACCAGCGCCCGGTGCGACCCAGGCCGGTCTGCACCTCGTCGATCACGAGCAGCATGTCCCGTTCGTCGCACAGGCGACGCACGGCAGCGAGGTAGCCGGGGGGCAGGGGGTGGACGCCGCCCTCGCCCTGCACCGTCTCGAGCAGCACGGCGACCACGCTGGGGTCGATGGCACCGGTCAGAGCGTCGAGGTCGCCCCAGGCCACGTGACGGAACCCCTCGGGCAATGGCTGGAAGGCCTCGTGCTTGGCCGGTTGGCCGGTGGCGTGCAGAGTGGCGAGCGTCCGGCCGTGGAACGAGCCATAGGCGCTCATCACCACGTAGCGCCCGTGGCCGCCCCACTTGCGGGCCAGCTTGATGGCGCACTCGTTGGCCTCGGCGCCCGAGTTGGCGAAGAACACCCGCCCTCCCCCCCCGATCAGGCGGTCGAGGGTGGCGGCCACCTCGGGGCCTACCGTCGTGCCGTACAGGTTGGAGACGTGCAACAGCGTCCGGGCCTGCATGGCCAGAGCGTCGGCCACCGCGGGATGGGAATGACCGAGAGCGGTCACTGCCAGTCCGCCCACGAAGTCGAGATAACGCTTGCCGGCGTCGTCCCACAGCCAGATGCCCTCCCCCCGGACGAACACCGCCCGGTGCGGCGGATACGTCGTCATGAGCGACGGCCCCGACCCGACGAGGCTCACTGGAGGACCGTCGCCCGCAGGGCGTCGATGTCGCGCTCCCGAGACGGGTGGCCCGCGGGGAGGGGCCCGCCGACCGGAGGGAGGTGGGAGGGGCCGGCCACGGGACAGGACCCGACGAGGCTCACTGGTTGACCATGGTGCCGAGTCCCCGGCGGGTGAAGACCTCGAGGAGCAGGGCGTGGGGCACGCGCCCGTCGAGGATGTGGGCGTGGCCCACCCCGCCCCGCACGGCCCGGACGCACGAGCGGATCTTCGGGATCATCCCCCCGGTGAGGGTGCCGCCGGCGAGAAGGGACTCCAGTTCGTCGACCGTGACCGACGAGATCAGGCTCGACGGGTCCGACACCTTGGCCAGGAGGCCGGGGACGTCGGTGAGGTACACCAGCTTCTCTGCTCCCAACGCCGCGCCGATGGCCGCGGCCGCCGTGTCGGCGTTCACGTTGTAGGCCTGACCCTCGGTGTCGCTGCCGATGGTGGCCACCACGGGGATGAGCTCCTCGACCAGCAGTCGCTCGATGATCTGGGGGTTGACGCCCACCACATCGCCCACGAACCCCAGCTCGGGCGAACGGGCGCTGGCGTTGATGAGCCCGGCGTCCTCGCCCGACAACCCGACGGCCAGGGGATCGTGGACGTTGATCCCCGCCACGATGTCCCGGTTGACCTTGCCCACCAATACCATCCGGGCGATGTCGAGTGTGTCTGCGTCGGTGACCCGCAGGCCGTCGAGGAACTCGGGCTCCTTGCCGAGACGAGCCATGAGTTGGCCGATCTGGGGACCACCCCCATGGACCACGACGGGACGCATGCCCACCGACCGCATGAGGACGACATCCTGGGCGAACAGAGCGGCCAGCTCGGGATCGACCATGGCCGCCCCGCCGTACTTGATCACCACGGTCCTACCCCAGAAGCGGCGGATGTAGGGAAGGGCTTCGGCCAAGACCGCGGCCTTGTCGGACGGGGCGAGGCGGCGGGCGACCCTCGGGGTGTCGTTCGTCTCGGTCTCGTTCACGACGTGCGCATGTTCTCGTCGATGTAGCCAGGCGTGAGGTCGTTGGTGAGCAGGCTTGCCTCGCCCGAGCCCAGCCCGAGGTCGGCTTCGATATCCACTCGACGACCGGCCATGTGACCGGCAAGGGCAGCGGCGTCATGTCCGGCAGCGACGCCGCCGGCACAGAGCGTGATGCCGCCGTAGGCCACCGAGACCAGATCGGGGTCGAAGGTGATGCCGGCGCTCCCGAGCTCGCTGATGATCCGGCCCCAGTAGGGGTCGGCTCCGTACAGCGAGCACTTCACCAGTTGGCTCTCGGCCACCTTGCGAGCTCCACGGGCGGCGTCGTCGTTCGACGCCGCTCCGACGACCCGCACGGTGACGACCTTCGTGGCCCCTTCGGCATCGTCGGCCATCTGGGCGGCCAGGCTGGCGCAGGCCTCGCTCAGGGCGTCGCGGAACACCGTGCCCGACGGCGCCGATCCCCGGCCGCTGGCAAGGACCATCACCGTGTCGTTGGTCGACGTGGCGCCGTCGACCGTGAGCTCGTTGAACGAGTGCTCCACGGCGATGGCGAGGGCCGCGCTCAGATCGGCCGGTCCGATGGCCGCGTCGGTGGTGAGCACTGCCAGCATGGTGGCCATGTTGGGAGCGAGCATGGCCGCCCCTTTGGCCATGCCACCGATGGTGAAGCCGGGCCGGCTGGCCACGACCTGCTTGGCCACCGTGTCGGTGGTGAGGATCGCCCGGGCGGCCGCTTCCCCTGACGCGGCGTCGACGGCGCGCGCCCCGGCCAGGGCCTCCACACCCGAGAGCACGGCGTCGATCGGCAGAGGGATACCGATGAGCCCGGTGGAGCAGACCAGCACCTCCTCAGGGGCACAGCCGAGGGCTTCGGCCATCAATGCACACGTGCGCCCGGCCTGCTCTCTCCCGGTCGAGCCGGTGGCGGCATTGGCGTTCCCGCTGTTGAGGATCACCGCAGCAGCCCGCCCGCCAGTGGCGGCCAGGTGGGCACGCGACACCTCGACGGGTGCCGCCGGTGCCCGGTTGGAGGTGAACACCGCGGCGGCGGTCACGGCCACACCATCGTCGGTCGCCACCAGGGCCAGGTCGAGCGCCGCCGGGTCGGCCTTCACCCCACAGTGCACCCCGGCGGCCACGAAACCCGCAGGCGTGGTGACGCTCACGGGGTACCAGTCGCCCGAAGGGCGTCCGCTTCCCGCACGCGAGACGGGTGGCCCGTGGGGAGGGGCCCGCCGGCCGTAGGGAGGTGGGAGGGGCCGGCCACGGGACAGGACCCGACGAGCCTCACGGGTAGATTCCCACCGCCGAAAGGCCCGTGGTCTCGTCGAGGCCCAGGACCAGGTTGGCGCACTGCACGGCCTGGCCCGCGGCGCCCTTGACCAGGTTGTCGAGCGCCACCAGCACGAGCACCCACCCGGTGCGCTCGTCGTAGCGGGCTGTGATATGGGCGACGTTGGAGCCCCAGGTGGCCTTGGTCGACGGCGACGTCGGGCTCACGGCGACGAACGGTTCGCCGTCGTACGCGGTCCCTAGAACGTCGAGCAGGTCGGTGGTGGAGGTGTCCCGGGCTGGTCGGGCGTAGCAGGTGGCCAGGATTCCCCGGGTCATGGGGACTAGGTGAGGGGTGAACAAGACGGTGGCGCCGGTGGCCTGTTCGATCTCCGGGGTGTGGCGGTGGTCGAGGAGGCCGTAGGCCGAGAAGTTCTCGTCGACCGTGCCGAAGTGGGTGGCGTGGGTGGCCGCACGACCGGCGCCGGACACCCCGCTAGCGGCGTCGACCACGATGCCTTCGGGCTGGATCACACCGGCGGCCACCAAAGGAGCCAGCCCCAGAGCCGCAGCCGTGGGGTAACAGCCGGGGGCGGCCACGGCATCGGCCTTGGCCACCGCCTCGCGGTGGTGCTCGGGGAGGCCGTAGGCGAACCGGCCCAAAAGGTCGGGAGCAGCGTGGGCCTCGCCGTACCAGCGCTCGTAAACCGCCGGGTCGGTCAGGCGGAAGTCGGCGGCCAGGTCGACGATGGCGCATCCGCGGGCCAGCATGTCGGCAGCCAGGTGCTGGGACTGCCCGTGGGGAAGGGCGGTGAAGACCAGGTCGACGTCGTCGGCCAGATCCGGGGTGTAGGCGGCGAAATCCCGGCCGCCGTAGGCCGAACCGAGGCTGGGGTACAGCTCAGCGATCGGCTTTCCCGCCTGGGTGTCGCCCGTGGCGAAGCCCACCTCGAGATCGGGATGCGACGCGCAGAGTCGAAGGAGCTCGGCGCCTGCGTACCCCGACGCCCCGACGATGCCCACCTTGCGCATCCGGGCAGCATACACGCGCGTGCATAGTGATGCACACCCAGCGAATAGCGCCTGGCCCCGCGCACTCGCCCGGCCGCGCCGATCAGAAGCCGGGGACCGACTCCGGCAGGACCGTCACGTCAGGGAGGTAGAGGGCATAGTCGCCGGCTCGAACCCGCTGGTAGGTGATGTTGCGGGTCCTGAGGGCGTCCTCGAGGCGCTGGTCGGCGAGCGAACCGGCAACGAGCACGTAACCGGGGCGGTCGCTCGATCGCACCCGGGACAGCAGGGCCAAGTCCCTCGTGTTGCCGAGCACCGGGGTCGCGCTCACCCGCTCCTCGGTGGCCAGGTCGATGCGGTAGGCCGTCCAGTAGTCGGCGAAGACGAAGGCGACGCCACGGTCGTCCATCGCCGAGAGCAGCGGACCGAGGGGGTGGGCATAGGCGATGGCGCCGATCGGGTCGAGCTCGGGCTGGGCCAGCAGGGACGCCAGGCCACCGGAACTGAGGGCGGCCACCACCAGGACCGCCGCCACCTGGCGCCACCTGTCGGCCAGGGCCGAGGCGGCCAGCAGAGCGAGGAACGGCACGATGAAGAACAGGTAGCGGCCGTCGAGGACGTAGAAGGCGAAGGGCGAGAGGGCGAACACGAAGGGGTACACCAGGCAGGCGAACAGCAGGAGGCCACGTCCGTCGAGGCGACGGTGGCGGACGAAGGCCGCGGCGCACGCGACACCAGCGACGGCGAGGGCGGCGAGAACGGCGACGTAGAGGGCTGGCCCGAGCCAGGGGACGAGCCAACGGGTGCTGCCCATCCTCCGCAGTCCGAGGGCGACAGGAAGCCCGGTACGGAAGAAGAGGCGCAACCGTTCGACGTAGGTCGTCTGGACGGCCTGGACCGGGGGGTGCAACGACGGGAACCCGTTGCCCACGTTGACGTACAACCACGGGATGGCTCCCACCAGTGCTGCGCAGACGGCCAGCCAGGCCTTCCGCACGAGCTCGGGGCGTCGCACGAGCATCCACACGGCGGCGGGGAAGGCGAAGTAGACGATCTGGGGGCTGGCCCACCAGCCCAGGCCACCGGCGAGGCCAGCGAGAAAGACGTCGCGGTGGTAGGGCCGCTCCACCAGGCGTAGGGCGAGAAGGACGAGGGTGAGCCCCAGGACCAGGGTGGGGCCATAGAACGCCAGCTCCCTGGTGGACAGCCACACTGCGGCGAGGGGGCCGACCCAGACGAGCATGGCTGCTGTCCGGCCGCGAGCGTCGTCGAACATGCGGCGACCGATCCGCCACACCAGCAGGGCCGCAACGGCTTGCAGGGTGATGGGCACCACCCTCATGGCCACGTTCCAGGAACGGACAACGGAGAAGGTCAAGGCCACGAGGACCGCCTCCTGGCTACCGCCATAGGCCTGGCCCAGGTAGAAGGCGGTCGGGTGACCGTGCAGCAGATGGCGGGCCATCAGGCCGACGACGGCCTCGTCCGAGTTCGGGGGGCCCAACCTCGATTGCAGGATCCACAGCCGTAGCCCCAGGCCGATGACTGCGACCACCACGACGAGCCAGATCCCACCGACCGGCTCTCGCCGACGATCGGGGGCAGCGACGGTGTCGCCGGATTGGCGGCTGCGGGCGGCGATGGCGTGGATGCTATGCAGTCCCCACCGGCGGCCGACGCCGCCACGTGGGGAACGGGTTCCTAGCGTGTTGTTCGTGAGACGAGGAAGCGAGGGCCGGGCCCTCTACGCCCGCAGGCGGGCGCCGAAGGCCGACTCGACAGCTTCGATGCCGCGAGTGCGCAGGGCCGCCAGCTCGTCCTCGCCGAGGGTGTGGTCGAGAGAGGAAAATCGCAGGCGGTAGGCCAGGCTGCGTTGACCGGCTCCGAGCTGGGGTCCCCGGAACACGTCGAACAGCCACAGGTCCTCCAACTCGTCGCCACCGGCGACCCGGAGAACATCGGCCACGGACGCGGCGGCGACGTCGTCGCCGACCACGAAGGCCAAGTCGATGTCAGCCGAGGGGTAGCGGCTGACGGGCCGGTAGATCCGGGGTCGTCGGGGCGCCGCCAGCAGGGCACCCAGGTCGACGTCGAGCCAGGCCACCGGACCGGCGAGGTCATGGGCGGCCAGCACAGCCGGGTCGATCTCGCCCAGCACCCCGATGGTCGTCGAGCCGACTGCGAGCTCAGCGCTACGGGTGGGGTGCAAGCCGGCGGGGGTGGCCGGCACCAGAGTGATCGGAGCGATGCCCATGGTGTCGACCAGGGTGGTCCACAACCTCGTGGCATCCGTGGCCACCTGGTCGCTGAGCACGAAGGCCAGGTGCTCGGGCTCGGCCGGCAAATCCTGCCCGTCGAGCGGGGGGACGAAGACGTGGCCGATCTCGAACAGAGACACGTCGGTGTCGCGGTGTGACCGGTTGGTGACGAGGGCCCGCAGCAATCCCGGCAGGAGCGACGTGCGCAACACCGACTCCTCGACGGCCAGGGGATTCTCCACCTCGACGGCATCGGCAGGCAGCCCGGCCCGCTCGAGGTCTCCCGGGGCGAGGAACGAGGTGGCCCAGGCTTCGGTGAGGCCGGCCCCCACGAACGCCTGGCGTACCCGGCGGCGGTCACGCTGGTACGGCGTGAGGCCGCCGCCGACGGCGGCCGTGAGGGGAAGAGTGCGGGCGATGCGGTCGTACCCGTGGTGGCGGGCCACCTCCTCGACAACGTCGATCTCCCGCTCGCTGTCGGGACGCCACGACGGGATGGTGACGGTGAAGTCGCCGGCTCCGTCGGCGCAGGGTTCGCACGTGAAGCCGATGGGCCCGAGATAGCCCGACACCTCGGCAGGGGCGAGGGACGTCCCCAGGATGGCGTTCACCCGGCTCGTGCGTACGACCACACGCGGGCGCTCGGGCAACCGGCCGCAGACCTCGACGGGCGCCCCGGCCACGGTGGCCCCCGCCACGTCGGCGGCCAGTTGGCAGAACCGGGCCACGGCACGGCCGGTGGCTTCGGGGTCGACGCCGCGCTCGAAGCGAACCGACGCCTCGGTGCGTAGCCCAAGACGCTTGGAGGTGTGGGCGATCGCCATCGGCAGGAACCAGGCCGCCTCGACCAACACCGTGGTCGTGGCGTCGGAGATATCACTCGACGCCCCGCCCATGATGCCGCCGATACCCACCGGCGTCCCCTCGGCGTCACAGATGAGGCAATCGTCCGGACCGACATAGCGATCCACCTCGTCGAGGGTGACCACGACCTCGCCGTCGCGTCCCCGCCGCACCGACAGTCCGGCGCCGGGGAGACGGTCGAGGTCGTACGGGTGATTGGGCTGGCCGCCTTCCAACATGACGTAGTTGGACACGTCGACCACGTTGTTGATGGGACGCATTCCCGCCAGGGTGAGGCGGGTGCCGAGCCATGCCGGCGAGGGGCCCACGACGACGCCTTCCAGCCGGGCGGCGATGAACCGGGGGCAGAGGTCGGCGGCCTCCACCACCACGCTCGTCTTGGCCGGCTCACCCGTGGGCGGATCACCTGCGTCGGGCAGCCGGAACGGCACACCCAGCCGGGCAGCCAGGTCGCGGGCGACGCCGGCCATCGACAGGGCGTCGGGCCGGTTCGGGGTGATGTCGAGGTCGAACACCACGTCGGCTCCGATACCGAGGGCCTCGGCGAGGGACGCTCCCAGCGGCGCGTCGGGAGCCAGGACGAGGATCCCACTGTGGTCGTCGGACAGGCCCAGCTCGACGCCGGAGCACAGCATGCCGTCGGACCACTGGCCCCGCACCTTTCGCCGCCCGATCTCGAAGCCCCCCGGGAGCAGGGTGCCGGGTCGGGCCAGGGGAACGAGGTCGTCGGGGGCAAAGTTGTAGGCCCCGCAAACGACGCGCAGCATGGAACCGTCGCCGGGGTCGACGTCGACCAACTGGACCCGGTCGGCGTTCGGATGGGGCGACGTCGCCAGCACTCTGGCCACGACGACCTGGTCGAGGCCCTCGCCCACCGGCTGGACGCCCTCCACGACCAGACCCAGCTGAGACAGGGCCGAGGCCAGGTCGGCGGACTCGCCCTCGAAAGGCGCAAACTCTCGAAGCCAGGAAAGCGGTGCCCGCATGACGACACGATAGGCGTCGGCGCCAACCGGCGATTCCGGATTCCAACGGAGTGGCGAAGGACCGCCGATGGCCCAGCCCGACATGGCAGGCTGAGGCGATGAGCGATCAGAGCGAGTCACGAGTCTCTCCCCGGTTGGTCCTCGGCGCCATCCTGGTGGTACTGCTCGTCGTGTTCATTTTCGAAAACCGCACCCGGACCGACGTTCGCTTCATCCTCCCGGTGGTGACGGCACCCTTGTGGGTGGCATTGCTGGGCGCGGCTCTGCTCGGCGCCGTGGCGGGTGCCCTGTTGACCCGACACAAGAACCCGAAAACCTGAGACACCGCCACACGCTTTCCCAGTGCCCGGCAAGGGCGGCCCCCCACGGCGGGGCGGGCCCGGCTCTCGGCGCTAGGTGAGCGAGCAGAAAGTGGGCAGAGGTGCTCGCGATCTGCATCCGCGTTTGAGAGAATGACAACGACGTAGTTCTCCACTTCCCCGGGGGTCGGTGTGCTCGGTCCGGTTGATCACCAAGGGCTCGTTCTACGAGCGCCTGGCCGACCACGGCGACGAGATCGTCTGCGACGACGACTTCGGACTTCGAAATCGATCTCGAGGCCAACAGCGTCACCTGCCCCGCCCGCGAGACCACCACCGATGCCCGCCCGGTGAAGGACCACAAGGGCCGTGCCGCCATCCGCTTCGTCTTCGCCGCCGCCACCTGCGGCGCCTAGTTCCTAGTCGGTCCAGAGCCAGTGCACCACGGCCAAAAGGCGGCCGCCAGATCGTCGTCGGGGTGCACGAGGCCCGCATCGGCGCCGCCCGGGCGGCCCAGGCCGACCCGGCGACCAAGGCACTGCTGCATCGACACTCCAAGGTCGAGCGCAAGATCGACCACCTCCAGAACCTGGGTATGCGCCAGGCCCGCTACCGGGGTCGACGAACGACGCGCCTGCAGGCGCTGCTCGCGGCCACCGTGGCCAACTCAAGCGCCTCTGCGTCCTCGGCGCGTTCGACGCCGCTCCCGAACTGGCCATCGCCGCCTGAGGACGGCGGCTTGACCCCGTTCGTCGGAGCCGAACCGGCCATTTGGCGCCGAATTGACCTCTCATGGCTCATCAGCGCCACGCCCTCGGACCATCAGCCCTGATCGCCCGCCGCGCCGACCAACGGTCGTCGTGGTCCGAAAGGGCCACATCCTGCCGGCTCACCTAGGCTGTATCCCGGGACAGGGTGGGAGGAGGGGCGGCATGCGGTACGGGATACTCGGGCCGTTGGAGGTGCTCGACGGCGACCGGCGGGTGGACCTCGGCGGGCCGAAGCAGCGGGCACTTCTCGCCGTCCTGCTGATCGAGGCCGGACGAGTCGTCTCCCTCGACCGACTGATCGACCTCCTGTGGGGCGATGCGGCCCCGGCCCGCGCCACTGGATCCCTGCAGGTCTACGTCTCCCACCTTCGCCGGGCCCTCGAACCCGATCGTCGCCCCGGAGCCTCGTCCCAAGTGCTGCTCACCCAGCCGCCGGGCTATTTGCTGCGGGTGAACGGCGACGAGCTGGATGCCGCACGCTTCGAGAGTCTGGCCACCGAAGGTCGCCGCCTTCTGGGCGAAGGCCGGCACGCACCTGCGCGCCAGGTGCTCCAGGAGGCGCTGGCTTTGTGGCGAGGCGACGCCCTGGCCGAGTTCGCCTACGAGGAGTTCGCCCGCCCTTCGGTCACCCGCTGGGAGGAGCTGCGACAGGGCACCATCGAGGACCGTATCGAGGCTGACCTGGCCCTGGGTGTCGACGCCTCGGCGCTGGCCGAGCTGCGCGACCTCCTCGTGCGCTTCCCTCTTCGAGAACGCCTGTGGGGCCTGCTCATGGTCGCCCTTTACCGCAGCGGGCGCCAAGGTGATGCCCTGCGCGCCTTCGCCCAGGCTCGATCGGTGTTGCGCGAACAGATGGGCGTGGACCCCGGCCGCGAGCTGGAGCGCCTGGAGGCCGCCGTGCTCGCCCACGCGCCGACACTCGAGTGGCGTCGTCCCGTCGCCGACGCGGCGAGCGAGGTGATCTCCAGACCGGCTCCAGAGGACACCACCAGGGCGCTGGTCGGTCGGTCCGACGAGCTGGCGGCCCTCACATCCGCGTTAGAGAGCACCAGGCAAGGACGGGGCCAGGTGGTGCTCATCTCCGGCGAACCCGGCATCGGCAAGACGCGCCTGGTGGAGGACTTGGTGTCCCAGGCGTCAGCCGGGGCGGTCGGCGTGGCCTGCGGGCGGGCGGACGAGGGTGACGGGGCGCCTCCGTTCTGGCCGTGGGTGCAGGTCATCGGCGCTCTGGTGGCCGAGGGATCGGCGACGATCCGCGAGGCGCTGGCGCCGGTGGCCGGCGAGCTCGCCCAGATGGTCCCTCAGGTCAAGGACCTGTTCAGCGAGGCGACACCCCCCCAAGGCCTCGATCCTGCCGAAGCCCGCTTCCGCCTCTACGAAGCGGTCAGCACGACGCTCAACCGCCTCGCCACCTCGGGCCCGCTCGTCGTGGTGCTGGAGGACCTCCACTGGGCTGACGCCCCTTCTCTGCAGCTGGTCGCCCACCTGGCCCCCCGATTGGAAGCCATCCCCCTGTTGTTGGTGGTCACCTACCGCGACGTCGATCCCCGGCCCCGAAGCTGCCTCACCGAGACCCTCGGGGTCCTGGCTCGTCTGCCTGACCCGGTGCGGATTCCTCTCTCGGGGCTGGACCAGCCCGAGGTCGCGCAGTTCATGGCTCAGGCCGCCGGCGAGGAACCCAGTCCCGACGTGGTGGCGAGCGTGTGGGAGCGCACCGGCGGCAACCCGTTCTTCGTGGCCGAGCTGGCCCGCCTGCTGGTGGCCGAAGGCGACCCTGCGCTCGTGCCTCCCGGCGTCCGAGACGTCATCCGCCGCCGCCTCGTACGCCTTCCTGAGGCCACCAATCGCTTGCTCACCCTGGGGGCGGTGGCAGGCCAGGACTTCGACCTACGGGTGGTGTCGGCTGCGGCCGGCGTCGACGACGAGGTCGCGGCCGAGCGACTCGACTCGGCAGTCGCATGCAATGTGGTGGTGGAAGATCGGGTGTCGGTGGGCCGCTTCCGCTTCTGCCATGCCCTGGTGCAGGAGACGATCTACGCCGAGACCGCCGGCCTCGGCCGAGCCCGGCTTCACGGGATGATCGGTCAGGCCCTCGAGCAGCAACCGGGCGCAGCTCACCTTCAGCTGGCCGAGCTGGCCTCGCATTTCTTCCAGGCGGCACCCATCCTCGGACCCGAGCGCGGCATCTCCTACTGCCTCGAGGCGGCCGAGGTGGCCCAGGCAGCACTGGCCTTCGAGCGAGCCGCGGATCTCCTGGGCCGAGCGCTTCGCCTGGTCGAGGACATCCCGGTCGGACGAGAGCGGTTGGAGCGGGAGAGTCTCGTCCAGAACCGCCTGGCGTTGTTTCTGACGGCGACGCGAGGATTGTCGGCTGTCGAGACTGCCGACGCGTGGACACGCAGCCGCTATCTCCACACCGAACTTGGAGAAGCTCGCGAGCTGCTGATTCCGCTGTTCGGGTTGTTCATCGTTCACTGCACACGCGGTGACCATCCCACGGCGGCGACGATCGGCTGCCAGCTCTTGGAGATGGGCGAAGCCGTCGACGATCCCGCCTTGACGCTGGCTGGGCACCAGATCGTGGGCATGACCAGCCTCGAATGCGGCCTCCTTGTCGAGGCGCGAGATCACCTTGAGCAGTCGATGGTGCTCATCGCCACCTTCGAAGAGGACGCGCTGGCACGTATCTTTCCGATGCACCCCGGGGGCTTCATCGTGGAACTGGCGGTTGTCTGTCACCTGATGGGCGACGAGGACCGTTGCCGAACTCTGCGAGCCGAAGCCAACGCCTTGCGTGACCGGATCGCTCAGCCCCTACACGTCGGGCCGGGCTTAATACTCGATCTGCAGCTCCAAGTCTCTCGGGGAGCGTTCGACGCGCTACCCGAGGACGCCGCCGACGCCTCGCAACGGTGCCAGGAGTGGGGGCTCATGGACATGGCAGCGGTCGCTGACTTCTGGGCCACCCTGGCGCACCAGCGATGCGACGGCCGCGACCGGACCGCGCAGCTCACCGAGGCATTGATGATCGTCGACAAGTCCGGCTTCCGCATCTGGCGTACGCAACACCTGGCGTTCCTGGCCGAGAGTTACCACCAGGTGGGTAAGACCGATCAGGCTCTCGGCTACGTTGACGAAGGGCTAGACGAGGCAGGCCTAAACAACGAGCGATTCTGGGAGCCGGAACTCCACCGCCTCCGCGGGGAGTTCCTCGTCGCGTCCGATGCAACTCGACGGGCCGAGGCGGTCCAGTCCGTCGAACGGGCCATCGCCGTTGCTCGCTCTCAGGCATCGGTGACACTGGAACGGCGGGCGCTGGCCACGCTGACCAAGATGAACGGCGCGTCGGTCACGGCAGAGTCGAGTCCGGAGCCTCCTGGTTAGCTCCCTTCGTCGATGCCGGGCAGGGCCGGCTCAAAACAGAGTGGTCGCCACCCCTGACAGCCACCACTCGTCCGTAATCTCCTCACGGTGTGTCGAACGAACCACATTGGTTGTGATCGCCCGGACCCGGTCCCATGCCACTGGCGGACGGGTGGTCCCATCAAGGTGGTGGACGACAACGTGGATGGCAGGATCCGATCGGTTGACCCTGGCACGACGAAGTGACTCTGCACCCAAGCGCCAAAGTTCAGGGTGGGCACCCTGATGCGCCGGCGTGGTGGAGCGCAGATGATCGACGAAGCCGATAAGCGAACGATAAAGCCAGGCGATCAGTGTTGTCCGTGGCCATGAGAAAGTCCCCGCTGGTGGCCAGATGAGGCCCCCGCTGGTGGCCACGAAAAGTCCCCGCTGGTGACCAGCGGAAGTCCCCACCCCTCGCTGAACCATCCACCTGACGCGTCCCTCGGCCGGTGACGGTGGCGGTGCCAACCAACAGCGCTCCGACCGAGGGACTGCTCCATGAAATCAGTGAGGGAACGAATGGACATGACTGCCGCCTACCGCGAGGTGGGCACCTACCGAGGCGCCGCTGACA
>JBBRXY010000003.1:0-79275 GCA_038238185.1 Acidimicrobiales bacterium
GCGTGACCTGTGGCGGCCCCAAAATCGGTCGTTTCCTTGCCATGTAAGGACTTTCGCGACCACCCCGCGAATCTCCTGCATGGAATTACAAATTTCTCAAACAAACCCAGCCGCCGGCATGTGCGGAACACGGGACTAGCTTCCGATCCCGGGTGGGCGGCTCCGGGCGTCCCCCAGTGACGCGCCGCCAAGAGTTGCACAGCCTCGAGGAGGCGGTTCGGGCCGAGTTCGAAGCCGCCCACCGAGCACGCGAGACCGCCCTGGCTGCCTGCCGGCGCACCATCCGGGCCTGCGGGAACGCCATCAGGGCCACGCACCGATGCGAGACCGACGTGGCCGCGGCGCTGGGAGACGAAGCCGCGACCGCACTGAGCCAGGCCCACGAGGCGCTTGCGCCGTATCCGGCCCTGGCGGCCGCCGGGCCTCTCCACGATGCCGAGAAGGAGTATGCCGAGGCCCGGATCACCGCCGCCCTGGTCACCGATGGCGGCCTCCCCTCGCACCACGACCTGGGCGTTTCGGCCGCAGCGTGGTTGAACGGGCTGGCCGAGGCCGCCAGCGAGCTGCGTCGCCACCTTCTCGACCGGCTGCGCGACGGCGACCTCCCCCGGGGTGAGGTTCTCCTTGGCGTCATGAACGACGTGTACGACACCCTCGTCACCATCGACTTCCCCGACGCCATCACCGGTGGCCTGCGCCGCACCACCGACGCCCTCCGGGCCGTGCTCGAACGCACGCGTGGCGACCTGACCACCACGCTGTTGCAGGCCCGCCTCCAGGCCGCCATCGAGGCCCGGCTCCCGCCGGGGGTATCCTCGGCCGGGACCACGGGGGTGTAGCTCAGCCTGGTAGAGCGCTACGTTCGCAACGTAGAAGTCGTGGGTTCAAGTCCCATCACCTCCACCCCGTAAAGTTGCTGGTCACAGCCCTAAAGGCCACCTGCCGGGCCTCACGAGTCCTTCGGTCGTGCCATTGGCGTGCCATTGCGGGCCGCGAACAGGCCCTCCAGAGCATCGGCTGCGGCCTCGTCCAGAGCCTCGGGAACCCAGCCATAGATGGTCGCGGTGACCTGCTCGGAGGAGTGCCCCAGACGCTTGGCGATGGTACTGACCGGCACCCCTTGTTGGCGCATCAGACCGGCGGCCGTGTGTCGCAGCGCGTGAATCACGAGACCATCGAGACCAGCCCGGCCGACTGCCGGTCGCCAGACACGGTTCCGAAACGTCGTGTAGCGGAGCGGCCCTCCGCCCGGGGACCCGAAGACGTAAGCCGAGGCGTCGTGCTGCCCGGCTGCGGCTAGGTGACGACTGAGCATCTCGATTATCGACGGGGGCACCGAGAACGTGCGCCGAGATGCTTTGCTCTTCACCGGCGCGGCGATGAGACGCCCTTCAACCTCAGCGATGGTCTCGACCACCGACATGCGCTTCCGGAGGAAGTCGATCGCGCCGACTCTCAGGCCCGCTACCTCGCTCCACCGGAGTCCAAGCACTCCGGCGACATAGACGATGACGCCATATTGGGCGGGCATGGCTGCCGCGAGCCTTTCGAGTTCTTCCTCCGAGCACATGCGCTTCGCCTTGTACGGAGGAGCGGCCTGTCGGAGCTTGCCACAGGGGCTTGTCCCGAGGATCTCGGCCTCGACCGCCGCAGCGAACAGCGCCTTGAGCACCCCATAGTTCGTCCGGACTGTCGATGCTGCCAGCCCCCTGTCCTTCATGCGATCCACGGTACGCCGCACGTCCAGCTTCGTGATGGTGCCCATCGGGTGCCCACCCAAGATGGGCGCGAAATGAGTCTCAAGGACTGACTTGTCTCGGGCGAGCGTCGTCGCACGCTTGTGTGTGGATTCTCGCAAGTAGCGGCCCATCCACACGGCGAACGTGATTTCTGACTTCCTGGGATCGAGCCAGACTCCTCGGCCGAGGTCGGTCTCGACCGCTGCGAGATACCGGTCAGCGTCGCCCTTGCTGGCAAACGTCTCGGAGGCCGTGTGCTCGTCGCCAGCGTGATCCTTGAACCGGGCTTGAAAGCGCCCGCTCGGAAGCTTCCGAATCGATCCGAAGCGGCGGCGTCGTCGTGGCACCTCAGCCCTCCCGTCGCCCTCTGGGGCGGCCGCCCGGTCGATCTGGGTGAAGCCTGAGCCACGCCTCGATCGACCTCCGATGCCAGTACCGGCGTCCACCAAGGACAGCTACGGGCCTCGGCCAATCGGAGTAGCTCGCGGCAAGCTGGTGCGTGCGTTGCCGGCTGACCCCAAGGATGATCCCTGCTTCGCGCATGCCGACGATTTCAGCCATTCAGTGTGACACTACACCCAAACCATTGCGCATCAGCAATATTTCATCGATGGGATTGCACTAGCGCCGACGAGGCCATCACCTTCCCCACGAGTTCGGGTCTCGACGACCTGCGGACATGAACTCGTCGAGGTCCTCACGCTTGAACCGTACGTACTTGCCGATCTTGTAATAGCGAATGCGCCGCTCCGCCACCAGGCGCCTGATGAACCGACCGCTGACGCTCAAATACGTCGCAGCTTCGTCCACCGACAAGGGAGGTAGTCGTCCCTTCGCCGTCGGTCCGTGTGACACTCAGTCGACCCCCGATGCAGTGGCTATGGAAGGGTGGCCGTTCGATGATCGATGGCGCAAGGCGTCGATGCGCATCTCGGGGTCATCAGGGCGCACTGAGGCGAGCCACCTTCTCACTCATCATCGATAAGGTCTCGATCTGATGACGATCTAGACCATTGCCGGGGCCGGAGGGGTCCCACCCCTCCTCCTCCATTTTCACCTCGGTCCAAAAGTGCCAGTACGCCCGACCGGTCATCCCGTCTGCGTCCCAGCCTCTCGCTCGTGCGAGGTGTCGCAGGTCCGCGAGTAGGTCTCCGCAGAACATTTGAAGTGAATCCGAATCCAATCCGAACGAGTCCTGGTTTATCAGACGTACGTAAAGGTCGAGGACCTGCTGAGCCTTATCTACATGCTGGGCATTTTCGTCATCATCGACATGCTGGACATATTCATCATCCATTTCAGACTCCTTCTCTCGTTGTTGTTGAGTATGGGCTGCTGCTGAGGTGGCACCACCGGTGACTTCAGTCATGGGGGGTCCCCTTGCCGGTCTCGACTCCCCGCTTCTTTGCCGGTCTCGTAGTCGAGCCACCGGATTGCGCTATCCGCTCCTGGCGACGCGACCGACGGAGATAAAAAACTCTGCAGTTCTCGAATCGCCTGGTTGTAGTCGGCCAAGCGGGGCCGGACCGGGTTCGCCCACCAGCGCCCCGCTCACGAGGCTCGGCGCCCACCCCAGGAATCGCCGTCGCCTGGAGCCAGTGTCGACGGCATCGGTGACAGGCGGTGCCGGCCCCTCGGCTTCCTGGGAAAAGTCCGTCACCATGCTGGTGTGGTCCCGCCGGCCCGCCGTCGGGAAATCCGGGCATCAAGCGGAGGGCGAATTTCGCTGTTCGGTCACGACGCACTGAGTCGGGCGACCTTTTCCCAGAACCTGGCTTCAATCTCACGACAACGGGCGTCCCGAGCGATGTCGCTACTTCCTGGTTCCCATCCCTCCTCTTCCAGCATGACCTCACAGAAGAAGTGGAGGTACCCGTGCCCAGTCTGCTCGTCGGCGTTCCAACCCTTGACCCTGGCCAGGTGCCGCATGTCAGCCGCCAGGTCTCCCAAGGCGGTCTCAAGGTCTCCCGAGGTAAGCCCGGCTCGATCCCCGTAGACCAGGCGGACCCAGTGGTCGAAGATCAGTTGTGCCCTTTCGGCTCGATCCCAATTGTCACTCATGAAGCACTCCGTTCCAATCTCGCGAGCGTGAGTCCTCCTACGCTCCTCCTCTCGCCGCTGGCGTGTGCCGCCTTGAATACGCGGCCCCTCGGCTCCAAGGGACGAGTCCGTCACCATGCTTGTGTGGTCCCTCCGTTTGCTCATTTGCCTTCTCCCTTCCGTTGGTTGGTTTGCCATTGCTTCCACTGACGCACGGCCTCGTCTCTCAGCCGGGACTCCTCTCGTAGCCGGCGCTGCTGCGCCGCTGCCCTGCCTGCG
Source organism: Acidimicrobiales bacterium (assembly GCA_038238185.1). Classification (GTDB taxonomy): domain Bacteria; phylum Actinomycetota; class Acidimicrobiia; order Acidimicrobiales; family AC-14; genus DATAQC01. The sequence goes on from JBBRXY010000003.1 coordinate 4,059, forward strand.
GTGCCGACTTGCTCCGCCACGCTGCGGGCGTCGAAACCGGTTGCCCGCCAACCCCCGTCGTCGTCACGCTCGGCCATGCCGAGTTCCGCCATCCGCCGAAGTTTGGATCTGACGGACCCGGGGTCGATTCCCGTCTGCTCAGCCAACTGCTTCGCCGTGCTCGTCTCATCGCGATCGAGATAGCCCAGCAACTGGTAGGCGGGCAGGCCCAGGCCACCCCCTCGCCGAAACAGGTCCTCCCCGACGCGTGGTCGTGACCCGCAACTGTCGTACACCCCCCGGAAGGGGTGTTCTTGTGGATCACCTTTACGCGCTCCTTCAAGAGGTTCTTTAGAACGCAATGTCTCATCGGAAGGGTTGTTGTGAGTCACTCTGAGACGTTCTCTATGGGTTGTTGTGGGTCACTCTGAGACGTTGTCATTTGCCGAAGTCGTGGCTGGTGCTCTGTTGGCTGTTCTATGACGGTCTCGCCATTCGCGACTATTTGTGGGTCACTTCCACGCGTCCCAACTACCAGGAGGCTTGTCTTTTCAAGACGCGAACTATTACGACGCGGGCCGTCGAGAACGAGCCGGTATGTCGAAGCCTCACGGCCCTTGCCGGGGGTCTCCCGCTTCAGCCAGCCCAGGGTTGTGAGAGCGAGGAGAGCCTTACGTGTGGTGTTGCGGCTTCCGAAGCCGGCAACGTCGGCAAGATGGCGCTCACCGATGTAGGGGCGGATGGTGCCGGCTGTGCTGGCAATGTCGAGTACCCCTTCGAGTCCTCTCCGGACTGAGGAGCCAGTCACCCGACTGGGGAGGTAACCGCCGGGTAGCTCGACCGTGGACCACTTCCACCGGTCCGCCTCCTCGCGGAGCCGGACGATTGCTAGGCGAGCGTCCGTGGCACTGGTGAGAGGTGGGTTCTCGGCCACGTACTTCTCGGCCGTCGGCCAGACATGGTCAAACCACCACCTCCTGGCGGCCCGCTCGCCGCCCTGACGGAACCGCTTTCGCAGCGCCTCTCCGCCCACGTTGCGCTCGTCCAGGAGCAGCCAGTAGCCCTGCTCGGCAGGGACCGACCGTCCCGCGAGGCCGCATGCGATCCTGAAGCCCACCTCGCTCCCGGACTCCGCCGTCGAATCGCCCCACCGGATTCGTCGCCACGTCGCTGCGGAGGCCCTGGGGCGGTCAAGCGGCTGTCCGGGCACGGATGGCGACCCCAGGGCGGCAAGCGCCTCCTGGGCCGTCTCCGGCCGTATGAGGGCCACTGGGAGACCGAGCCGGTGCGGAGACAGCGGTGGTCGACTGTCCCGTCGCACGTCGATGCCGAGGCCCTTCGCCCTCTCCTTCCACTTCGATAGCTCAGTGGGGTCGGGAATGCGGACGACGACCTGCCTGTGGTCCGGGCGACCGCTAGCCCACTCCACTGACGGGAAGCCGCGTTCAACGGCGTCATCGGCGATCTCGGACCCGGCCGCCGCCGTGGGCTCGGAGTCGCAATCAAGGCAGAGCAGGTCCTCTCGATACCGGACAAAGAACGCCCGGCCGGTGCGGACGGCCTCCTCCAGGCTGACCCAACCGTCGGCTTCGTTATTCTCGTTCAGCAGGGTCACACGTCGCCGACCAGGGACCATCACGGCTCTGGCCAGCGCCAACACCTTCGACGGGTCCGGCCGCGTCGTTTCCGGGCTCACGGTAGATTCGCGCATGAGCGCCCCATTGATCGGTCAGGCCGGGAAATGTCGTCGCTCCTGGGACCCGGCGATTCGCACTCGCCGGGTCTCGTCATCTCTAAGGACCCCGCGTGTCCGAACATCGTCTGCAGCAGGGCCTGGTATCTCTGCGGGTCCTCGGACGGGATCCAACGAACCTCCACGACGGCAGCCCTCGGGCTGCTCTGGGTCAGGGGCATCAGTGCGCGTCCGGGAGGGCCGCAATGAACTCGTTGAGAGCATCCTCGGTGACGGCCAACATCCCTCGAACCCGGACGGCTTTCAGTTCTCCGCTCTTAATCATCTTCCTGACCGTGGTCTCGCCGAGCCCCAGTGTCTCGGGGATCTGGGAGACTCGGAAGAGCTTGGGGCTAGCAGTGTCCATCCGGACCTGTCCTCCTTCGAGCCCGTGTGGGCTCGTCGCGAACATGGATACACCCGGTTTTTCGGCACGCTCCGAGCGGGCCTCTCGGGATTTAACCTTCGCTCCAAGAATCCTTGTAACGAACTCCAAGGATTCTTGTCACTTTCATGATGATGTCCTGTTCGGAAGCCCATCTGGATTAAGCAAAGATTTATCAAAGATCTATTGACAGGTCTTGCGAGTTCGGCCGGAAGTCGGGGCCAAGCCCACCTGGGCTCGTCGTTGGCAGATAAAAAAATCTCTCGGACTCATCGGTGCCCACGGGCCAGGGTGCGCTCCGAGCACCCACACGGCTGCTTGTTGTCGCGGCGATCGGGAGCACCCGCCCGATTCCGAGGACCGAGCGCCTGGCGCAGTCGCGGGAGGAAGCCCTGGCACCGCCTGGTCGACGCCGCGATGTTGTCCAGCATGGGCCGCCGGCCCGAGACGCCGTCGTTCGGCGCCGACGCCCGGGACACCGTCGAGGTTTGGTTCTCCCGCCCTAGCGCATGCCCCTCGGCCTCACGATCGGCGCCGTCACCGTCGCCGAAAGGCCCACCTGTCCTTCGGTACGGCCACCACCTCTTCGCCGCCCGCGCCGCCCGCCGCTTCGCCGACCGTTACCTGGCCCAGCTGGCCCGCTGCACCGACGACCCCGGATCGGTCGGGCCTGCGCCTCCTGAGCCCGCGGACCGGAGGCGCCTCTATCCGCCGGATCGGAAGGTGGTCACCGAGTCGAGAGATCAGTGGCGCCCGGCCGGCTTCCCCTACCTCTACAGGTCCGTAATGGACGAGGACGCCTTGGCATTGTCGGCGGCTTGCTTCAGCGAGTCCCTCGTCGAGGCATTCACCGTCACCTCCACGCTCAGACGAAGGTGGCTGGCGCTCGTGTCGATGGCGTTAGCAATCTGCGTGATCAGGAGCCGCAGCGCGTCACGGTGAGCACCGTCGTCGATGCTCGTGATCGTCGACACCTTCACCTGGAACTCTGCGGGAGCGATGCCGCCGCTCCCGACACCTCCGCCGCCTGCGGAGGCGGTCAGGGTGATGGTCGTGCCTGCATCCACCACGGAGCCGGCGGCCGGTAACTGCTGAACAATGTTCCCGCTCCCGGACGCGGCCACCACAAGGCCGGCGACCCTCATCGTGTTGGCGGCGGGATCGAGGCTCATACCAGAGACGTTGGGAACGACCACGGTCGTCGGGCCGCCGGGCTTGACCAGCCTGATCGAGGACGACTGGAGGTTGATCTCGCTCTCCGAGTGAGCGGTGTACGGGTTGCCCGATCCGTCAGCGAGGGCAAGATCGCCGGCCTGTACGGCTCCGAAGATCGCTCGGCGAAGCTCGGGCTCGCCGCCATGGAGGAGCGGGAGCCGGGGGGCATTCCAGAACGCATCGCGGATCTCCGACAGCGGCTTGCCGTAGTCGCTGCCCCGGAGCTGGTGAAGCAGGGCTTTGGCACTGAACTCACCCTGGCCGAACGCCTTGTCCTTGGCCTGGAGAGCGGCCCAGACGAGGTCGCCGTGCAGGGCGGTCTCGTTGTCGCCGTCGAGGCGGATCGTCTCCTCAGACCGAACTCCGGTGCTGTCCTCGCTCAGGTAGATGATGTGCTGGTAGGCAGCTCGGATCGCCTTGTCGAGCCGCTCCTTTGCCTCCTTCACCTCCTGTTCCGCCTTCTCCTTCATGTCGCTGTCGGTACGCACCGCGTCGAGGGTGGTGACTCGCCGGCGGGCCTCGTACTCACTGGCCAGGTTGCGAGCCTGGCCGCGCCGCTGGGTGTTGACGCAAACGAAGATCGCTGAGGAGGCCCAGGGTGCAGCCAGCTTGTCGTCACCGACACCGAGAGCAGCGCGAGCGGCCGCCCTGGTCTCCTGGTCAATCCCGTTCAGAAGGCTGAAGCGGCGGGGGTCGAGGATCACCAGGCGCACTTTGCGAGGCTCGTCCAAGCCCGCGGTGGCGAGGATCTCACGCAGCGTCCGCCCGTCGCTTTCGGGGGGCGTGGTCACCAGCACGGGAACGAACGGACTGGGCTTGGCCAACGCTTGCGCTCGCTCGGCCAGGACGGCGTCCCGATCAGTGTCGGAGACCATCGCCCGCTGGGCCTTGATGAGCATGTTGATGGTCTGGCGGGTGGAGAAGAAATGCCGGCTCTGCTGGCCGCCCTTGCCGGGCAGGCTGTCGAGAGTGACGAACCCGCCGTTGGGGTTCTGAAGCTCGGCGAACACCACGTCAGCATCGCTTGGTTGATAGCTGACGTTCGGGACGAACGTGGCGGCCTGCAGCTCGGCCTCAGTCGCCCCCTGAAGGCCACGGGGGCGGGGGCTCACGGAGTAGAGGAACAGGGCCGTGCCAAGCCGCTCGGAGGCCCGTGGGTTGATCGAGGCGAACCCGTCGGTACGGGCGAGATCCCTCTCACGGGCCGTGCCCCGGCTGTCGGTGGTGTCGACCACCTCCGTGCCGGCGATCTCTCGGTAGGACGACACGATCCGGTCGTCTTCGAGCAGCCCGGAGGTGAGAACAGCGTTCACCACGTCCGGGTTCGACAAGGGCAGGTCGCCAGGGCCGATGAGAGCAGGGACCCACTCGCCTGCCGCAGCCCGCCTCGTGTGGGCATAGACGGTGGTGGCGAAGATCTGGATGGTGGACCGCACCCGCTGGAACCCTGTGTGCGCCGACCACTCGTGCTCCGCCAGGTCGATTAGCCCCGGGTGGAACGGGTAGCAACGGGCGACCGCCCTCCTGAACACGTCCTCCTTGGCCCAGTCGAGCTTCCCGAACACGTCGGTCCGCCAGCGGTCACCCATCACCCCGAGGAACGCGCTGGCCGTCTCCGAGATGACTTCCGGGGTGGGATCACTGGTGAACAGGCGGCGGCGGATGATGTCGGCGAAATCTCCGCCCCCGGTCACCGCTGCGGTGCGGCCGTTGCGGATCAGAAGCCCGTTCAGCTCGTCTCGGGCCTCCTGGCTCGTCGGGCTCAACTGCATGCTGTCGCTGTCGGAGGCAATCATCACCATGACCACCACGCAGTTCTTCGCCTCGTTGGCGCAGTCCAGCAGCCCCCGCAAGAAAGCCAAGTCCTTCGACAGGAGGGCCTCGTCGGTGGCCGCCGCCACCCGGAGGTAGTCCATGACCTCATCGATCAGGATCAGGACGGGCCGTCCCGAGGACTCGATCGCCGCCTGGATCACGTCCTTGTTGGTGGAATTGATTCGCTGTCGGTACTGCTCGAACTTCGCTCCGTCCCTCCCAACAAGTCGCCACAGGCACCGCTCACCCAGGGTTACCGCCGGGCCGTCAACCGAGACATCCGGCTGGCCGGGGGTCATGTTGTCGCAACTGAGGACCACGCACAGGGGATCCTCAAGGTCGGGGCTGACGGTCCAGGTACCAGCGAGCGCAGTGGCGGAAGCCATCGCCCTGCGCCCGATCTCGGTCTTCGTGAACTCGGCAGTGTGAGCCGCCAGGTGCCACATGCCCACCAGGCCGTGGCTCTTCCCCCCACCCATGCCCTGGTCGAGCCGCCACACCGCCTTGGCCTGCTCGGAGCCCTTCCCGGCAACACCGAGGCGAACCGCGATCTTGCCCATCAGGTCCACCAGGTCAGCGGTGGGGTGGGTGATGTCGCCGTAGTAGCTGGCGTCGGAGTACGGGACCGAGCCCTTGACGGCATTGAACAACGACATCTGCACGTCGTCGATCTGGCCCGCTCCGGACGCGACCTCGTCGCGCAGACTGACCGCTTCCCACCATGGCGTCAGTGTCATTTCAGCTATCTCCGAACGTCAGACTGCCCTGCGCCGAGCGGACCTCGGCGGCTTTGTCTTCTCGATCACGAGCGACGGCAAGGTTGCGCGTGCTCGACACCACTGCTTGGCGGTTCCGTACCAGGTACGTCCATGCCTCGCCGTCACGGTCAGCCTCGGGGACCGCGTCCGAGAGGGCGTGAACCGCAGCCCAGACGTATGGATCCTCGATCTTGTCGGCTGCAATGAGTACCTCGGCGGACCGAGCGAGGCTCTTGCCTTCGGCGACCATGGCCAGCGCAACATCGAAAACCGGCGTCGTTGGGTCGATATCGTCGGTGGCGAGGGGAGACTCAGAGCCATTTGCGAGGCGGACGCCCTTGCCGTCCTTCACGAGGAGGCCAACGGTGGCCTCGTCATCTAGGTCGGCAGCAAGGCGCTGCCATCTGGCTTCAGAGCCAGGGGTGATGGATCTTCCGAACACCCTGGCCCAGAACAGCGCGAAGCGAGTCCGCTCATCGAACGTCCCAAGCGGGAGGTCATCGATCCTGATGTCTGCCGCCTCCTGCACCATCTGCCGCGCCAACGGGAGGTACCGGTCGAGGGCGACCGGGTTTCCCATCTTGTCCAGCACAGCCGAGTAGCGCCCGACCACCTCCATCGCTGGCCCGGCCGAGGCCATCAACTGGTCAGTGAGTGCAAGGCCGGCGGCGTCCCACAGCGGCAACCTGCCCCGGATCTCCCTACGGACCTCGGCATCTACCTCCGCCACCCGGCCGGGCTGCCGGCCCTCTGGTGCTGGGCGGCAGGCGAGGGTGAGGGTGGTCTCGATGTTGGCCGATCCCGCCTTGCCACCTTTCTCGGTCCGTGCCGGCCACGACCCCGTGAGCGTGAGCCCGGCAGCGTTGATCGAGGTGAGTAGGCGGTGCCAAACCTCCGGATCACCGTGGCCGAAGACGATGGTGACAACGCCATCCTTCTTCACCTTCAGCCTTGCCTGAGTGAACCCAGCGGTGATGCACCGGTCGTAGTGATCGTCCGTGCGAGGGTCGCTCACTGCCTTGCCGCCGCGCTTGACGATCGCCTCCTCGTCCTTTTCTTGGACGCCCAGGGCGTGCGAAGTTATCCCGAAGTCCGGATTCGAATTCGTCAAGGCCCGCTTCAGCCACACGAAGAAGAGGTCGGACGCGTCCGAGTAATCGATCATCCCGTCGTAGGGCGGGTCGGTAACGACCGCGTCCAGCGTGCCGTCTCGCATTGGCAGTGCCGCAGCCGAACCGCGACGCAGCACGGCTGCTCGTCCACCGGACACCGGAACAACCAATGCCCGGAGCGTTGAGAGCGTTCGTGTGCAGATGGAGCCCCATGTTCCGGCGGCCGTAGTACCGATCCCGGCCTCGAAGTAGTCGTAGGAGAATGCAACACTCGCCTCGTTGACGAACATGTCTTTAGCTCCCGTCGGACGGCCGTCCCGATAGATCTCTAGGTGGGCTCCGCGGGTAGATCGCCGCATCTTCCTGACGAGCGCCGACGCTGCGTATCCCGTCAAGGCGGCGGCGTAGTCGCTCGACTGACTCCCCGCCACCTCCAGGTAGAAGGCATCGACAATGCGGCAGAGCCGTACAAATCCGAGAGTCTGCCGATCGTTACAAAACGAACCGTAGGTTTGGTACCCGTACTTGGAGGGACGGACAGTGTCGTTGTTCCCCGGCGGCACACGCTCGTCCGGCACCGCCGGTACGCCGGTAGCGAAGGGGCGCTCATTCATCAGAGCGACCGACGCCGAGGCGATGGCCGTGCGCTCGGCTTCGGTCGGCTCCCGAAATAGCTTTCCCATTTCGGCATCGAGATCAGCCGCAAGAAGGAGCGCATCTTCTGCGAGCCCGTCATTCATCAGCCGGGCATGAACGTCCTTGCCGTGAACGTGGGCGCAGAAGGGACAGACGGCGGCCTTCCCGCGCTTGCCGCCAACCTCGACCATAGTGGGCTGACCAGCCGGCGGACCATCGTGAACCTCGACAATGAAGGCGTCCGCCTCGGCGTCGGCCACGATTCGATAGGACTGGCCTGGATCGTGCTTCTTCGCCACCGGGGGTCGAAGCGCAAGGCTCCCGGTCAGAGGAAACCGACGACCGCAGTTCTGGCAGGGAAGCGTCACGGCCCAGACATAGCCCCAAGGACGCCCGCCGTTGACGGCCGGGTAAAACTCGTCCATAGCTGACTCGAAGCGTTGTCCGATCAGATCGAGAACGAACTCAACGTCCCGCAGCAGCCGGGGCGTGCCCCAGTGCTCACTTGTCGCGCCGTCATAGCCCTCGAATAGGAGGCTGGGTTCGTTGTTCCAGTCGCGGAGCGGGTAGTCAGCCAACAGGGTGCCCGCCAGTGTGGCCACAGGCGAATAGTCGATACCCCACGCCTTGACGCCCAGCCGTGCCGCCTCCAGCGGGATCATCGCCCGGCCGGAGTAGGGATCGAGCATTGTCACTCCGTCCGGGTAGCTCGCCTTCAGCTCGGCAAGTAGCTCTGCGTGGGCGGCATCGCGTCCGGTTAGAGCCTTACGAACCAGAGCTTGGAGTCGCTGCTGCTCTGTCGGGTCGTCTGGCCAAGGCAGAAGAGAACAGACCACGGCTGCCTTCGCCTGAGCCAGCGGCCGAGCAGCAAACCAGGTGAAGAGCGCCTTCTCCGCGTTTCCAGAGCCCCACCCGGAGACAGTGTTCTCGGACACCTCCTGGCACGGGAACCATCGCTCGATCATCCGCGTCATACCGTCACCCCCGCCCTGGCTGCAGAGAGCGCGGAGCCCGGGATTCGCACCAGCGCAACGTCCTTCGTCGCGCCGTCGAACACCAAGGCTGGGTCGCGCCAGGCATGGAACAGAGTCCCGCGTCCGTCGTGGCACTGGTCCACCACGTAGAGCCAGTAGTTCTCGCCCAACAGGCCAGCCTTTAGAACTTCTTCGCCGGTCATCGAGACGCCATTGCTGGCCGCCGAGTCCCAGACACCCTTCACCTCGACGCACCGCTGCTCGCGCCCCCTCGTGGCCTCCATGTCGTAGCCGAGATACTTCTCGCCATGACGATCGGCGACACCCCAACCGTCCTCGGAGAGCAAGCGGACGACATGGGCCATGGCGATCACCTCGCTGTCCTTCTCCTTCGGGTCAGCCGGGATGCCGGTGCCGCGGACGTGAACCCACCCAACCCGTGCTAGCTCCTGGTTGGAGATCGTCACGGCCTTGTCGAGTTCGTTGATCCGCCCCGCAACCGCTCGCTCGATCCCAGCCCGGGTAGCGAGACGTTCGTCACGCTCGACGATGTGGTCAGTCAGGTCGTTCGGGAGCTGTTGAAGCTGCGTGCGCGACTCGGCCAGCCAGGTGGTCAGCGCCTGCCTCCGAGTATCGAGATCCTTTTGGAGCGCAACGTTGGCCGCTGTTTCCGCATGCGTGACTCTCGCCGGGTGGGGAGTCTTGGCCGCCAGGTCGCCAGCGACAAGGTTGGCAAGCATTTCCCACTTCACGGTGCGGGCTCCCGTGTCGTCCACCCGGACGAGGTAGGACCAGCGGGTATTGCGCCGACCCGCCCCCTCGACAATGGGCACCTCGAAAACGAACAGGTCGTAGTCCGTGACGGAGTTGGGGTCGTTGAGGCGGCCACCCTGGTAGAGCGCCGGCCGCAGGGTCTCGCTGGCAGCGGCCGCAAGGGCGGAGAACGTCGGTTCACCTGGGCCGAGGATGACGGCGCGTCCGGCTTCGCCGCTACCAGAAGCCAGGGCATCTCGTTTGGCCATGCCGCTCGTGGCCACGAGTGTGGGCGAGCCCGGGAACTCCGGAGGGAGTACGAGGCTGCGGCCCCACAGGTGCCACAGCCCTTGGTCGGCCATGGCTGACCGGGCCATGTCGATGAGCCCGGCCCGGAAGATGCGAGCCAGGAACCATTCGACGATGTCGGGGTTGATCCGCTCCAGCCGCTCGTGGTGAAGCGAGGAGATGGCCTTCGCCACGTCGACACGAGAGGACAACTGGTCCTCCTCCCGACGGGCAGCATCGTGAATCTGGCGGAGGCGTTCCTTGGTTATCGACCGGATCGCCAAGGTTGCAGCATCGCCAGCGTTCCCACCCTGGTAGGTCTTGGCCAGGAACTTCTCGATGTCGTCGATGCCAGCTTCCGAAAGGGCCGTCTCCGCCACCAGGCTGAGAGAGTCAAACATCTTCCCGCCAAGCTCGTTGGCTGCTGCGCAGAGGTTCTCCAGAAGCCGGAGATGGGCGTCACCCTCGCGGGTTCCGGTGGCGACGAGGTTGTACAGCTTCACGGTCTCGGTCTGGCCGATCCGGTGGATCCTCCCCATTCTCTGTTCCAACCGCACGAGGGACCACGGGATGTCCCAGTTCACGAGGACGTGAGCGGTCTGGAGGTCGATGCCTTCGTTGCCAGCATCAGTCGAGACGATGATCTGGAACTGGAGCGACTCGAATTCAGCCCGCACCTGGTCGCGTATGTGGTGCGGGTCCCGTCCCGAGTAGCGCCTGGCTGTGAAGCCAGCAGCAGCCAGCCTTCCGACAAGCCAGTCCGCCGTGTCGGCATACTCCGTGAAGACGACGGCCTGCTCCCCGTTCCCCGGAGCAATGCCGTTGTCCGCCAGGCATTCGTTCATCAACCGAGGCCACTTCGAGATCGGCCTCGTGTCGTCGGCCAGGTGGGCATCCAACCGAGTCAGCAACTCGCCGATGGCCTTCTTCTCCTCGCGGGAGGCTCCCGATCCAGCGTGGATGACCTCGCTCTCATCCCGCTCGGCGTCGTCGGCCTCCCAGGGATCCCCCTCGGTCGAGCCGTCGGGTGTGCCCGGTGCCCAGGTGCCGATCCCGTCCCTGCGCCGACGAAGTGTCTCGGCCAGGGAGTAGAGGGCGGAGGCAGAACGCTTGCCGTAGACCATCTTGGCGAGGCCAGCGGCCGTGCCCGGGAAGTGGGAGTCGACGAGGTCGAGTGCCTCGACATAGAAGGCGCGCTCGGTCACATTCAGGGCAACGTTGAGGTTAAAGGCCCGCCGTGGCTTAAAGAGGGCGGTCTGTCCGTCGTAGTCGACCAGCTCCTCCTTCATTCGGCGAAGGAAGTGCAGGGACCCTGGGCGGAGCGACGTGGTGGGCTGCTCGCCGTTGAGCTGGTCCTTGTCGACAGGCGGGTAGACCGAAGGATCGACCAGGTGCATAAGTGCTCGGAACAGCCACTCCTTCCCCCGGTGCGGCGTGGCGGTCATGAGCAGCACGCGGGGCGTCTTGCGAGCCAAGGTGAGCCCGACTCGATGCCACTGGCCGGCGCTCGGCGTCATCCGGTGGGCCTCATCAAACACGACCGCATCCCAACCCGCCCTGTCGGGGTCGATGGCTTCGAGCACCGATGGGTTCATGCCGGCGAGTTCCAGGGAGACAACCCACATGTCGTGGCCAATGGCGACGGCGTGCTCGCGAACGGTGTCGGCGGTGATCTGCCTGAGACCCCCTGGCCCGCCGAAGAACCGCTCGAAGTCCTGCTGCCACTTCGACACGAGATGAGCGGGGCAGACGATCAGGGCACGCTTCACGAAACCGCCAGCCTGCATCTCCCGCAGCCAGAGGCCCGCCATGATCGTCTTGCCGGTTCCCGGCTCGTCAGCTAGCAAGAACCTCAGCACGGGCTGCGGCAGCATCGCCCCGTAAACCGCTCGGTTCTGATGCACGTACGGCACCAGCGGGGAGGACGCCAGTGCTGAGACTCTCCCATCGGTTGCGGCACGGGTCATCCACTGCGACCACAGTGCGGCAAGGACGGAAGCGGGGTCGGCGTTCCCGTCCTCTGTGAGCATCTCGATCTTCTCGACGGCAGCCTGATCGAGCGTCACCGGGCGGACTGCACCGGCATCGACGACATAGAGGCGAAGCCCGCCGTCCGCCTGCGGCATGACTCCGTCAACGACTACGTAACGGCTCTCGCCTGGAAGTCGGACCTGCTGGCCGGGCTCGATGTTCATGCCCCGGTCCGAGCTGCCACGCCACGGCGGCCTTCCTCGCCGCGGTGCGAGGAGGGCACGAGGTCTCGATCGGTCCTTGGGCTTGCCTTGATCACCATGTCCGCCTCCCACCATGCCGCATCCGAACAGGCCCGGTCGGGGCAATCGTAGGGCGGCCTCGCGCCCAGGACTCGATAGCGACTACACCTTCAACAAGTCGGTCGGCAGGAAGCTGAGCGAAAGCCCCTTCCCCGCTCTCCTGAGCCAGCGGCTCCGGCCGTAGTCAGGCGACCTGCACCTCCACGCTGAATGGAAGTGCCCAGACAGGTCCCTTGTCCTCCGAGCCTGGTGAAACTCGGTGTGTTAAGCGGCACCTCGGATATGAGCGGGGTCATGTTGCCCCGGCCAGGTTTCCGCTAGCGAGAGTTGCCGATGAACCGCGCGTCGGTCACAGCGAGTAGCGGCGCACTATGGGCCCGCGTTCTGCTCGGATGTGCGGGTCCTGGGTGAGTGCCGAACATCAGGCAGATATGTATTCGCCCCGTCGCCTCGATTCAACTGCGAGTGCTTGCGATCGCGAGCGTCACCTACCTGCACTTACACATGAGGGCTACCGAGACCACGACCATTTGGCTCACGGTCGCGTCTGTCGCTTCAGCCGGGAGGGACGGTGACTGGTCCCCGGCGCTTGTCAGGGTCGCGTTGCGGTACCGATGAGCGCGGGTGAAGGCACCGCCACCGGCCTGCTGCGGGATCGGATCGCAGTGAGGATCTCGGAGCGTCGACCGGCGTCGAGTAGTGGCCAGAGCGGGCTGAAGGTGAAGAGCCGGTCCGGGTCGTCGAGCGACGCCTCGTCCACGATCGCGTCGTTGGTCTCAAGGATGATCCGGATGTCGACGAAGCCCGCCGCAGTGAGCGCGGCTTCGAACCGGCCCGGGTCTCGCATCTCGTCCTGACCGCCTGAGGGGGATGGCTGGTCGAGGTCGGGGAACATCTCGGCGCAGAGCTGGGAGAGCAGGAGCGTCGCCGATGCTCCGCCAGCGGCCTGCCAGGCGCCGACCGAAGCCGTCCCGCCGGGCTTGATGACCCTGGACATCTCGGCCAGGCCGGCCCGCCAATCGTCGAACAGCGAGATGCCGAAGTTCGAGAACGCTCCGTCGAAGGACGCATCGGGCAAATCGAGCGCCTGACCATCGAGCTGCCGGGTCTCGACCGTCGGGATCCGGTAGGACTCGACGTGGGCGACCATGCCCGCAGAGAAGTCGGTGGCGAGAACGTGCAGGCCGGCCTTGGCCGCGGCGATGGCGACCGCGCCCGTCCCCGTGGCAATGTCGAGCACCCGGGCCCCGTTGGGAAGCGCCGCCTCAGCTACGGCTTTCTCAGCGAAGCGCCGCAGGAACTCCGGGGGCGCCGATTCAGAGCGCGAGTACGAGTCCCAGAAGCCTGGATCGTCGATCAAGCGGTCGTCTGCATGCGCCATGACCCAAGTCTCGCATTGATGGTCGAGAACCACTGGGCCTCGGCTTCCCAGTCGGTACGCGTTCCACGCGGTGGGTCTCGCTTTTGTCACGTCAAATCTGTCTCACAACGCCGGGTCAGAGACGCGGTAGTTCTCGGCACCGGGGTCCGGTGCTTGCGAGCGCGAACCCGTGCAGATTGCCCGGTCGGGGCGCATTACGCCATCAGGTGGGGTCGCACAGAACGTCACCGAGCCGCCGCACGCAACTCACGTCTATACCCCGCGACCCCGCTTAGATCCGAAGAGCCTGTTAAGCGACCCGCTGCCGCATGACGCCCCAGTATCGCGGACCATTGCTCTGGTCTGGTCAGGTTGCGCTGGACGTACACCGTGGCGGCGTGAGGAATGCGCCGGGTGCTCGTATCCGCCCCGGCCGGCGACCTCGTGGACGAGGAACTGGTGGCGAGGAGTTCGTGGCCCAAGCACGGTCGGGAAGACGCGCCCACAAGAGTGCTGCGGGTTGTGCGCTTCGTGGATTCGCTGCCCCGGACCGCCACGGGGAAGCTGCGGCGGTTCCTGCCCCGGACCGGCAACTTGACGCCTGAGGCGCCTCCGACCGCTGGGACCGGGTTCGCTATCGCCAAACCCGGGGCACCTCACCTTGAGCCGTGCCACTTCCGTGCCAGTAGCAATGGCACGGACGGGTCAACAGGGGTCACTACCGGACCGCACTGACCAGGGCATTCGGTCGTTGGGACACCCTCACCAGGTGGTCCGCATAACGTTCGCAACGTAGAAGTCGTGGGTTCAAGTCCCATCACCTCCACCGCCCTGCCCTACGTTTTCGACAGCTTCGTGTACCGGAACTGAACCCATCTTCGCCTCGACCGCTCGACACGCTTACTACCATGGTAGGGATACGGTAGTATTGGTTCATGTCAGCGGACAAGCTGTCGGTCTCGTTCGACCCCAGCCTGGCCGCGACGATTCGAGCGGCAGCGGCCGAGGAAGGCGTGAGCATCTCGATGTGGCTGGCCGGCGCGGCCGAGGCGAAGGCGCGCCGCCGCCACCTTCGTGAGGCGTTGGACAGCTTTGCCGCCGAGCACGGCGAACTCACCGACGCGGACGTCGATCGGCTGATCGTCGACGCCCGGGCCGGGTCACCCGTCGCCGGGCAAGGCGCAACGTGAGCCTCGTCCTCGACGCTGGGGCACTCATCGCGTACGAGCGCGGCAGCCGGACCGTACAGGCATTCCTCAAACGTGCCTACCACCACAGCGAGGACGTGCGGACAACCACGGGGGTAGTCGCTCAGACGTGGCACGGAGATCCGAAGCAGGCCCGGCTGGCCATGCTTCTCCGAGGTGTGCACGAGCGCGACCTCACGAGCGACCAGGCTCGACTGGTCGGCCGGTTGCTCCGTCAAACCGGGACCACCGACGTGGTCGACGGCACGCTGGTCGACATTGCCAACGATGGAGACGAAGTCTTGACGAGCGACCCAGGCGACATCCGGGCCCTTGCGATGACTGCGGGCAAGAAGCTCCTCATCACCCGAGTGTCCTGACCTGGGTCTCGACCGGCCACATGCCGAAGCCACCTGCGTGCGCCAGGCTCGATCAATCGCCGCCGAGGAACAGTGAACTTGGTGATCTGGGTCGGAAAGAACTTGCACCACCTCCACAAGTACATTGCCGGTCGGGATGCACTGCCACCGGGCCGCCGAGCGGCGATCCGCCCAACCCCAGCCCCCCAACAGCTGAAGGTCGACGGCCTGGCCATGATCGACTCGGGCCTACCCCGAAGCTCGTCGAGAAACCCGTCCCTTCGGTTGCAGATCGGCCGCTTGATGCCGGGTCCTCGCAGGCATCCCGCGGCAGCGGAGCGGGCACGCACCGTATGCTGGCGACCACGAGAGGTGAAAGGTCGTTCCCGGTGTCGTCTCGTGGCTCGTCTCGCTCAGAGGGGCGGAGCCTGGCTCGGCGCGCCCTGGTGGTGGTGGCCACCGCGGCACTGCTCGCCGGCATGGCATCGCCGGCCATGGCGCAGTCGGATCAGACCACCCCGCCCACCACGACGAACAGCCTCGAGGACCTGGTCAACAAGCTGCTCGGGGGTGGGACCGTACCCCCCAACACCCCGCCCCAGGCCAGCCCCGGTGCCTCGGCGGGCAACCCCTCCGCCGATCCGGGCCATGCTCCCTCGCCCGGGGCCGACACGCCGCCGGTGGCCGGCGCAGCCCAGGCGGTCCCCCCCGAGGCGCAGGCGGCGATCGACTCCCTCAATCGGACCCCCGGACGCAATACGGGCGAGCTGTTGGTCGCCCTCCGCCAGCTCGTCGACCTCGGCCTCAGTCCCGAGGAGGCGGCGGTGATCGGCATGGGCCACTTCCCCGTCGGTGGCCAAGCCGACTACTCCGACGATTTCCTCTTTCCCCGCTTCAACCCGGAGTTCCACCCCCACCAGGGAAACGACATCTTCGCTACAGAGGGGACGCCGGTACGGGCCGTGGAGGACGGCAGCGTGAGCTATAGCGACGGCGGGATCAGTGGGAAGGCGTTCCACCTCAGCACCGGGAACGGCACCTACTACTTCGGATGCCACCTGGTGGCCTTCGCCAACCTGCCCAGCGGCTCCAGCGTCACCCAGGGCCAGATCATCGGCTTCGTGGGCAGCACCGGTGACGCCGCCGGCGGTAGCCCCCATCTGCATTTCGAGGTCCATCCCGGGGGCGGCGGGGCCGTCGACCCCAAGTCGTTCCTCGACGGTTGGCTCGACGAGGCTCTCGCCAACGTGTCCCAGCTCGTGGCCACCTACCGCCAGGTCGGCCTACCGAAGGCCATCAGCTACGCGGGTGTCCTCCGCCGGTTCGACGAGCCCCTGGCCGGCGGAACCGGCATCTCCACACTTCTCACGGCATCGTCGGCGAACCCCGGGATTCGGCGACTGAGCGAACTACGAGCGTCGCGGAACCTCACCGCCGACAGCGCCAAGGCCGACGCGGCCGCCGTCGACGCCTGGAAGGCCGCGGACCGCACGTCTCGGTCGCTCCTCTCCCCCGTCACCCCGGCCCCACTCCAGACCTTGCTGGCCCACGACTCGAACTGAGCCCGGCGCTCAGGCCGGCGCGTTTGCGGGGGTGACCCATCCGTCCGTCCCGCGCATGTCCAGGCCCAGCTTGGCCGGGCCTGTGGCCTTCGAGACTGAACCGACGCCGTCGGCTCCGTCGGCCAATCGGCGAAGGCGAAGTGCCTCAGCCGCCGCCCAGATGATCAGTTGGCCCTGACGACCGGAACACCGCACCGTGATTTCCCTCCGAAACGCCTTCTGCACCGACCCGCACATCCGCAGAACCTGGCACAGGACAACCCCTGCGGGTGGGCTCCTTGCAGAACCATTTGCAGTATCGCGCCGCTCGGACACCACCGCCACAGGTGATCAGATCAGGTCTTCGCGGTAGGGCACGGGATGGTTGCCGCCCACCTCGACGTATCGTTCGTTGATCGCCTGAGCCAGCACGTCGTAGTCCATCGACTGCGTCGCCGAGCCGGCCAGATAGGAGCGCACGATATCCGGGGATGACGCCCCGCCCAAGGCGAAGTAGTCCATCCAGAGCTCGTCGAACGACATCCCCGCCCGGACCCGAGCGGCTTCGAGGACCTCGTGAGCAGACGTACTCATCAGTCCGCCCGACCGTCTTGCTCCCGAGCCTCCACACGCAAGACGAGATCCTCTGCCACCTCCCGTAGCTTGCGGTTCTCTCGCTGCGACGCCCGACGCAGGACGTCGAACGCCTCGTCGCGCGTGCAGGCCTGGCGCTCCATGATGATGCCCTTGGCTTCGCCGATGATCTCGCGGCTGGCCACGGCTAGTTGCAACTGCTCGTTGAGCCGGTTTGCGCTCACCAGGGCCAG
The DNA here is from genome assembly GCA_038238185.1 of Acidimicrobiales bacterium. Classification (GTDB taxonomy): domain Bacteria; phylum Actinomycetota; class Acidimicrobiia; order Acidimicrobiales; family AC-14; genus DATAQC01. The sequence continues at coordinate 21,253 of JBBRXY010000003.1, forward strand.
CGCGGTGCGGACGAGTATCGTCGCCTGCTCACCGATGAGCGAGGCGGTGCGCACATCCGATTCGGCGAAAGCACCTTCTCGTTGGCTGTAGATGTTCAAGGCACCGATGGCCTCTCCCGGGTCCCGCATGAGCGGTGTGGACAGAACGGTTGTCATGCCGGCCTCGGTGGCGACCTCATCGAATACCGATAGGTGGTCCCCGCCAGCGCCGACCGTCAGCTGCACCTGGCGCGCCGACCTGAGGGCGCGCAGGCACGGGCCGTCGTCGCTCTCGTACTGAGCCTCGTCGATGGCCAGCGCGTCGTCCGAGGTGAAATTGGAAGTCCGGTAGCCGCCGGTGTCGGCCAGCGTGATGCTGACCGAGTGGGCGGCGCCTACGGTGTGGCGAGCGAGGAGCACGACTCTTTGAAGCAAATCGTCGAGCGGAACGTCGCCCAGCTCGCGGTCGCCGCCGGCACCGATGGTGCGTTCGGCCATGAGGTCATCATTCGCTTCGTCCACAGGTCACCTGTCGCCGGTACATCGGGAGTGGCGTCCGACGGCGGGCCGACAGGTTCAATCGACCTTCGCTGAACGTCGCGGCCGCGTCCTGACCGGTGGCTGAGCGAGCCCATCTTACCCGACATAATTCGATCTGGGACCGAGTCGATCCGCGGCATCGGCCAGACTGCGACATGCCCTTCGGTCAACAGCCAGGCCCACCGGCGTCGGCGAGACAGGTCAAGGACCTGCTGAGACTGATCCAGGACGCCGGGCACATCGACTTCCGTGACGCGCGCGGCCCGATGGGTTTGACCCAACGTCAGGCCGCCGGCAAGTTCACCCGCGACGAGGCGGAAGCGTTCATCGACCGGTTACACCAGGCCGACGTCGACACGGACGCCCCCGAGGTCGACCGGCCCGTCACCCGGTTGTCCGCCGCCGAGCAGGCCATCCGGCGCGTGCCCGCCGACCAGCTCGCCGCCGAGCTGCAACGGCGCGGCTGGGTCGTGATCGAGCCATAGTCTCCCGGGGCTCACTGGTGTTTCCGACCCCGCAGCACCCGCGCCGGTAGCAGCCGGATCGCCTTCACCGAAGCCGACGGGCGCGGCGTGGAGCCAGGGGACCGGTTGACGCCGTTGAGGAGAAGGAACACTCCGGTCGAGAGATGCCAGCCGGGCGTTCCCCTAAACCAACGTCGTTGGCGACCCGATAATGGGTTGACGGTGTCATCGAGCATGCCGGTCAGGCTCGAGTTGCCGGTCAACCAGGAGGCAGCCAGGGATGTCCGCAGATGAGGCACGACCGACGACACGATCAAGCCAGAAAAGGCGACCTCCGGCCAAGAAGATGGCGCCGGCATCACCGAGACCGACGCCAACGGTAGGTCGCGCATCCCGAACCGGACCTCGGGCGGCGCCCGGCCGGGCCCTGACCGCCGCGAAGGTGATGTCGGCCACTCCGGCGAAGAAGACGACGGCGAAGAAGGCGACGGCGACCTCGGCGAAGGCGACCACCGCGACGGCGACCACTGCGAGGGCGGCATCGGCGAAGAAGGCGACGGCGAAGGCGACGAAAGCGGCGAAGTCGGCAAAGGCGGAGACCGCAACCAGCGCAGCGAGGGCCGCCGCGCGCCAGCGGGCGACCGTGGGGGCAACAAGCACTGCGTTGCTACACATCAGGCAGATCGCCGAGCGGCGCGCTGGCGACCCGACGCGGTCCGGGGTTGCTGCTCCCACACGTGGCGGTCCGTCTGCGACCACTCGACAGGTCGCCGCACGACCCCTCCCGTCTGTGGCTCCACAACCGGCGTCACGCCCCTGGGACGTCGGCGACTGGCCCGACACCGCCGAATCTCGTCCCCCAGCACCGCCCGCTCCCCCGCCTTCCCCTCCGCCGCCACGCGGTCCGGAATGGTCCGGCGTGCCGGCCTCTCCTCCCCCGGCCCCGGCCCCCACTACACCCGCTCCGGCCGGAGCGTCCGGGCGGAAGGGCCTCATCGTGGCCGGGCTGTCGGTGGCCGCCTTGGTTGCCGTCGGCTTCTTCGTCTGGTTGTTCGCGTTCGCCCTGGCCGGCTCGAGCACCAAGCCCACATCAACGGCCACGCCGACCACCACGCCGACCACCACGGTCAAGCCCGCTGCGGGCCAGGGCCGCTCGTCGGACACGGCATTCGCCTCGATTCCGGGCTACAACCTGAAGGCGGCCCCGGCGTCGGTCCTCCGGGAAATCAGGAACGGCTTCGACCAGGGGATGAAATCAGCGATCTCCGAGACACCCGGCCTGAGCGTCAACCCCGAACAGGTGATCGCCGGCATCAGTGGTCGGGTCATCATGCAGGGCGGACAGGAGGTCGGCTTGGCCATAGCCATCTCCTTCGACGATCGATGGGCCAACCAGATCCCTGCCGATCAATTCGGTCCCTTCGTCGGGAAGACCTTGGGCCCCTCCATCGAGCAGGGCACCGTGGCCGGCCAGAGCACCGTGTTCGTGGACACCGGCGACACCGCCGACCTGCTGGCCTACAAGGACGGGACGTTCCTGATCGTGATCGCCGACTCCGGCGACCGGGCGACCCTCGACGGCGTGATGGCCGGGTTGCTGCAAAACCTCGGCTGAGCCACGGCACGTCAGCACTTCGGCGCCACCGCGTTGAGGGTGCCCTCGACGGCGAGGCTGGCAGCTGCCTGGGGTCCGACGACGGTGCTGCCGGCCATGACTCTTGCCTCAGGCGATGATCAGGGGCACGGTCACGGCCATGAGGACCACGAGCGCCCACACGGCGGGGGCCGAGCCCAGGGCGAGCTGGCGCCGTTCGAAGGCCTGGGCGGCCTCGCCGTCGGTTCGGGAGATCCACCACGGTCCCGAAGCGGTCTCAAGCCGGCGATAGGTGAGCCCCAGCGCGCCCCCAAAGGCCAGGTGGCCCACCAGTGAAGGGAACGTGGCGACCACGGCGGTCACGTTCCATTGCGGTTGACCCCCGAGAAGCAGCGGCAGCAGGGTGAGCGCCCCGAGGACCCACCACAGGAACCCGTAGGTCACCCCCCACCCCAGGGCCGAACCGGAGTCGAAGCTGCGTCCCCGGAAGAGCAGGGCATAGGAGACCCCGATGACCAGCGAGATGAGCAGGTGGACGACGAGGCCCGCCGACGGTGATCCTGCGCCCACTAGGCGAGCCACGGTGGGCAGATAGCCGATCTGGATCATCAGCACCGTGAACACCAGCCCTCCCGCCAAGCCCGCCAGCACTCCCCGTCCGATCGCCCGCAAGCCCCGGGTGCCCGGGCCCTCACCCTCTGCTCGGCGGACGTCGTCGCTGAACAGCGCCGTCGCCGCCCGGCCGAGCCACGAGAACCACACGCCGGCCGTCGACGCGAGCAGGATCAGCCCGGGGAAGGCGGGAAATCTCTCCCGCGTGGCCTCGAGTGACCAAGCGAGGCCGTCGCCGCTGAGCAGCGGGACCAGAGTGAGCGTTCCCATCACCCACCACAAGAACCCGTAAGCACTTCCTCGCACGAGTGCCGGGCCTCCTCGCTCAGGCGGGTGAGGCGAGAGGAAGGCGAAGCCGACGCCGACGAGCACCCCAACGGCGAGCGTGCGCCCCCATCCGGTGCCGCCGAGGGCGGCCGCGGGGCTCAGATTGTCGGGAACGAGCAGGGCGATGCCCAGGGCGGCGAAGGCGCCGGCCAGTGCGCCGCGGCTCAGCTCGCCCATCGTGACAGCGGGCCGCCAGGCGACGCGGGGTCGGTCCCCGGTCCGGCGGAGCACGGCCAGGGCCAGGGCGGTGACCACCCCGAAGAGCAGGTGACCGAAAAGGCTGGGTACCGCCCTCTGTGCCGCAGCCAGGTCCCACGCCGGTGGACGGCCGGTAAGAAAAGGGAGCAGGGTGAGGGGGCCGAGGAACCACCACGCCGCCCCATAGCTCAGTCCCCAGAACAAGGTATCGCTCGCATCCTGGCGCTGGTTGGCCATCAGGAGGCCGAATCCCGCACCCACCAGGGCGGCGATGGTCATGTGGACGGCGAGACCGACCGACGGGGAGTCGGCCCGGACGATAGAGGCCACCGATGGCAGCGCACCGAGATCGGCCATGGCAGCGCCGAAGGCCGCGCCGCCGACAATGCCGGCGATGGCGCCCAGCACGCCGGGGTGGGCGGCTACCCCCCGGCCGTGACCGGTCCGGTCTTGGTCGACATCGAGAGCGCTCGTCATGACAGAACCGCTGAGGGCTCTACAGGTCCTACCTCCGCCGAGGCGGTGACCACTGTGTCGCGCGGAAATGCCTCCTCGATGCCCCAGTCGAGCAGCACCCGAACCTTCTTCTCGATACCCGGGAGCTTGCCCAGGTAGATCGCCCTCCACATCAGCCAAGCCAGCAGGCCGGAGAAGCGGTGACCGCGGATCTCAGCTGCTGCGGTCCGCCGCCCGAGGGCCACCAAGGTGCCGATGGCCCGGAAGCGGAAGGGTGATGGCTCCTCGCCCCGCAGGACCGCAGCAATGTTGTCGGCCAGGGCCTTGCCTTCGCGCAGGGCATGCTGAGCCGTCGGTGGGTGAGGCGCACCGTCACGGTCGAGGTCAGGCACCTCGGCACAATCGCCCGCGGCCCAGAGGCCGGCTACCCCGGGCACGGCCAGGGTGGCGTCGACCTTCAGTGCCCCGGCGCGATTCTTGTCGACGGCGAGGGCGGCGAGTGCCGCGTTCGGTTGGGTCCCGGCCGTCCACACCAATGTCTCGGTGCCGACCACCTCCTGGCCATCGAGGATCACAAACCCGGCCCCGGCTCCGGCAACGCGCCTTCCCAGCAGGAACTCGATGCCGCGCGCCTCGAGCCGGCGCTGCGCATAAGCCGCCAGTTCGGTTGACAGCTCGGGCAGGATCCGGTCGCGGGGATGGACGAGCACGAACCGGGGATCGTCGGGTCCGATCACCGGGTAATAGCGCCGGACGCCATGCACGAAGTCGAAGAGCTCGGCGGCCATCTCCACCCCGGCGAAGCCGCCCCCAGCCACGACGAACGTCAGGAGCCGTCTCCGCTCGTCGGCATCGCATTCCCCCTCGGCGCGGTCTAGAAGCGTGAGGGTGTGGTTGCGAAGGCGGGTGGCGTCGGAGAGCGACTTGAGCGAGAACGAGTGCTCAGCGACTCCCGCCAGACCGAGGTAGTTGGGCTCCGAGCCCAGGGCGATGACCAGCTGGTCGTACTCGAGGTGGTCGGTCTCCCCGGTATGGCTGGCCGACACTTGGACCACTCGGCGCTCGAGGTCAATGGCGTCCACCGTTCCCCGTCGGAACCGGGTCAAGGGGCACGATGCCCGCACCGGGGACGCGATGTGGGTGGCCTGGATGGCGCTCGAGGCCACCTCGGCCAACATGGGGGTGAACAAGAGGTAATTCGACTCGCTCACCAGGGTGACGTCGACCCGCAGGCCCCGAGCCGACAGCCGCTCGAGCCGGCGGGCAACCGCCACGCCGGCGAAGCCGCCACCAATCACCAGCACACGGGGTGGCACCCCCTCGGAGGGAGGCGGGACCGGGACCTTCCGTGGGAGCCGGTCGACGAGCAGATATAGCAGGACCCCGGTGGCGCCGCCGTGGAGGATGCTACCAATGAGATAGGGGAACACCTCGCCAGCCTGGGTCGCCGACCAGGTCGGGCTGACTCCTAGGACCAGCGGCAGTGCCGTGAGCCACCAGCAGATCCAACCGAGCAGGCCGAAGAGAAGGCCGCCGCTCACCGCGGCCGGGAGAGCTTCGGGCTGGGTGACCCACCCGCAGGCCGCTCCGGTGACCGTGGCGCCGACTAGGAGCACCAAGACGCCTACGACGTCGGGCCCCGGCCCGGCTGCCATGGTGTCGACCATCCCCTGTCGGACGAGTACCACGACCACCGCGGCGCCCGCCAGGAACCCGGCGACGGCCCCCGCGATGGCGAACTCGCCACGGGTAGCTCGCTGGCGCCCCGGGTCACCCGTGGCGACGCTCACGGGCCGCCGACTTCGGGGTCGTGCCCTGCCATCGACCCCACCGTCTACTACCTCAGGCTGCGCCGTACGAGGGCGCTGGTGCCGTCGGCGAAGACCACGAGGGCCAGGATGGCCAGGATGAGGACCGATGCCTGGGAGTAGCGAAACAGGCGAATGCTTACGTCAAGGTCCTGGCCGATACCGCCGGCTCCCACGAAACCAACGATCGCCGCGGCCCGGACGTTGCATTCCCACTGATAGAGCGTCAATGACAGAAGATTCTGGCGAGCCTGGGGAAAGACGGCGAGCACGCCGAGCGCCGTCCTGCCCGCGCCCAGGAGACGGATCGCTTCAACCGGGCCGTCATCGACAGCTTCCATCTGCTCCGCCCACAGCTTGCCCAGAAGGCCGGCCGAGTGGATGCCGATGGCAAGAGCGCCGGCGAAGGGGCCGAGGCCGACGGCGCTGATGAACACGAGCGCCCATACGAGCTCGGGTACAGCGCGGAGAAAGTTCAGGAGGTTCCGGGCGAGCTGATAGGGCATGAGCCCGAGAACCCGGCGCCATCGCGGCAGGCCGGGGGTGCGGTTCACTGAGAGGTTGGCGGCAGCCAGAAAGGACAGCGGTACCCCGATCAAGATGCCCACCGCCAACCCCGCGAAGGAGATCTGCAGCGTCGTCACCGCCGATCGGGCGACCTCGCCGAGGTAGCTCAGGCTGAGGTCGGGGTGCAGGAAGCCACTGATGAATCGCTGCGTCTGCTCCTGGGCGCGGCCGTTGCTGAAGAACCCGGCATTGAACCCGGTGCCGCGGATGCTCCATCCGACGAGGAGCACGAAGATCCCGAACCAACCCACCCCCGACCATCTCCGCCTGCCGCTACGAGTTGCGGGGGCGTGACCCCCGGAGCGGCGGTCCTCGGCGGACAGAACGCTCACCGACACGCCGGGCGGCTCCACGGAGCCTTTTCGGGGGTTTCCACCGCGTCAGACGCGATGATCTTGTCGGACATATAGATTCGGGCCAGCACTCCACTGTCGAGAGCCGTCGGTGCGCCGTTATGGACGATCACCCCGTCGGCGAGGGCGACCACACGATCCATGCGGCGAGCCACGGCCAGCTCGTGGGTGGCGATCACCATCGGTGCCCCGGCGAGGGCGAGCCCGACCAGGGCCTCCATGACGAGATCGCCGCTGGCCTGATCGACCGACGCGGTGGGCTCATCAGCCAGGACGACGCTCGGGGCCTGCACCAGCAGGCGTGCCACGGCCACGCGCTGGCGCTGGCCTCCAGACAGCTCATCGACGCGCACCTCGGCGAGGTGACCAACTTCCAATCGGTCGAGCGCCTCGCGACAGCGCCATGCCACGTCGCGGGTGGGTCCGGAGGCGGCGAGGCGCAGCGCAGCGAGTGGCCCCGCCCCCGCCTGCGTTGCCACGGCGACGTTGGCCAGAGCCGACACGCTGGGAACGAGATCGCCGCGTTGGTGGATGACGCCGATGGACGCGCGGGTCGAGCGCAGCTCGCGACCCGCCAGCCGTCCGAGGTCCGCTCCGCCAACCACGACGCGGCCGCGACTGGGCCGAAGGCTGCGGGTGAGGAGTCGAAACAGCGTGGTCTTGCCCGCTCCAGACGGTCCGATCAGTGCCACCTGCTCGCCACGGGCCGCACCCAGGGTCACTTCAGACAGGACGGCGCCACGATGGCGATATCCAGCGGTGACGGCGTCGACGAGGATGTCCACAAGCCGGCGGCGTTACTTCGCCGGCTGGAGCAGCCCAAGGGCGCGGGCCTGCTGTTCGACTTCGTCGTAGTCGGACGCGGTCACTTTGGCATACGACTCGGCTCGGAGGACGTCGAGAAGGGCAGGGTCTGTGATTCCCTGGAACGCTGCCACGATCCGGTCTCGAAACGAGGCCGGCAATGACTCGGGCGCCACCCAGGGATAGCCCTGCACTTCGCGACTGTCGAGGACCTTGATCTTGGCGCCATCCACTTTGCCGTCGGCCTCCAGTCGGTGAAGGATCCGGGCCTCCAGCCCGGCCGCAGCGACCTGCCCAGCGGCGACCGCGGCGGCGGCGGCATCGTGGCCGCCGGTGAAGGTCACCGTACCCAAGCCCTCACACTCGGTGAGGGTGGTGGTGGAGCACTTGTAGCCGGCATCGCGCAGCATGATGCGGGGGTACAACGACCCCGAGGTCGACCCCGGGTCACCGAAGGCGAAGGCCTTGCCCTTCAGGTCGGCCAGGCTGCTCACCCCCGAGTCGGTCAGCGTCACGATCTGCGACAGGTACTTCTGGGTATGGGTCTCCCGGTCCACCTCGGTTACGAGAGGCACGACCTTCGTGCGTTGGCGGGCCTGGGCGTAGGTAAGGCCACCGAGGTAGGCCAGATCGAGCTGCCCGGCTTCGAGGGCCGCGACCGTGCCGGCGTAGTTGGTGGCCACGAACAGTTCGACCTTGACACCCAAGGCCTTCTGGAGGTAGTCGGCGAGGGTCTGGTACTTGGTCTTCTGGGCATCGGGAGCGACGTTGGGGATCAGGCCGACCCGAAGGGTGGTGGGGTCCTTGGCCGTCGACGCGCTCGATGGGTTCGCTGAGTTCGCGGTGTTCGCGGTGTTCGAGGTCGAGCAGGCGCCGGCCAGGAGGGCAAGCACCACCACCGCTACATATCTTGGTCTCATGGCGCGGATGCAGGGCACGTGATCTCCTGGTGCGGGCGGGGACGGGCGAGATGGACGGGTTAGAGAGGCCAGCGGGTCGATCGGCGGCCGAGACGCCCGTCGAGGCCCCAGGCGTAGCCCGACGGGACGAGGGCGAGCACGATGAGGGGCACCAGCTCGAGGAACTGCTCGGGCAGCCACCGGTCGCCGGAGAGGTAGACCAGGAACAGGAAGACGACGGGGCCGAGGGCGACGAGAGCACCGATGCGGGGCAGCAGGCCAGCGACCAGAAGCACACCGGCGGTGAGCTCGACGAAGGTCAGCGCCCAGCCGAAGAGACCGAAGTTGGGAAGTACCACGTCGTTGGTGATCCGCCCGATCAGGGGCAGGAGGTGCTGCGCGTTCTTGTTCACCTCGACATCGAGGATGAAGCGGGCGTCAGCGCGGTCGATGAGATTGGCGACGAGCGGTCCCACTGCGATCCGGTGGAACCCGAAGAGCTTGGCCAGCCCGTTCGAGAGGAAGGTGAAGCCCATGAGGATGCGCACCGCGGCCAGACCACGGGCGAGGTCACGGGGGTTGACAGGCGTGCCGAGTGGATCGGCGAATGTGGGGTCCGCCGGCGATCGATTGGAGTTCAAGGTGTCTCCTCGGACGGTGTGGGACGTTCCGCCGGCGACCGACCAGGATGCGGTCGGTCGCCGGCGAAGGACGGGTCGACCCGAACCGGGCCGAGATCGGTCATGTTCAGCGGATGCCGAGCTGGGCATCGTCGCCCGGCGGGCGGCCTTCGACGAGGCGCAGCAGCGCCGATGCTGGGACGGCCAGAGGATCCGTCGTTCGGGTGACGAGCAGGTCGGTCTCGGGGACGCCGTCGCGGATCGTGGGGCCGAAGGGGCTCCACCAGGCGCCGTCGGCGGTGATGGTCAGCTCGGGTGGGAGGTCACCGGCTGTGGCCCGCACCCCCATGTCCGAGACATCGGCGCGTCCACGGCGCACGATCGGGCGCACAACGTGGTCCTCGTCGCTCACTCCGAGGCTGCGGTGCAGGCTGCACAGCCTGGCCTGCTCGTCGTCGCTCACGGCCGCCTCGGGATCGAGAGTGGTGCCGACACGCACCCGGATCCCCCGTTCGACCAGTCGGGCGATGGCGCCGACCACAGTGGCATGGTTGTCGTCGCCTCGGTGGGCGTCGTTCTCGCTGGCTTCGGCGTAGTCGAGCGACACTTGGATAGTTATGTCCTGCCCTGACAGAGCCTCTACGCGCTTGAGGCGGTCGCCGTGGAAGAGCGTGGCGTTGCTCAGCACCACGGTCGGGAGGAGCTCGGCCATGCGCAGGAGCACGTCCACCATGTCCGGGCGCAGGAACGGCTCGCCGCCGGTCACACCGAGGTCGGTGAAGCCCAAGTCCTTGGCCTGGCTCGCGAGGCCCACCATGCGCTCGGCCTCGAGATCACGGCGCGCCGAGCGCGGCGAGGAGTCGGTGAGGCAGTAGGTGCAGACCAAGTTGCAGTGGTAGTTGCTGTAGAGCCACACCCGCCCCGGGAGCCGGCCGTCTCGCACGGCGTCGGCGATGGCCGCGGTCACGATGTCAGGCCGGCCGAGTTCAGGCGGGCCAGCACCTCGGGCGACGTCGGCAACTCGAGGGCGGTACAGAATCGATTGAGCAGCAGCGTCGTCGTCGCCAGCAAGGTGAGCTCCACCACGACGTGATCAGGTCGACTCCGGCGCAATCCGGCGCGAGACTCGGGGTCGATCGAGCCAGTTCCCGCCAGCGCGTCACACCAGGCGATCAGGCTGCGATCGTCGTCGGACGGGAACGCGGTGTCGACAGAGAGCTCACCGCGCAGGGCCCGAACCTCCTCGACCGACAGGCCGCTGTCCAGGGCAACCACCGTGTGCGACTGCACGCAGTAGCGGCACGACGCCCGGGCCGACGTGCGCAGGATCACGATCTCCTTGGTGCGAACATCGATAGCCGACGCGCCGAGCACCGTGCCCAGGAAGGGCATGGCAACCTCGAGCATCTCCGGCACGTGTGCCAGCGCGGCCACGATCGGGCCGGGGTCACCCCCGGCGAAGAAGGGCTGGGCGAGCAGCGGCGCGTCGGCGGCGTCGATGAGCGCGATCGGGCGGTCGGCGACGGATCCGGGGAACTCAGACATGGGCAACCATTATGGCCGCGGATTCCCGGGTGAGGGCGCGGCCGAACCGTCATCACCTGTTCGTCCTTCCCCGACCCGAAACGCCCTCCCGCCTGCGTTAGGGTCGATCTCGGCGGAATAGCCCGTCCAGGAGGCTGCCTTGTTTGCTCGACCGCTGCGTGTCCGAAGGGCGCAATCCAACCCCGACGACCGGACACGTGTGGGTCCCCGCCGACGGGCGATCGCCGGGGCCCTGGCGGTAGCCGCCCTGGCCATCGCCGGTTGCGGCCGCGGCTCAACCGGAGTGTCGACTGGCGCTGGCGCGCCGACGCAGTCCAGTGTCAGCCCCACTTCGGGCACACCGACGCCGGGTGTGGCGAATAGCGCCCTTCCCCATGTCGTGGTCAACGACGTCGGCGCTGGAGCCAAGATCGATCTCGCGTCGGTGCCCACTCGGGACCGACCACTGCTCGTATGGTTCTGGGCCCCACACTGACCCTCCTGCCGGGCCGAAGCGCCCGGTGTCGAGCGGTTCGCTCGACAGAATGACGCCCAGCTCACCGTGGTCGGGCTCGGGACGCAAGACTCCCTCCCCGAGGCCAGGGACTTCGTGACCCGCTACAAGATCTCCTTCCAGATGCTCTGGGATGACGGCTTTGACTCCTGGCGGGCCCTCGAGATCGCCGCCCAGCCCGCCGCCGTCCTGTTCTCCGCCACCGGCAAAGAGATCAAGCGCTGGCAGGGTTCGTTCCCCGAAGACGAAGTGCTCCGCCTCGCCCGTGGCGCCTGAGCGTGGGCACCCCGCTCGCCCTGGCCTACGCCGCCGGGCTGCTCGCCGCCTTCAACCCGTGCGGGTTCGCGCTGCTGCCCGCCTACCTCGCCTACTTCGTCGGCGTGGCCGGCGACGAGCGATCGTCACCGTTGCGGGCCACGGGACGAGCCCTGGCCGTGTCTGCCACCCTGACCCTCGGCTTTGCCGTGGTGTTCGGGGCCGTCGGGGCCGTCGTGACCCTGGCCTCGGTGCAGGTCTCGCGGATCGCCCCGTGGTTCACCGTGGTGATCGGCATGGCGCTGATCCCCCTGGGCGTGGCCATGATGCTGGGCTACGAACCGAAGCTGTCGCTGCCACGAATGTCGCGGGGGGCGAACCGCGATGCCGGGCTACCCGGCATCTTCCTGTTCGGGATGTCCTACGCCACCGTCTCGCTGTCATGCACCCTGCCGCCGTTCCTGGCCGCGGTAGCGACAACCTTCCAGAAGGCGAGCCTGCCCGGTGGCATCGCCACATTCCTGCTGTATGCCGCCGGGATGGGCAGCGTGCTCGCCGTACTGAGCGTCGCCGTCGCCGTCGCCCAGCGCCAGGTCGTGACCGGCATGAGACGGGTTCTGCCCTACGTGCACCGGGCATCCGGTGGTCTTCTGATCCTGGCGGGCGCCTATGTCGCCTGGTACGGCGCCTATGAGCTGATCCTCAACTCTGGCCGCGACATCTCTAGCGGGCCGGTCGGAGCCGTCACGAGCATCTCCGGGCGCATCAGCCGTTTCGTCGGCGAGGCCGGTGCGGTTCCGCTCGGGCTCGCAGCCGCAGCCACTCTGTTGGTGATCCTCGGCCTCGCCGGCATCATGAGTCGCCGCCAAACCGCTCGCCGCCGACGCGAGATAGTCCCGGCTGTCGCCGGCGATGGGTCGTCGGTCGCCGGCCCTTCAGTGACGACCTCCGGCCGCGACGTCGCCGTCGATGCCACCGCTGACAGCAGACCATGAGCATCATGGCCAGACCTACGGGAGAGACGAACATGAAGGCCCACTGGGACGACGTCTACCACCGCCTCGGCCCCGAGAAGGTGAGCTGGTATCAGACCTGCCCGACAGTCTCCATCGAGCTGGTGGACTGGTTGGGCGTGCCCGCCGAGGCGTGCATTGTGGATGTCGGCGGTGGGGCCTCGAGCTTCGCCGCCACGATGTCGGATCGCGGACACGCGGATGTCACCGTGCTCGATCTGTCCGGGGTCGCACTGGCAACGGCCGCCGCAGCCAGTCCTCACACCGTCAGCCGCCTCGAGCAGGACGTGCTCACCTGGGAGCCCGAGCGCCGCTATGACCTCTGGCACGACCGAGCGGTGTTCCACTTCCTCACTGATCCCGACGACCGCGCCCAGTACCGCCAGGTGCTCCACGCCGCGACGCACCCCGGCAGCACCGTGATAGTTGCCACCTTCGCAGCCGACGGCCCCACCACATGCTCAGGCCTGCCGGTGTGTCGTTACGGGCCGGAAGACCTGGCCGCCACCCTGGGGGACGATCTCACGCTCCTCACGGCGCGCCGAGAGGACCACCCCACCCCAGCGGCAGCGACCCAGGCGTTCACCTGGATCGCCGCCCGCGTCCAGTGACCCCCACCGGTCACCGAAACCAAGTAGACCTGGTCGCAGTGATCGCTCCCGTCGAAACGAGTCACCCGGGGCCTTCGTCGTCGTGGCGCGCAGACCGGGCCACCGATCCAAATTTGCCAGCGGGACCGACCCAGGTTCGTCGTGCCCATCCATGCTCCTCATGGGTGGCAGGACGATGGGCTGGTGGAACGCAACGCTTCCGGGGCATCGCCGCAGGCATGATCGTCGCCCTGGCGATGGTGGCCTGCAGTTCGGGTGCGGCGCCTGTGGCGACACCGTTGGCTCGACCCCCCGAGCCCGGCGACTCCCCACCGGCGCTCGACCAACTACCGGGGCGAATCCTGCCTCTGGCCGGTGCTCCCGAGGGCGTGGCCGTGATCCGGTCTGGACTCGTCGCGGTGAGCGTGCGCGACCCCAACGCCGTGGTGCTGTTCAATCTGGGCACCCCGAGCGACCAGCAGACAGTCCCGCTCACTGGCTCGGCCCGTCACCTGTTTCTCGCCGGGCCCGATGGACCGCTGATCGTGCCACAGGAGTCTGACGACCGATTCGTATCCGTCGAGGTACCCAGCGGCCGGGTTGTGGGGTCGGTCGTTGTCGGACGCCAGCCTCACGATGCTGTCGAGGTTGGCCCGGAGTCTGTATTCGTCGCCGATGAACTGGACAACACCATCCACATCGTTCGCAACGGCACGGTGGACAAGGTGGTGTCGGCGCCACTCCAGCCGGGGGGTATGGCGTCGGCGTCGGACGGGTCGGTCCTGGTCGCCGTCGGGGTGCGGGGCCGAAGGATCACGGCGTATCGCAACGACGGCACGATCATCGGAAGCGCCAACTCCGGAACGGGCCCCACCCACGCGGTCACCGGATCGGACGGGATTTACTGGGTGGTCGACACCAGCGGTGGGGCTGTCTTGGGGTTCAAAGTCGACGGGGACGGGCCGCGTCAGGTCGCACGCATCCCGGTGGGCGCCAAGCCCTACGGCGTCGCCTACGACGAAGGCCGATCAACCCTGTGGATCACCCTGATCACTAGCAATAAGTTGGTCGGCCTCCACCTGAAGGGCACATCCGTGACCTCGCGCACTACCTACGACACGGTGCGGCAGCCCAACACGGTCGCGGTCGACCAGACCACCGGCACACTGGTGGTGACCGGCTCGACCCCCGACGGCTTCGTCCAGTTGATCGGCTGAAATACGTTCGGCCAGATCGCGACTTCAGCGCCGTTGGTGACCCGGGGCCCACGACCCATTCGTTGGAATGCGCAAGACCGTTGTCAGCTCTTCGCCCCCCGATGGGGGAGACGCGTTCCTGGCTCACAACCGGACTGACCAAACCATGAGATCTGGTGCGTTGCACCCGACCGAACCAAGAGGAGAACACGATGGCTGCTGACGACAAGGTCGTCCTTGGACTCATCCATGCGGAGGACGACCCCGAGGGCGTGTTGATCTGCTACCTGCTCGGCGTCGAGGCGCTGCGAGCGGGCAAGCAGGCACTCATGTGGCTCACCAAGGACGGCATCAAAGTCGCCATGGAGGGCTTCGCGGCCACCGTGAACGTCCCGAACGCGCCGTCGATCGCCGACCTGCACACCGAGTATGTCGAAAAGGGCGGGCGCTTCTACGTCTGCCCCGTCTGCGTGAAAACCCGCGGGATGGAAGACGCGTCGTGGACCAAGGGCGCCGAAGTGAAGGGCGCGCCGGCGCTGTATGAGTTCACGGAGGGCGGCGCGCTCACGTTCAACTACTGAGACCCATGGCCTTCGCCGCCGCGACGGAGGAGAATCGTGTCGGGCCCGGCTCCGCGCCTGTTGTCCTGTACATGCTGACGAGTCGATGACTGAGGAGTCTGGGGCCGTGGAGGTGTTCTTCGACTACACCTGCCCGTTCGCCTACCGGGCCCAGCAATGGCTGGACCTGGTCGAGGTGCCGACGCGGTGGCGGCCGTTCTCTTTGCTGGAACAGAACTACCGGGGCGACGGGCCGCCGGTCTGGCGGCTGGCCGAACGCTCAGACGACATCTCGCTCCTGCTATTCGCCGGCCACCAGTGGGTGGCGAGCGACGACGGCGACACCGTCGCGTACCGCCACGCCGCCTTCGCCGCCTGGCACGACGGCGACACCCGCCTCGGCATCGGCGACGTCGTCAACATGGCCACCGCGGCCGGCGCGACCGGCGGCGCCGACGTCCTGCGGGAACACTTCCTCGACGCCGAAGCCGAGCACGACCAGGCCCGGGCGCTCGGGGTGTTCGGCTCGCCGACGTTGGTCTTCGGTCCCGATGCCGCCGCCTACGTCAAGCTCGACAGGGTCCCCGCCCCGGACCGCGCCCGCCGAGTCCTCGACGCCGTGGCCACCATGGCCGAGCTGCCGTCGCTGATCGAGGTGAAGCGGCCCGAGCCGCCGACCAAACCCGGCGCCACCCGCCTGCCGGTCACCCCCACATGAGCGAACGCCTCGTGGTCATCGGCGCCGACGCGGCCGGGATGAGCGCTGCGTCTCAGGCCCGGCGCCGCCGAGGATTCGACGACCTCACCATCGTGGCCTTCGACCGGGGCGGGTACGGCTCGTATTCGGCCTGCGGCATCCCTTATCTCGTGAGCGGCACCGTCGCCGACCTGGACTCGCTCATCGCCCGCAGCCTCGAAACCTTCGCCGCCGACTTCGACATCGACGTGCGCCTCCGCCATGAGATCCTCGACGTCGACCCCGCGCGGGGAGCGGTGCTGGCGCGAGACCTCGACGGCGGCACCGAAGCTTGGGAGAGCTTCGACCAGCTCATGATCGCCACCGGCGCCGTCCCCCGCCGACCCCCTTGCCTGGCATCGACGGCCCGGGCATCCACGGCGTGCAGACCCTCGCTGACGGCATCGCCCTCCGCCATTCGATCGCCGGCGACACGCCCCGCCGGGCGGTGATCGTCGGCGCTGGCTACATCGGCCTCGAGATGGCCGAAGCATTCTGTGCGCTGGGCATCGACACCCACCTCGTCGACGCCGGCCCCCAACCCATGTCGACCCTCGACCCCGATGACGCGGTAGCTGGCACCGGCGAAGCGCTGGCTGTCCCCCGAGCGCAGGTCCCGCCGCTCCACGAAGCCGGCTGCCACCAGGCGGCGCAGTGCGGACCTCACGACCTCCGCTGAGAGACCGAGGGCTTGAACGACGTCGACAACCCCACCGTCGGCGGCCACACCCGACGAACGGTCGGGCGCTGATCGGGCGATAAGCTCCTCGAGCACCGACCAGGCTCCGGGGCCGACCTGGCGCCGTACGTCGCGGCCGAGCGCCGTCACGACCACATCGGTCACTCGGTCCTTCGCCACGGCGGCGTCAATTCGCCGCACGGCTGTCGATGCGCCCCAGCGTCAGCCACCTGTTCAAGACGTGTCCGAGAGCGTGAGCTTGGCCAGGAAGCGGGCGACCTCGACCTTCGGGATCCGCTGGCCCCGGCCGACGGCGACATAGCCCAGGCCTTCGCGGCCTCCGCTGAGACGCCACGGCGCGTGAGCCCGTACGCCGTGTTCAGGCCGATCCGCAGATACACCGCAGCCTCCCGAACCGTGAGGATGTCGGGGAGATCTTCAAAGGACATCGGGATCACCACCAAGCGTGGGGCCGCCAAGGGCCGAAGAAACCGAAGTCCGCACCTCTGGCGAGCACTCTGTTAAACAGGGGACTCAAGTTACACGCATGTGACTGATTCGTCAACAGCGGCGACTGGTCCCCTACACTGAAGAACAGGAGGTGACGCCCATGAAGAAGCGTCGGACCAACGAGGATCGCCAGCCACCGCTGTTCTGGGGCCTCACGCCCAACCAGCTCGTCGGCCACAACCTCTGGCAGGCCCGCAGCGAGCGGGGGTGGACTCAGGCCGAGGCGGCCGAGGCACTCGAACCCCACCTCGGCGTCCGCTGGACGGTTGCTCAGGTGTCGGCGGCCGAGCGCTCCATCGACGGCACCCGGATCCGTCAGTTCACGGCCGACGACATCGTCGCCTTCGCCCAGGCGTTCGAACTACCGGTGACGTACTTCTTCCTGCCGACGAATCCTCATGCGACCTGGACCAAGGTGGAGCCGGATACGTCGATCGGCCAACTCAACAGGACGATGGCCGTGATGATCGACCTCATCTTCGGCGACGCCAACACCGGAGCACCGTTGGTCTCGAGCCGGCTCCACGACGTCATGAGTCAGATGGACCCCGAGCTGTTCAGCGACGCGCAACGGCGAATCTTCGGACTGGCCCGGCAGCGGCTGTTGGCCGTGGTGGGACGTGCGGTCGGCAGCTTCGGCGACTGGCAGAAGTCGCTGAGATCCATGGCCGACGACCTGGCCGAGCTGTCCGCCGACGCCGCCGAGGTTGTCGCTCGCTCCTTGCCCGAGGTCAGCGAAGCCGATGTCGCTGCGCTCCTCGCCGGCGAGGCCGCCAAGTAGCCGGCTGCGGTCTGCGATCGGTAGAGCTCAAGAGGCGGCGCCTTCCCTCGAAGAACCGGTCAGCGAGCAGTAGTGCCCTACGATGCTTGTCGTGGCACTGCCCGAGCTCACCGTCGACGAGCGTCAGCTACGGGATGTGTGCAACCGCTACGGCGTTGCGCGCTTGGACGTTTTCGGGTCCATTGGCAGCGGGGAGGCACACCCCGACAGCGATGTCGACATCCTGTACGAACTTCAGCCGGGAGCGCGGCTGGGATGGCGAATCGAGGACCTCGCAGACGAGCTCTCCGCCATCTTCGGTCGACGTGTCGATCCGGAGCCTGTCAATGCGCTGCACGAGCGGCTGCGCGACAGCGTACTGTCCGAGGCACGTCCGCTGTATGCGGCGTGAGGTAGCGGCGCGCCGATGTGGATCGCCGACACGGCGATCCACAGGTCGTTCACGTGGGAACGGTCGGGCCAGCGGATGGCCGGCAGTCCGGCGGCGTGGCGCAGTTCGGCCGCCCGGGTGAGGAGACGGTCGCTCACCGAAACCACCGTCGTCGCTTCGATTGCTTGTTCAAGGCGGCCCCGGCGAACCTCGCCCAACCGGCGACGAGCGCGCCGTAACGGCGTTCGCTGACTGTCACGGCCGCGAGGAACGCTTGGTTGCCGGCGACCATGCGGACCTGAGTCTCGAACGGGGCACGGCGCTCGCGACTGAGGGCGGCGCTGACCACGCCGGGTCGACGACGATCCTCACTCTTCGAGGGCAGCGGCGAACGCGTCGTCCTCGTCTTGTGACAGCCCCTCGATCAACAGCACGTCACTTGAGGCCAAAGTCGGGGCGGCGTCGAACTGATCGTCGGTGAGATCACGTGGCAGCAGCGACGTCCCGTGAGAACTGTCATCGGCACGGGCAGGATCGCTCACCTGCGCAATGGTACGCCCCCGCCCGGTGGTTCAGCCACAGCGTTGCGGTGGGCCAGACCGAGGAGCTCGGCTACCGCTTGTGCGTCGATCATGTCGCGGGGGTCCACATTCCCGCTCACACCAACAGACCTACAAAGGTAGGTAGGAAGGCCGATCCAGGAGCGCATGGACCGGCTCTCGGGCGCTGCGGCGTAGCCAGAGGTACCGTCATCGGCGCGTGTTCGTCTCCGACCTTCGCCACTTCCTCGACCTGCCCCCGGACGTCCCCGGGCCGGCACGCCGGATGGCCGACCATCTCACCCGCCTCGTGCGAGCCGCCACCGCGGCAGACGCTGGGCTCGTGTGGGTGAGTGCGCTCCCCTGCTCTCGCCGACCCGGCCGTCGCCCATGTCCCGGCCACATGCTTCTCCTGCGAACCGATGTGCCGCCGTCAATCGAGTGGAAGTGCACCTCGTGTGGCGACGACGGCGTCATCAGCGGCTGGGAACGGTCGCCGTTCGACCTGCGGCCCCGTGCCGAGGAGGATCAAAGAGACAGCAGCATCGACGTCCTCGAACTTGTCATCGATCCTGAGGTCGCCGCCATACTGAGGACGAACTTGCTCCTCCACACCGACGCCGAGCGACTCGTGTTCCGGGCCGAGGCCACGGAGCAGGGAATCGTGCTCGCCGGCGACGAGGACGTATTCGAGGAGCTGATCGATGCAGTGGCCGCGGAGGCCAACCACCAGCTGGACCGGCGGCGGCGTCGCGTCGATGATGGCAGGGCGGGCCCACGACCAGGCGCGAGCGCACAGCCAGGCGCGAGCCCCGGAGCTGGCCAGGGCTGGTCGTTGCCGCCCTGCCCAGCCGCGGTCATGGGTGCCCCAGACGGCACGCGCGAGCACCCGCTCGCCTTGTAGGCCCTGACAGGCCTACCAAAGGGATGTATGCTACTTTGCATGCAAAGCACGAGTGTACGGATTGATGCCGCCACCCATGAGGAGCTCAAACGACTCGCTGCTCAGCTGAACACCACGGTCGGCAACACCGTGTCCTTAGCGGTCCGTGCGCTCCGGCAGGACCGCGTCGGCGCAGAGTTGACGACAGCGCTGCGGGACGAGGAAGCCCTCTGGCTCGATGCCGACCTCGGGTGATGTTGTTGATCTCGACTTGGGTACGCCGGAGGGACGAGAAGCGGGCTTCCGCCACCCAGCGGTTCTCGTCACGGCCCAGCGGATCCTCGATGCTGGTCCCTCGGTCGTCCACGCGGTCCCGCTGACCACCACGATTCGCCGGTTCGAGTCGGAGATCGTCATTGAACCCGACGAGACCAATGGTCTCCATGACCCCTCCGCCGCCCAGTGCCAACACCTCCGGGCCGTATCGCCACGGCGGATCCTCGCCGTGCGAGGCAACGTCGGAGCGGCCGTGCTGGCACAACTACGAGAGACGATCGCAGTGATCCTCGACGTGCGCTGATCTCTTGGGTCCCAGCCTTGCCGGCATTTGGGGCAGTTCGGTCGGCTGTTGGCGACCAGCGAGGGACAGTCAAGGGCGGCCTCGGCCGTCCGCAGGACCGGAGCGCAGTGGAGGCCCTTGACGGGCCCGGGCACTGCTGACGAACAATGGATTCAGCCCCGCCGTGCCAGGCGGGGCTGCCCGCCGCCGCTGCCTCTAGCGCCCGGAGTCGACAGGAGGTGGACGTCGGTCGAAGCTCCAAGCCGATCACCGCAGGGGGCCAGCGGTCATCACCGCCAGGACCTGGAAGCGTTGGAGCGGGCGGCAAGCAAGCTCGTCAAACGCAACCACGGACGCCGCGCCCAAGACGGACACGCCGTACTCGCCGAAGCGTCGATGCGTGCGGATAGCGTCGCGCCGCAATGTGTCGCCTCCGTTAGTTCGCCGCCCGTACGACGAACAAGCGGTCGGCGGCCGCCGGTTCCCGTCGAACTCGGAGGCGGTCATGACGACGGGGCGCCGAAGATCTCGTCGAGGCGGTCGCCCGCCTGGCGGTGCTGCTCGGTGACGGTGTGGGTGTAGGTCCCGAGGGTGATGCCGATGTCGGCGTGGCCGAGGCGCTCCTGCATCACCTTGTCGTCGCCAACAACGACCCGACCGACCGACTGGGCGGTGTGCCGTAACCCCTTCGGCGTGATGCGGGGCACGCCGGCCCGTTCGACCAGCACGTCCATCGACCGGCTGAAGTTGTTGGGGTCGATCCATCCCCCGAGGGCGGTGGTGAAGACCAGGCCGGAGTCCTTCCATGCCGGGCCTGCGAACTCGGCCTCGGCCTCCTGGCGCTGGCGGTGAGCCACCTGCACCGCCGCGGTCGCGGGACCGAACGTGACCAGCCGGGAGCTCTGCTCGGTCTTGAGCTGCTTGAGCACGGGCTTGCCCTTCTCCAGGGGCAACTGCTGGACCACCTCGAGTTGGCGCCGCTTCACGTCGACGTCGGACCATCGCAGGCCGAGGACCTCACCTCGGCGGAGCCCGGTCACGAGGGAAAGATGGAAGGCGGCGTAAAGGCGATGGTCGGAGACCGCCTCCAAGAACGCCCGCGCCTCCTCCAGGGTCCAGCCCAGCTTCTTGTGAACCCGGTCGCGACGGGGCGGCTGGGTGAGCACCACCGGGTTGCGGGCGAGCCGCCCTCGCTGCACCGCCTCCTCCATCGCCATGGACAGGATCTTGCGCACCATGCGGGCCGACGTCGACCCGAGCCGGGGCTTGCCACGCTTATCGGGGGCGGTGAGCGCGGTGACCCACTCGTCGGCCACCTCGGGGGTGAGGTCACCGAGGCGCACCGCCCCGATCAACGGGACGATGTGGCACCGCACGGCCCAGGCGTACTGGTCGAGGCTGCTGGTCTCCACCCGGCCCTGCTTCGACGGCAGCCACACATCGGACAAGAACCCGGCGATCGTCTCGGTCTCGGTACCCGTCCGGCCGGCGATCACCGAGGCCCGGAACGCGGTCGCCGCCCGCTTGGTGGACAGCGTGGCCAGCTGCTTGACCCGACGCCGACCGGTGACCGGGTCGTAGCCACCTTGGCGCACGACCCACTTGCCGCGCTGGCGCTGGACGTCCGGCTCGCCCACCGTGATCCACTCCACGAACGGCCATCTTAGGGGCCGGGTGTGACATTCCGACATACATTCTGCATACATCGGCCGAAAATGAGAAGAGGAGGCGCTCGGTGCGCCTCCTCTTACCCCCTCTGACCTGCTAGTTTGTGGTCGGGCTGGGGAGATTTGAACTCCCGACCTCTTGACCCCCAGTCAAGCGCGCTAACCAAGCTGCGCCACAGCCCGAGACCTGCACTCTAGCTTCCAGGCAGAGCAGGCTTCCCGCCTGAGCGCAACGCAAGCCTCAACCGCGCCAGCACGGTTAGACGGCAGCGGCGTGACACATCCCGCTCAGTCGGGCTCGCTCCTCCTAGATTTGCAATCGATGGCTCAGGAGAAGGTTCGTCTTCGCATCGGCAACTTGGCCAAAGCCGTGCTGGTGACCGGCCAGGCCTATCAGGATCCGAAAGACGCCCTGAACGAGTTCGTGTCCAACGCCGCCGACGAGTACGCCCAGGCCGAGCGTCGCGGGGAACGCATCCGCGTCGTGCTCCGGCGCCGGGGCAGATACCCGATGATCGCCATTGACGATGTCGGCAGGGGCATGGACGCAGACCGGCTCCGTCAGATGGCTCGCAGCCTCTTCGAATCGGCCAAGGTAGGCGACCAGCGGACGCTGGGCGAGAAGGCCATCGGCATCCTGGCCTTTCAGCAACTGGGTGGGCGTTGCGACATCGTCACCCGCCCCGAGGACGGGACCGCCACGCATACCCTCCGTTTGGAGCGAGGCAAGGCGACCGCCATCCTGGACCCCAACGAGCGGCGTCGAGCCCGCCAGGTTCCTGGCACGACCGTGTACCTCTCCGAGCTCGACCCCGAAGTGCTGCGGGTCCTCACTCAGCGCAAGGTGGTCGAGTACCTACGCCGCCGGCGTGGCCCGGCTCTCGCCCGGAGCGACTACTCGATCGAGGTCGTCGAGGGCCGGACGGCGGAGTTGGTGACTCCCGAGGCGCCTGAGGGGGTTCGCCTCGACATCGCCGCCCACCCAACCCTGTGGGGTCGGATCGAGTTCGCCGTCTACGTCGTACCGAAGGACGCCAAGCGCCGGCGATTGACGGTGGTCGGCCGAGCGGGCACCACGATCATCGACGATCTGGCCGAGCTGGAGGAGTTCGACCGGCCGCCCTGGACGTCGGACCAGATCTCCGGACAGGTCGTGTTCGAGGCCCTACAGCAGACGGCCGGGCGACGAGCGATCCTTCGGGAGCGGGACGCCTTTCCCGTCTTCGTCGACGCGTTGCGCGCCATCGAGCCTGCCATCATCCGGACCCTGGAGCGCGTGAACAAGGAGGTGGACGAGGCCACCGTCGGGCGGCTGTCCGATGCGGTACGACAGATCTTCGCCCGGGTGCTGAAGGAGCTGGCCGATCTCGAGAACCCCATGCGGACCCTGGTCGGCTCCGATCCCGACGGCAACGGGATGATGGGCCAATCCGAATCGGACGGCACGAACGGCACCGGTTCGGGCCCGCCGACGCCACCCCCCCAGACCGAGCCACCTGGTCTGGACGAGCTGGCGCCGAGCGGCGATCCACCCCCACCGGCTCCCCCGGAGGCGGGCGGAGGAAACGGGCGACGCTCCCGACATCTTCCAACGGTGCTGGCCGACCCCTCGCCGGGCGAAGCCCGTAGCCGCTTCGACCCTGACGCAAGGGTCGTCCTCTACAACGAGGGCCACCCCGACTACCTGCTGGTCAAGGACGAGGAAGGCCTGCTGCTCGACTATCTGGCGACGTTGGTCGCCAAGGAGTACGTCCTGTACAACAACCCCCGAGCGTCGGGTATCGAACTCGCCGAGGAGATGGTGGGCATGCTGATCCGTGTCCGTCGCCATCTTCCCCGCCGGCGCTGACCGAACCGGGGCGCCCTGAACCCCTCACAGGTTGTGGACGAGCCACTCGATGCCCTGGACGGCGCGCCAACCCAAGTAGATCACCGTGGCCACCAAGAGCAACTTGAAGTGCCACGGTGTGCCGGCGGGCTTGCCGATGACCGAGTCGCAATCGGGGCACTCCCCGCCCTCGCCCAACTGGCTGCCGGGCCAGTAACGGCTACAGGGCTCGCACCAGGGCAGGTCGTCAGACCCTGCGAATGGCCAGGATGGCCACGTCGTCGGTGAGGGGGGCGCTGGCGAAGTTGCGGGCGGCGGCCAGCAACGACTTGCACAGCACGTCGGCCTGCATCCGGGGCTCCCGGCGGATGGCCCCGGCGATGCGGTCCTCGCCGAACAACGCCCCGCCCGAGCGGGCCTCGGCCAGGCCGTCGGTGTAGAAGAGCACGAGGTCGCCCATCTCCAGGGGAACCTCACGACTGAGGTAGGTGCCCTTGGGGTCGAGGGTGAGCATGGGCCCGGTGGAGCGCAGGGGACGAACGTCGCCGTCGTGCCACAGCCACGCCGGCGGGTGGCCGGCCGAGGCCCAGCGCAACGTGCCCGCTTCCACGTCGACCACGGCCACGCACATGGACACGAACTCCTCCTGGCGGACCTGGGGCGAGATCTGGGCGTTCAACTCCTCCAGCGCCTGGGCCGGGTCGCGGTACTGGCGCAGGAACACCCGCAACAGGTACTTCACCTGGAAGGCGGTGATGGAGGGCTCGATGCCGTGGCCGGACACGTCGCCGATCACCACGGCGAGGCGCCCGTCACCGGAGGGGAACACGTCGTAGAAGTCGCCGGCCATGAGCCCGGTGCCGGCTTCGTACACCTGGCCCACCTCGAACCCCTCGACTGGGGGCAAGTCCTGGGGAGCGAGGCGGGCGGCCCAGCGACGGGGGGCCAGCTCGTCCTGGGACAACGTCTCCTCGGCCTTGCGCTCCAGGCTGGCCCGCTCCTCGATGAGGTCGGCCTCCTGGATGAACCGGCGCCCGTAGATGATGGTCATGGCGATGGGTACCGCGAGCAGCAGGCGAACTGCGCTCAGCCAGCCGTCGGTGCTCACCGCGCCCAACGCCGCAATGACCGCGGCGATGGCGTAGAGCAGGGTGTTGTGGACCTCCTTGCGGTACGCCGAACGGGCCAGATCGGCGGCCACCGAAGGGCCGGGGCCGCTCATCTCCCTGATGCGTCGCCACGACCGTTCCAGGCGCAAAGCCGAACGGCCCCAGATGGCGCCGGCCACCAGGCACCCAAAGGCCACCACCAGCAAAACTGGGGTCGCGATCATACCGGTAACGATGTTACGACGATCGGGACGGTCCTGCCGACCGTTGCCCCGCCTGAGCCCGCCATGGGCCCGCCTACCCGGCCCGTTTTCGGACCCGGAGCTTCAGCGGCGTCGGTCCGAACCCGAAATGCTCCCGGATGCGGCGCTCCAGAAAGCGCAGCCAGGTCGGGTGCAGGGTCTTGTCGCTGAACAGGGTGAACGTCGGCGGGTCGACGGCTCCCTGGGTGGCATAGAGCACCCGGGCACCGGGGGCGGGGTGGGCGGCCTGGGCGGCTTGGACCACGTCGTTGAGCTCGCGGGTCGGTACCCGCCGGTGGTAGGCCTCGATGGCCTCGGCCAGCGCCGGCATGAGCTTGTGCACGCCCATGCCCGACAGGGCGCTGGTCTTGAGGACGGGCGCGTAGCCGAGGAACGCCAGCCGGTCCTCGAGGTCGATCGTGGCCTTCAACCGGCCCTCGGCGTCGAGTCGGTCCCACTTGTTCAACACGATCACCACGGGGCTGCCCGCGGCGTCGATCCGCTCGGCCAGGCGCTGGTCCTGATGGGTGACCCCCTCGAAGGCGTCGATCACCAGCAGGGCGGCGTTGGCCCGGTCGATCGACTGGAGGGCCCGGACCAGCGAGTAGTACTCGGGTCCCTCGCCGATGCGGCTGCGGCGGCGCATCCCAGCGGTGTCGACGAAGCGAATGGGCCCGTCGGGCGTCTCCACTATGGTGTCGATGCTGTCGCGGGTGGTGCCGGGGGCATCGTGGACCACCGACCGCTCGTCGCCGATGAGCCGGTTGAACAGAGTCGACTTACCTACGTTGGGCCGCCCCACGATGGCCACGGCGGGGACGCCGGCATCGGGCTCTTCACCCGCCTCGGCCGCTTCCTCCTCCGGGGACAGGGCCGGAAGGGCCTCGACCACGATGTCGAGAAGGTCGCCGCTGCCCCGCCCGTGCAGGGCGCTCACCGGGAAGGGTGCCCCCAGCCCGAGTCGCCCGAAGTCCCAGGCGTCGGCCTCCCGGTTGGCGTTGTCGACCTTGTTGACCACCACGACCACCGTCGGTGCCCGTTCCTTGGCCCGCAGGGCCTTGCGCAGCACCGCGGCCACCCGATCGTCGTCGTCGGTGACCCCGACGGTGACGTCGACCACGAGCAGCACGACGGCCGCACCGGACAGGGCCCGCTCGGCCTGGCGGCTCACCTGGGCGTCGAGGAGGTCGGAGCTGTCCAACCACCCCCCGGTGTCGACGATCTGGAAGTGACGACCCGACCACTCGGCCTCGAGGACCTTGCGGTCGCGCGTCACGCCGGGGCGCTCCTCCACGATGGCCTCGCGCCGGCCGACGATGCGGTTCACCAACGTGGACTTGCCGACGTTGGGGCGGCCGAGGACGGCTACCACGGGAAGGGCCACCTCAGACTCCCGCGCCGGCGGCGACGGGGACCCCGAGGGCCTGCCGAAGCGCCACCCCGTCGGTGGCCACGACCTCGACGGGCCGGGGAAGATCGGAGGGGCTGGTGCCGTCGAGGAACACGCCCTTGGACAGACACACGTCGGGCAGCAGGTAGCGGTGGCCCTCGGGCTGGGCGGCCAGCACCGGGGCCAGGTCGGCGCCGACGAGTAGGCCGGTGACGGCGATGTTGCCGCCGAAGAAGTTGTTGGCCACGCCCAGCACCCGTACGTCGGGGCGACCCAGGTCGGCCACGAGGGGAGTCAGCACCCGGGCGCCGTACTCGCCGGTGAGGATGGTGACCGGGCGCCCGTCGTCGGCCGCCGCCTCCGGTGCCGGGCCCGAGCCCGGTTCGACTGCGCCGTCGGTCCTCGGAGCCCGGTAGCCGTCAGGGCCGGCACCGTCGACCCAGGCGAAGAACCCCGGCTGGGTTCCCAGGGCCTCGTCGGTGTCGCCCAGCAGCTCGGCCTCGAAGGCGCGGGCCATGCCGATCCCGTCCTCGTGCTGGGGAAAGCCCTCATAGGTCTCGGTGGACGGGAAGGGGCGATCGGCCAGCAGGTAGTACTCGTCGGCTGCGAACACCACCCGTCGGCCCACCACCGACAGGAAGGTTTCCTGCCATCCGGCCACCGTGTCGACCACGGCCCGGGCCTCGGCGACCGTATGCGCCCGCAACGAGGCCGCCGGCGACCAGCGGCTGATGCCCAGGGGCACCACGCACACGGTGGTCAGCTCAGGGAAGCGGTCGAGGACGCCGCAGAGCGTGTCTTCCAGGACATCGGCGTCGTTGACCCCGGGGCACACGACGACCTGGCCGTGGACCTCGATGCCGTGGTCGAGGAGGGCCCGCAGCCAGCGCAGGCTGGTGGCGCCCCGCCGGTTGCTGAGCATCCGGGAGCGAACCTCGGGATCGGTGGCATGGATGCTGACGTTGAGCGGACCGAGGCGCTCGGTGACCACCCGCTCCAGGTCGAGCTCGGTGAAGCGAGTGAGGGTGGTGTAGTTGCCGTAGAGGAACGACAGTCGGTAGTCGTCGTCCTTCACGTAAAGGCTCTTCCGCAGCCCCGGCGGGAGCTGGAAGATGAAGCAGAACTCGCAGTGGTTGTCGCAGGTGCGCACCTGGTCGAACAGCGCCGAGGACACCTCCAGGCCGAGGGCCTGCCCGTCGGCCTTGCTCACGCTCACATCGAGGTCGAGGCCCCCCCGGCTCACCTCCAGCGACAGTTCTGCCTCGTCGGTGAGAAGCTGCCATTCGATGACGTCGCGGGGCCGTACGCCGTTGAGCGACACGACCTCGTCGCCGGCCAGCAGCCCGGCCTCCTCCGCCGGCGAACCGGGCGCGACAGCTACGACCAGAGGAGAGGGCACACCCAAGGATACGGCGCCCCCGGCCCATCGGTGACCGGGCCACCCATGGTCAACGAGAGTCGATGCTCCCGCCGGCCACGCTGCGCTCGCTCGACGCCCTGCACACTGGCGGGCTTACCGCCGGCTGCGCTTGCCCTTTTTGGGCGCGATCGCCGACGCCAGATCGGCCTCGGTGAAGTGGCCGATGACCATGCCACTCGACGCGTACCGGTAAAGGGCCACGCCGAACACCTGGCGGGCGGCGGCCTGGCGCACCGAACCCACCACGATGAGAGCGACGCCGGCCAATCCCAGGATCACTCCCAGGGAAACGCCGATCATCCCACCCAACCCCAGGCCCAGTCCCAGGCCGATGGCCAACAGGACGATGCCGGGGAGGAGGAAGGTCAACAGGATGCGGATCCCGATTCGGAACGAACCCGTCACCGCCTCGCCCCACTTGTCACGGATGAGCGCCACCGAACGCTTCATGGCTGCCGGGGCGCCCACGTCTTCGAGGACGATCACCGGGAGCACGAAGAACGTTATCAACGACCACGCCGCCGAAAGGATGCCGGCAAGGATCGCCCGGAGGATCGTCATGACGACGTTGTCGTCGCCTCCGCCCTGGATCGCCGCGAGGATCCACCCCACGACCACGCTGATGAGCGCCCAGAGGCCGAGGGCCTGGGTCCGCTCGCCGGCGATCCGCATGCCGTCTTCAAACCTGGCCACCTCGCCCCTCATCAGGCTGTCGGCCACGAACACCAGGCCGGCGATGTAGCGCACACCCACGAAGGTCGCCGCCCACGCGCCGACGAAGAACAGAAGTCCTGCGGCGATGTAGGCGGGGGTGGCATGGGACAACGCGAGCAGCGCCAACGCCGGGGCCATGAAGATGAAGGCCGCCAGGATGCCGTAGACGGCGGCCAGGGCCGGGAAGCGCAGCAGCTGTGGGTTCTCCTTGATGACGGCCCAGGTTTTGTCGGTCATCTCGCCACTTCGTTTCCAGCTGCTCATGTCCGCTCCTTCGCCGGGTAGGTCCAGCGTACGACCATGCCGGGCGATATGCCGCCCGGTTCACCCCACCAGCGTGTAGGTGCCCGCCGTCCGCTCGCTGAGGGCCCATTCGAGGTAGGCGTCCGGGAGCTTGGCCAACCCGGACACCACCCGGCCGCCGTCAAGGGTGGCCAGGGCCTCGGTGGCAGTGCGGTTGAATCGCCGGGCCAGGTCGAGGGCCTGCTCGATGGCGCCGTTGGCCTTGACCAGCTCCAACAGATCGCTCACCGACGTCGGGTCGGCGATGTACTGACCCAGCCTCGAGCGAAGGAGGTCGTCGTGATCGCCTTGGAGGGCGTAGAGCACGGGGAGCGTGTAGACGCCCTCCTTCAGGTCGTTGCCCACGGGTTTGCCCATGATCCTCGTGGTAGAGACGATGTCGAGCACGTCGTCGACGATCTGGAAGGCCATCCCGAAGGCTTCGCCGAACCGGCTCAACGCGTCCACCTGCTCTCCGGTGTAGCCGGTGCAGAGAGCACCGATGCGACACGACGCCCGCATCAGCGCGGCCGTCTTGCCCTTCACCGATTTGAGGACCGCGTCGACCTGGCGGTCGACGTTGAAGAGGTCGACGGTTTCACGACTCTGCCCGTCGCACAGGTCGGCGATGGTCTCGGCCAGCACCTCGGCCACTTCCTTGGAGACCCGGGCCGCCTCCACGCCCGCCCGGGCCAGCAGGTAGTCGCCCACGAGGATGGCGTGACTCGATCCTTCGATGCAGTTGACCGTCGGGACCCCCCGACGCTCGTCGGCGTCGTCGATGATGTCGTCGTGCACCAGTGAGCCGACGTGAACGAGCTCCACCGACACCGCCCCCGACCGCACCGATTGGCTCCACGACCCCTCACCGGCCACCGCGGCCGCGGCGGCGATGGCGAGCACGGGACGAAGTCGCTTGCCCCCGGCCTCGACCACGCGCAAGCCGGGCTCGAACAGATAGGTGTTGTCCGAGCGCAAGGCCTGGCCCAGGCCCTGCTCGACCTCGACGAGGTGGTCGGTCAGATCGGGAAGGCCCAGCAGGCCGGCCAGGTCGTGGGTCCTCATCGGGAATCCACGGTGGCCGCACCCATCCGCCGTCGGCGGGTCTGGTACTCGGCCACTGCCGAATAGAGGTGCCATCCTCGGAAGTCTGGCCACAGCGTCTCGGTGAAGACGAACTCGGCGTAGGTGCTGTGCCAGATGAAGAAGTTGGACAGGCGGTGTTCGGCCGACGTGCGGATGACCAGGTCGAGGTCGGGCATCTCGGGAACGTAGAGGTGACCGGCGAACTCCTCCTCGTTGAGCTCGGCGATGGACTGGCCGCTGGCCGCCAGCGACCTGACGGCGTCCACGATCTCCGCTCTGCCCCCGTAGTTGAAGGCGATGCACAGCTGGAGGTGGTCGTTGCCCTTGGTGAGATCCTCGGTCTCGAGGAGCCAGTCGCGCGACTTCTGGGGGATCTGGGGGTCGTCGAGGCGGCCGGCGAAGCGGATGCGGACGCCCTTGTCGTTGAGCTCGTCCCGGCGGGACCGCCGCAGCAGCCACTCGTCGAAACTCATCAAGAAGGTGACCTCGGCCTGGTCACGGGTCCAGTTCTCGGTGGAAAAGGCATAGACCGACAGCCAGGAGACCCCGAGCTCGAGGGCGGCGTCGACCGTGGACACCACCGACTCCTCAGCCGCCTGGTGGCCATGGATGCGGGCCATGTCCCGCATGAGGGCCCAGCGACCGTTCCCGTCCATGATGCACCCCACGTGAGCCGGGATCTCGCCCTCCCGGACGGTGGCGAGCTGGGCCTCTTCGATGATCCTCACGGCCCAGTCAACCTAGCCGAGGGCCAATTCCTACAAGCTTCGCCAAGGTCGCCGGGGGTCTCCAAGGGTCGCCCCGGCGACCAGGGAACCGCCGGCGGGCCGGTAGCGTGGGGATAAGTGGACGAGATCGCTCCCAGCCGGTCATCTCTTGATCGGCCCTCCGTTGCCGCAGTCGGTGGTGTCGAGCTGGTGTTGCTTGCCTCGCCCCGTGGGTTCTGCGCCGGTGTGGAAATGGCCATCAAGGCCCTGGCCTGGATGTTGCGGGTGTTCGAACCGCCGGTCTACTGCTACCACGAGATCGTGCACAACCGCCTGGTGGTCGACCGGTTCCGCAACCTCGGCGTGGTCTTCGTGGAGGCGATCGACGAGGTCCCCAACGGCGCACCGCTCATGCTCAGTGCCCACGGGTCCAGCCCCGAGGTGGTGGCGGCGGCCCGCGCCAACGGAGGCTTCGTCATCGACGCCGTCTGCCCGCTCGTGACCAAGGTGCACCACGAGGTCAAGGTGCGGGCAGGCAAGGGCTACTCGATCGTCTACGTGGGCCACGAGGGACACGACGAGGCCGTGGGCACCTTGGCGGTGGCCCCCGAAGCCGTACACCTGGTCGAGACGGAGGCCGATGTGCACGCCCTGGGTGCTCCGGACGGCCCCGTCGCCCTGCTGGCCCAGACCACCCTCAGCCACCAGGACTGGGCCGGGGTCCTCGATGCCGCCCGCCAGCGGTTCCCCGACGTCTGGGTGCCGGGCCGCAGTGACCTGTGCTTCGCCACCACCAATCGCCAGGCGGCTCTCACCGAGATTGCCACCCGCGCCGATGCCATCGTGGTCATCGGCTCGGCCAACTCGTCGAACACCGTGGCCCTCGAGAAAGTGGCCAGGGCCGTGGGCTGCCCCCGGGTCTACCGGGTCAACGCCGCCGGCGAGCTTCCCGACGACCTGTCCGGCGTGGTGGGGGTCACCGCCGGGGCATCGGCGCCCGACGAGCTCGTGCGGGCGGTCGTCGACGCCCTGGCCCCCGTCGGCGGGGTCGAGCTGGTGTCGGTCACCGACGAGGACGAGTACTTCCCACCCCCGCGCGAGCTCCGCGACCTGCTCGGCGCCCTCGACTCGATCGTCAGCCTTGCCCTGGGCGCACCCGCGCCGACCTCATCAGCCTTCGCCGACGACCGGCGGGTGGCCGCCAGCGACGTGCTCGACACCCTCGCCGGCTAGTTCCGACCCGGCGCTTCTTGTCGCGCTGACCAACGCACTGGGGTGATGGGGCGACAAGAAGCGGGGGTCAGAGGCCTTCTTGGGCCTGGTCGAAGAGTCGCTGCACCTCGGCATGGAGGGCGGCGGTGAGGTCCCGGAGGGCGGCGCGCGACGGATGGCCGCTGGCCTTGGGTGGCGGCGGAACGAGCGGCTCCCCCACCACCACGTGCACCTTCACTGGTCGGGGAACGCGTCTGCCCTTCTCAAGAGCCCGTTCCGAACCGCCGATACCGACGGGGACGATGGGCACCCCGGCGCGGATGGCCACATAGGCGGCGCCCTCGTACAGGTCGTGGACGGTGGGGCCCGACCGGCGGGTGCCCTCGGGGAACAGGACCAGCGGTTCGCCACTGCGGATGATCTCGAGGCAACGGCGCAGGGCTTCGCGGTCGGCCGCCCCCCGGCGTACGGGAAAGGCGCCCAGGGCCGAGATGAAGCTGCCGAACCAGGAGACCTTCCACAGCGAGTCCTTGCCCATGTAGCGGATGCGCCGCTTGGAGACTGCCGCCACCAGGCCGAAGTCGATGAACGAGCGATGGACGGGGGCAAGGATGAAGGCTCCCGTCGCCGGGATGTGGTCGAGACCCTCGTAGGTGGCTCGCCAGTACGCCCGGCAGATGCCGTTCACCAGCACCCGTACTGCGCCATAGAGGGCCCGGGCCGCTCCCGTGGGTGGACCGGTCACCGCCGGGTCGGGAGCCCCGCCCGGGGGGCCACTCGAGCCCTCGGGCGGGCTCGCTGACGGCGGGGGCGGGGCCGGCTCGTCGATGACGGGGACCCGCGACACGATCTCGTCGACGATGTCGTCGATGGTGCGTCCCGTGGTGTCGAGGACCCACGCGTCGTCGGCCACGGCCAGCGGCGACGCCGTGCGGGTCGAGTCCAGTCGATCGCGACGGGCCAGGGCGACGGGGTCCTCGTCGGATGACCGGCGCCGGGCCCGCTCCTCGTCGCTGGCCGTGAGGAACACCTTCAGGGTGGCGTCGGGGAAGACCACGCTGGCGATGTCGCGACCCTCCACCACTCCCCCGCCCCGTTCGGCCGCCCATGCCCGCTGACGTTGCACGAGCTCGGTGCGAACCTCGGCGCAGGCGGCAACCGTGCTCACCGCCCGGCCCACCTCGGGGATACGCAGCAGTTCGGTGATGTCATCGCCGTCGAGCAGCACCCGGTCATTGGCCTCGATGACCACGTGGCGCACCACCTCGGCCAGCTCCTCGGCCGAGGCCGATTCGGGATCGAGGTTTCGGCGCATCACTGCGACGGCCGCCGCTCGGTACATGGCTCCGGTATCGAGGTGGTCGAGGCCCAGACGACCGGCGACGGCTTTGGACACCGTCGACTTCCCTGACCCCACCGGTCCGTCGATGGCGATCACCCGCGACTTCGGCACCCTCGACTTCGGCACCCTCGACGTCGGCTCGGTCATGACCGGGCCTGGCCGCCGAGAGCGGTGAGGTGGGCCTCGAACGTCGGGTAGCTGGTGGCCACCGACTCCCATCCGTCGATCAGCGACTCTCCGTCGACGGCCATGGCCGCCACGGCCATCGCCATGGCCACCCGATGGTCACCCTGGGCATCGGCGCGGGCTCCGACGAGCGCCCCTCCCCCACCGACGATGAAGCCGTCGGCCTTGGTCTCGACCTGGGCGCCGAACGCCCGGAGCCCCTCGGCCACCGTGGCGATCCGATCACTCTCCTTCACCCGCAACTCGGCTGCACCTCCGAACAGTGTGGGCCCCTCGGCCACCGCCGCCGCCACCGCCAACACGGGGATCTCGTCGATGAGACCGGGCACCTCGACCCCGCCCACTTCGGTGCCCCGCAGCGGACCGTGGCGGGCCCGCACTTGGTTGTCGCCCACCTGTTCGATGTCGGCCCCCATGCGGGCCAGCACGTCGAGGAATCCCGCCCGACCCGGCCCCAGGTACACCTTGTCGACCACCACGTCGCTGCCCGGCGTCACGC
The DNA here is from genome assembly GCA_038238185.1 of Acidimicrobiales bacterium. Taxonomy (GTDB): domain Bacteria; phylum Actinomycetota; class Acidimicrobiia; order Acidimicrobiales; family AC-14; genus DATAQC01. The sequence continues at coordinate 54,867 of JBBRXY010000003.1, forward strand.
ACGCGGCGACCACCCAGAAGGCGGCCTGGGACGGGTCGCCGGGCACGTCGAGCTCGAACGGGCGAAGGCGGGAACGGCGCACCCGCACGGCCTGTCCCCCGCCGTCGTGATCGAAAGTGACCTCGGCGTCGGCCTCGCACAGGGCCAGCAGCTCCTCGGTGTGGGCCCGGGTGGGCACGGGCTCGCGCACCACCGTGTCGCCCTCGGCCCCCAACCCGGCGAGCAGGACCGCCGACTTCACTTGGGCACTGGCGACAGGCGGGGTGTAGTCGATACCGGCCAGACTGCCACCCCGCACGGTGAGGGGCGGGTAGTGACCGTCGTCGCGACCGTCGATCAGGGCCCCCATGGCCCGTAGTGGGTCGACCACCCGGTCCATGGGACGGTGGGCCACCGAGGAGTCGCCGGCGAGCACGGTGAGCCAGTCGAAACCGGCCGAGAACCCGGCCAGGAGGCGGATCCCCGTGCCCGAGTTGCCCACGTCGAGCACGCCCTCGGGTTCGTGCAACCGATCGGTGCCACCCGTGATCCGCTCCCCGTCGATCTTGGCACCCATGGCCTCGACGGCGGCGCGCGTGCGGTCGACATCGTCGCCGTCGGACAGTCCCCGCACGAGCGAGGTGCCCTCGGCCCGGGCAGCGAACAGCAGGGCCCGGTGCGAGATGGACTTGTCTCCAGGCACCTGGATGCGTCCCCGCAACGGCCGGCCGCCGGTCACCCGTAATCCCGTCATGTGCTCAATCGAGGGGAGACGTCGATGGCCGGAACCCGCGATCGCCGAGGGCGACCAACACCCGTTGGTGGGCAGAACGCTCGACGACCATCACCAGCACACCGCGAGAACCCTCGGTGGAGTGGGCGATCTCGAGGTCGGCGATGTTGACGTCGAGCTCGGCCAGCAGGGTGGTGACCTCGGCCACGACTCCAGGGCGGTCGGGCACGGGAACCCGCACCTCGATGAGCCCGGCAGTCCGGTCGAGGCGGGCGGGGAGGTTCACCCGGGCGTGGCGCGAGCGCTCGAGCGACGACCGCAGCGCCTCCTGGTCACCCGTGGCCACCCGCTCCCGCATGTCACCGAGCCCGCCCAACAGCCGGTCGAGGCCCTCGAGAATGGCCTCACTGTTCTGGGAACAGATGTCGAGCCAGATCCCGGGGTTGCCCGCCGCCACCCGCGTCATGTCACGGAAGCCGCCCGCCACCAGCCGCAGCATCGCCGGGTGCTCCACGGCACCGTCGGCGGCCAGGCCCATCAAGGTGGCGGCGACCAGGTGGGGGACGTGGGAGACCATGGCCACGAGCGAGTCGTGGCGATCGGGCGGCAAGGCCACGACATCGGCCCCGAACGAGCGGATCACCGACCGCACCCGGGTGTAGGCCTCGGAGTCGGTGTCGAGGGTGGGAGTGAGCACCCACATGGCGCCCTCGAACAGCTCGGCATCGGCGCCGTCGACACCGTCCTGTTCGGAGCCGGCCATCGGGTGGCCTCCCACGAAGCAGGGATCGGCGATGGCATCGACAACGGCGGCCTTGACGCCACCCACGTCGGTGACGACCCCTCCGCCGGCCAGGGCGGCCCGGGCCGCTCCGGGGATGGCGCCCACCGGCGTGGCCACGAACGTCACCTCGGCCTCGGGGTCGTCGCCCACGGCGTCGACGGCCTCGAGCTCGAGGGCCCGGGCGGCCCGGGCGGGGTCGATGTCGGACCCGGTGACATGCCACCCCCGAGCCCGCAAAGCCAGGCCGATCGACCCTCCGATGAGCCCGGTCCCGATCACGGCCGCCCGGCGGGGTGGTGGGCCCGAGTGGTCCTCGGAGCGGGGTGGTGGGCCCGAGTGGTCCTCGGAGCGGGGTGGTGGGCCCGAGCGGCCCTCGGAGCGGGGTGGTTGCTCAACCGGGGAGGTCATCGCGCAGGGCCTCGGCCCCCTCCAGGTACACATGGCGAAGCTCGGCACGAGACCGCTCGGTGGAAAAATGCACGAGGATCCGGATGCACCGCGGGGTCGCTCCCACCACCGACAGCTCCTGAGCGCACAGCAGGGGGACGTCGCCGAGCCCGGCGGCTCGCGCCGCCGACGCGGGGAAGATCGACACGATGTCGGCCGTGGCCGTGAAGATCATGCTGATGATGTCGTCGTGGGTCACGCCGTTCCGGGACAGCATCTGGGCGATCAGAGCCTGGACGCGCTCGGCGACCTGGGCCGGGGTGTCCTCATCGACGGTCGTGGCACCGCGCAACGCTCGTATGGCCACAGGCACCACGAGGGAGGTTAGTTGGCGCCGGCGGGGCCCGAGCTGGCCACGCCGGCAGCCGCCGTCTCCAGGGCACGCACCTCCTCGGGGGTGAGCACCCGCCACGTGCCGGGAGCGAGGCTGCGATCGGCCAACGGGCCGATGCGAACGCGGACCAGACGCATCACCGGGTGTCCTATGGCTGCACACATACGGCGTACCTGGCGGTTGCGGCCCTCGTGGATCACGATCCGCAGCGCGTTTGGGGGAACTAGGGCGACCCGCGCCGGAGCAGTCAGGCCGTCGTCGAGCTCGATGCCGTCGCGCAATCGGCGCAAAGCTCCGCGACTGGGGGTGCCCTCGACCTCGGCCAGATACTCCTTGTCGACTCCGAACGAGGGATGGGTGAGGCGGTGGGTGAGGTCGCCGTCGTTGGTGACAAGGAGCAGACCCTCGGTGTCGGCGTCGAGGCGCCCGACCGGGAATACCCGGGGCTCGGCCGGCACCAGGTCGACGACAGTCGGCCGCCCCTGGGGATCGTCAGCCGTGGATACCACGCCAGCGGGCTTGTTGAGCAGGTAATGAACCAGGCCCGGACGCACCGACAGTGGCACTCCCTCGACCTCGATGTGGGCCAACTCTGGGTGCACCCGCCGTCCCAGCACGGCGACTTCGCCGTCCACGGTCACCAACCCGTCGGCGATGAGCTCCTCGCATGCCCTCCTGCTCCCGAGGCCCACCGACGCGAGAACCTTTTGCAGCCGCTCCCCGTCACTGTGACTTGCGACGGGCACCCGGTTCCTTCGGAACTCGCCCGCCGCTGTCGGCGGGGGCCCCAACCCCGCCGACCTGTCGCCGGAGGTATCCGGGTAGCTCGGGTGGCTCAAACGTCGCGGGCGCCCAGGCCGCGCTCGAGGGCCTCCACCGTCTCGGGCCCGGGGACGAACTCGGCGAGCGGCGGGAGATCTTCGATGGAATCGAGGCCCAGCTTCTCGAGGAACAGCCGGGTCGTGCCGTAGAGCAGGGCCTGGCCCGGTCCGGGGTCGTGGCCGACCTGGTTGACATAGCCCTTCTGCTCGAGAGTTCGCACGACGGCGTCGGCGTTGACACCGCGGATGGCCGCCACCTGGGCCCGGGACACGGGCTGGCGGTAGGCCACGATGGCCAGCGTCTCCAGGGCGGCGGCCGACAGTCGGGCTGACTGGCCCTGGAGCACGAAGCGCTCCACATAGGGAGCCAGATCGGGATGGCTCTGGAAGCGGTAGCCGCCGGCCACCCTCGCCAGCACGAAGCCCCGGTCGTCGGCCACGTAGACCGCGTCCAGCCGGGCGCACAGCTCCTCGACGCGGGCCACCGACAGCTCGAGCAGCTCGGCCAGCAACTGTGGCTCCACCGGCTCCTCGGCCACCATCAAGATGGCTTCCACCGCCCGGGTGGCCTCGTCAGCCATCGTAGGAGTCCACGCGATCGAGCTCGTCGGCGTCTGCCGAGCCCGGGGCCGCGCCCACCCATGCGACCGTCAGGTCGCCAAAGCTCTCGATCTGGTCGAGCTCGACCCGCCCCTGCTTGTAGAGCTCCAGGACGGCGAGGAAGTGGACGATCACATCGAGGCGGGTGGCCAGTGTGGAGGTGATGGCCCGGAAGGTGCGCCTTCCGGTCCCCGGCAGCGACGCCGCCAGCTCGTCGACCACATCGGCCACGCTGACCCGGATGGGCGCCACGTGGTCGAGGTCGACCTTGGGAACCGGGCGCGGCGCGGTGGCGGCCAGCCAGGCGGCCCGCAGGTCGAGGGGGCCGAGGCCAGCCAGCAGATCGGGGGTGAGGGCCAGGAAACGGGGCTCCAGGCCGGCGGTGCGAGGGTGGGAGTTGGCGGCGCCCGCAGCCAGGCGCGACATCGCCGCGGCGGCGTTGCGGAAGGTCTTGCACTCCAGGAGGCGGGCAAGGAGCAGGTCTCTCTCCTCGAAGAGCGCCAGTTCCTCGTCGAGGTCCACGTCGTCGGGGCCGGGAAGGAGGCGGCGGCACTTCAGCTCGACCAAGGTGGCCGCGACCACCAGGAACTCCGTGGCCACGTCGAGGTCGACGGTGCCGATGCGCTCGATCTCGGCCACGTAAGCGTCGACGATGCTCGACAGCGACACATCCCAGAGGTCGACCTCGTCGCGACAGATCAGGTGCAGCAGCAGGTCGAACGGCCCCTGGTACACCGGCGTCTGGACGTCGTAGGGCACTCGCCAAGGCTACCGGTCGGCGGCCGACCACCTGGGGAATACCATCGGCCGGATGGATCGCGTGCTCTCGGGCATCCAACCCACCGGTGACGTCCACCTGGGCAGCTACCTGGGCGCCGTCCGCCAGTGGGTCGCCGATCAGCACACCCACGACGCGTTCTTCTGCGTGGTCGACCTGCACGCCCTCACTATCCCCCGCGATCCCTACGAGCTGCGGGCCAAGACGCTCGAGACCGTCCTTGTCCTTCTCGCCGCCGGCCTCGACCCCGACCGCTGCACCCTGTTCCTGCAGAGTCACGTGACCGAGCACACCCAGCTGTCGTGGATCCTCGAGGGCGTCGCCTCGATGGGGGAGCTGCGGCGCATGACCCAGTTCAAGGACAAGGTCAAGGGCAACGACGAGTCGGCCCGGGTAGGCCTGTTCACCTACCCGGTCCTGATGGCGGCCGACATCCTGCTCTACGACGCCGACCGGGTCCCGGTGGGCGACGACCAGCGCCAGCACCTCGAGCTGTGCCGCGACCTGGCGACACGCTTCAACCACCGCTACGGGGAGACCTTTATCGTGCCCGAGGGCGCAGTGCCCGAGGTGGGCGCCCGCATCATGGACCTCCAGAACCCCGAGGCCAAGATGTCGAAGATGTCGGAGTCGCCCAAGGGCATGGTCCTTGCCCTCGACGACCCCGACACCATCGAGCGCAAGTTCCGGCGGGCCGTCACCGACCCGGGCTCGGCCGTGCGCTTCGACTTCGAGCACAAGCCGGGGGTGTCCAACCTCATCCAGATCCTCGCCGCCGCCACCAACCGGGTCCCCGAGGAGGTGGCGGCCGAGTACGACCAGTACGGCCCCCTCAAGGCCGACGCCGCCGCCGCGGTGATCGAGCTGTTGCGCCCACTACGCGAACGCTATGCCGAGCTGGCCGCCGACACCGATACAGTGACGGCCGTGCTCGCCAAGGGAGCAGCCAAGGCCGGTGCCGTCGCCGCCGACACCCTGGCCCGGGCCCAGGACGCCATCGGACTCCTGCCGCGCGTATGACTTCCGCCTCCGTCAGCCCCGGGCGCCAGCAGGTCGGCGGCGCGCTACTCGTAGGCGGCTATGCCGTCGCCTGCTGGGCCCTGGCCAGGGCCCTTCCCATGTACCGCCAGCGCCGGACCCGGCGGTTCCTCGCCGCCGAAGCGGGCACCGCGGCCGTGGCCGTCGGCTGGGCCCTAAGGGGCCAGTCCCTCCGCTCCGCCGCCAACGCCGGCCTGGTGGCCGTGTTCGCCGCCGGGTGGTGGGTCGGCGGGCGCCGCCGCCGCTGACCCGACCTGTGGAGATCGACGTCGAGGTCTATTCGTCGGCGGTGGCCGAGATGCTCATCACGGCCAGGTCGTCGACGCCGACGACGTCGATCGGAGCCGCCCCGAGACGCCGCTGCTGGACCTCGAGGCGGTGCGAGATCCGGCTGAGAACCAGGTTGACGGCGATGTAGCAGAGGGCCACGAACAAAAAGGCCTGAAGGCGGTTGTTGTAGAACGTCCCAATGTTGTCGGCCCGACGTAGGGCGTCGTCGAAGGTGATGATGACGCCGAGGGCGGTGTCCTTCAGCAGGGTGATGAGCTGGCTCACGATGGCCGGAGCCATGCGCCGGGCGGCCTGGGGGAGTATGACGAAGGTCATCGCCTGACGATGGGTGAGGCCGATGGCCGAGGCCGCCTCGCCCTGACCCCGGTCGAGCGACAGGATGCCGGCGCGGAAGATCTCCCCGAGGACGGCGCCGTTGTAGATGGCCAGTCCGCCCACCAGCGCCTGGAACACGCTCGGATGCACGTCCCAAGTGGGAGGGCCGACGAAGATGAAGAAGATCAGCAGCAGCAGGGGCACGGCCCGGAAGAACTCGACATAGGCCACCGCCGGCCACCGCACCGCACGGTGGCCGGCCAACCGGGCGAGGGCCATGACCGCACCGATCACCATGGCCAGGACCATGCCAACCGCGGCCGCCTTCAGCGTGTCGACGAATCCGCCGAGAAGGAAGCGCACGATCGACCACTGAGTTAGTGGACGCCAGAGAGCGGCGCGGAACTGGCCGTGGTCGGCGAATCGCATCGCCGCAACGAACACGACGGCGGCGATGACCACGAGCGAGACCACCGTCGCGCCCGCCACCCGCCGGCGGCCTCGGGGACCCAGCTCGTCGCCGAGGAGGCTCGTGGACGAGGCTCGTCGGGCTCTCATCGCTTGATCGCCACCCGCCGCTCGATGAGACCGACGACCCAGCCCGTCGGTAGCGACAGGATCAGGTAGGCGACGGCCGCTCCGGCGAAGATGGGGATGGGCCGCTCGTTCTCCTGGTTGAGCCTGATCGCGAACCCGAAGATCTCGGCCACGGTGAAGAACCCGGCAATGGACGAGTTCTTGATGAGGGCGATGAAGACACTGCCCAATGGAGCCACCACCGTGCGTAGGGCCTGGGGAAGCACCACCAGCCCCAACAGCTGCGGAAAGGTCAAGCCGAGAGCCCGGCCCGCCTCGGCCTGACCCTTGGCCACCGCGTTGATGCCCGCGGTGACGGTCTCGGCCACGAAGGTGCTGGTGTACGCCGAGAGCACGATGACCGCCGAGGTGAACGCCGAATACTTCACGCCGACCTTCGTCAGGCCGAAGAAGAACAAGAACATCAACACAATGACCGGCGTGTTCCGCAACGTCTCCACCCAGAACGTCCCTACCAGGCGAAGGGGTGGCACCGGGCTCACCCGGAACCCGGCCACGAGCACCCCGATGAAGAACGCCACCGCGAACGACATCAGGGTCAGCTCGATGGTGACCACCATGGCGTCGCCGAAGCCGCCGAGATTGTCGAAGACGATCTGCACGACCCCGGCTCCCGCCGGGCTACGGCGTGGTTGTCGGGGTGGTCGTCGTCTCCTCGGCGGGCAGCGTGGTCGGCTCCGCGACAGGCGCCGTCGTGGTCGCCGGCGCGGTCTTCACCGTCGTCGACGTGGTGGACGACGAGCTGGTCGTGGTCGACGAGGCGCCGACGGTGCCGTAGCGGTCGATCGCCGGCGGGGTGGGAACAGCCAACCCGAGCTTGCCCAGGGTGGCCTGGAAAGCCTTGGCCCACTGGCCGTCGGCCTCGATCTTCTCGAGCCGGTCGTTGAGGAAGGCGCGGAAGACGTCGTCGCCCTTCTTCAGGCCGATGCCGTAGGGCTCGTCGCTGAACGGGGCGTTCACGAGCTTGAACTCGCCATTGCTCTTGGCGACGAACCCGGCGAGGATCGGACCGTCAGTGACGACGGCGACAACCCGACCGTCGGTGAGGCCCTCGGCGCACTTGCTGTAGACGTCGAAGGAAGTCAACTGGACCTGGGGTGCCTTGGCGACCACGTTCTTCTCCGAGGTCGAACCGGCGACGCTGCAGACCTTCTTGCCGTTCAGGTCGCCGACGCTCTTGATGCTGGAGTCGGCGGTCTTCACGAGGATGTCCTCATGAGCGAGCAGGTACGGCCCAGCGAAGTCGACCACCTGCTTACGCGTGTCGTTGATGGTGTAACTGGCGACAACGATGTCGACGTTGCCGTTCTGGAGGAACGGCTCCCGGTTGGCCGACACAGCCTCGATGAACTCGATCTTGCTGTCGATGGTGTCCATCGTTCCGCCGAAGATGCCTATGGCCATCAGCCTGGCGATGTCGACGTCGAAGCCCTCGAAGGAGTTGTTGGTGGGATTGCGCAGGCCCACGCCCGGCTGGTCGTATTTGATGCCGACCTTTATCTTCCCCCTGGCCTGGATGTCGGCCATGGTCGTGCCGGCCGGGAAGGTCGGGGGCACCGTCGTGCTCGACGCGGCTGGTGCGGCTTTCTTCGAGCTGCTGCCGCAGGCGGCGGCCGTCAGACACAGGACGGCGACGAGCACCGGAATCGTCCACAAACGGTTGTTGCGGTGGCTGCGCATCAGTTTCCTCCTAATGATCCAGGATCTTCGACAGGAAGTCGCGGGCACGATCGGTTTCTGGGTGGCTGAAGAACTGTTCGGGGGATGCGAGCTCCACGATGCGGCCTCCGTCCATGAACGCTACCTTTCGCGCCGCGGAGCGCGCGAAACCCATCTCGTGGCTGACCACGATCATGGTGGTCCCTTCGGCCGCCAGCTCGACCATCACGTCGAGGACTTCTTTGATCATCTCCGGGTCGAGCGCCGAAGTGGGCTCGTCGAAGAGCATGACTTTGGGGTCCATGGCCAGGGCCCGGGCGATGGCCGCCCGCTGCTGCTGTCCTCCCGAGAGCTCGGCCGGATACCGGTTGGCCTTGTCCTCGATGCCGACCCGGCGGAGGAGGTCGAGACCCTTCTCCCGAGCCTTGCCCTTGGCCATCTTGCGCACCTTGACCGGCCCCAGGGTGACGTTCTGGAGGATGGTCTTGTGGGCGAACAGGTTGAACGACTGGAAGACCATGCCCACGTCGGCCCGCAAGCGGGCGAGCGCCCGACCCTCGGCGGGCAGGGCCACACCGTCGATGGTGATGGTGCCCGAGTCGATCGGCTCCAGACGGTTGATCGTGCGACAGAGCGTCGACTTGCCCGACCCCGACGGTCCGATCACCATCAGGACTTCGCCCCGTTCGACGGTGAGGTCGACATCGGTCAGGGCGCGCAGGTCGCCGAACGACTTGTTGACCTTGTCCATCACCACGAGCGCCGGCTGGTCGCCGCCGGCCGCCGCGGTGCTGCGGGTCGCCGGTGGGTCGGTCATGTCCGGACCTCGTCACGGGCCGCGACGGCGATGGTGAGTCCGGCCGGCACGATGACACCCCCGCAGGCGAACGCAAGCCAGAACCGGCGGACGCCACTTCGGTGACAGGCGTTGTCGCGGGCCACGTCGTACAGGGTACGGGTACCCGTCGGCCGATTGAGGTTGGTGAAGGCGTTGCCGCAGCTGACTGAGGTGGGCAGGAAGGACCGTTCCTGATCGAACCCCTGCAAGCGCAACACCGGGTCGTCGCCGAAGCTCGTATGCACCGGCGCGACGAGCATGAGGAGCACGATCCCGATGCCGGCGCCCACGATCGCCGCCGGGAGCCACCTCCAGCGAAGAAGCGTCACCGGTCGTTCAGCGCCGCGATGGCCTCGGTCCGGCTGTCGATCGAGCGGGCCTCCTGCAGCCGGTGGGCCAGGGCCGGAGCGTCGATGCCGAAGCTGCCCTTGGGAAAACAGACCTCGTCGGTGGCCGATCGGACGGTGACGTCACTGTCGACCTCGATGGCCTCGACCCATTCCCAGCGGATCATCGTCCGCTCCTCGCCGGGCCCGAGCATGGACACGCCGTGCAGATCGACCCGCATCACCACCTTGGGACCGAATCGGCGGGGCCGGACAAGATCCTCAGCCACCCGCTGACCCATGGCCTCACCTTAGCGGCCGACCCCCCGTCCACCACCGTTCTGGTCACGGAACGCCCGGGGTTGGGTCAACCAGACGCGAGGCGGTAGCCGCGACCGGGCGTGGTCTCGATGGCGTCGCTGCACGGGCCCAGTCGTCGGCGGAGTCGACCGATGGTGGCATCGAGCACGTGGGGGTCGGCATCGGCTGAGCCCCACACGCTCGCCAGCAGGCTCGCTCGTGAGACGACCGCTCCCGTGGCGTTCACCAGGGACTCGAAGACCGAACGCTCCTTAGGCGTCAGCTCGGCGCGCTCACCGCCCACCTCGATCGCCGCGCCCTGCACGACCAACTCGGCTCCTCCGACGCGGTAGATGCGCCGCTGAGTCTCGAAATGCTCACTGAGCACCCGCACGAGCAGGCCTAGGCGCCCGACGGCGGGGACGAGCGGGGCCTCGATACCCTCCTCGCGGGCGCCTCCGGCGCAGACCGGGCCGACACAGCCGGCGACGACACCATCGTTGAAGGCTCGGCGCAGATCGTCGTCGACCCCGGTCTGGGCGGCGATGGCAAACATGTTGTGCACGGCAGGAGCGCTGGTGAACGTGACGGCGTCGACCCGTCCCTCCAGTACCGCTTCCACCAGGCGCTGAGCCGATCCCGTCTCGTCGGGAAGTCGCCAGCGGTAGACGGGAACCTCCACCACGCCCGCGCCGGCATCGGTAAGGGCGACGCGAAGCTCCGGGTTGGGCATCCCGTACTCCTGGACCGCCACCACCTTCCCGGACAGCGGCTCGTTCAGCAGCAGGGCGACCAGGGCGTCCATGCGCTCGGTGGCCGACTTGGCCCACACCTTGAGCCCTCCGGCCTGGACGGCGGCGGCCGCCTTGGGCCCCCTGGCGATCACCAGCGTGTCGCCAAGTGCATCGACGAGGCGATCGACCAGGCCCCACGACGACGCCGTCTCCAACCAGGCCCGAATCCCGATGCCCGTGGTGGCCACCAGGTAGTCGGGTGGGTTGTCGAGCAGGGTGAGGGTGGCCTCGCGCAGGTCGTCGTCGGACGCCAGGTAGAGGGTGGTCATGGTGGGCCCGTGCAACACCGACGCACCGCGCCGGGAGAGCAACTCGGCCTGTTCCTCCCAGCGGCGGTCGGCCGTGATACCGATGACAAAACCATCGAGGGGCAGAAGCGGCATTGGACCTCCATGATGGCCGCTGTTCGGTCACGAACAGCTCATGTGGCGTAGACACCGCGAGAAGAGATTCTGAACGCCGCCTTACGCCGAAGGGTGTTCCGATCCGGCCGGCTTCAGCTGGCGTACAGCGACCTCACAGTGGTCGCGGCCGCAGTGTCGGAATCTTGCCGTTGTCCGTTCACACAACGGCAACAGACGGAACACACCCGCTCGGTTGAATGGGTGCATGAGCCCACCGACCGAGCCGGGTTTCGCCTCCGGAGCGCGAAGGACCCTGATCGTCGTCGGCAACGGCATGGTCGGTCACAAGCTGCTCGAAGTGCTCGCCGAGCGAGGGGCGACAGCCGAGTGGGACATCGTCACCTTCTGCGAGGAGCCCCGGCTCGCCTACGACCGGGTGGGCCTGAGCACGTTCTTCTCCGGAGCCACGGCCGAGGATCTGTCGTTGGTGGCCCCCGGGTTCTTCGACCAGGTCGGCCTCACCGTTCACGTGGGAGACGCCGTTGCATCCATCGACACGTGCACGGCCGAGGTGGTGTCCACCAAGGGCGTCCGTATCGCCTACGACGCCCTGGTCATGGCCACGGGCTCGTACCCGTTCGTCCCGCCCGTGCCCGGCCGTGAGGCCGCGGGCTGCTACGTCTACCGCACCATCGACGACCTCGAAGCCATCGCCGCCTACGCCGTCGACGCCAAGGTGGGTTCGGTCGTGGGTGGCGGCCTCCTGGGCCTCGAGGCGGCCAACGCCCTGAGGAGCCTCGGCCTCGAGACCCACGTGGTGGAGTTCGCCCCCCGGCTGATGCCCGTCCAGATCGACGATGGAGGGGGGACGGCGCTGCGCCGGCGTATCGAGGATCTCGGCGTCACCGTCCACACGGCCACGGCCACCGGCGAGATCATTGCCGACGACGACGGCCGGGTGTCGGCCATGCGCTTCGCCGCCCAGGCCGATGTGCAGCCCGACGACCTGGCCACAGACCTGGTCGTGTTCTCGGCGGGCATCCGTCCCCGCGACGATCTGGCTCGGGCCGCAGGCCTCGAAGTCGGCGAGCGAGGCGGCATCATCGTCGACGACGCCTGCCGCACCTCCGACCCCCGCATCTTCGCCATCGGCGAGTGTGCCGTCGCCGCCGGCCGGGTGTGGGGCCTGGTCGCGCCCGGCTACCAGATGGCTCGCGTGGTGGCCGACCGGATCCTGGGCGGCGATGCCACCTTCGGCGGAGCCGACATGTCTACCAAGCTCAAGCTGATGGGCATCGACGTCGCCAGCTTCGGCGACGCCTTCGCCACCTACCCGGGCGCCGAGGCCATCACCTTCGCCGACCCGGTGACGAACGTCTACAAGCGGCTGGTGGTGGGACCCCCGCCCCTGGGCCCGAGCGGACCCTTGAGCGGGGTGGCCGCTTCCGACAAGCCGGGGGCGACGCCGATCCGCCCCCTGGTGGGCGGGATCCTCGTCGGCGACGCGTCGCTCTACCAGACCCTCGTCCAGATGACCCGGGGCGAGATGCCCACGCCCGCCCACATCGAGGAGCTCATCTTTCCGGCCGCGGCCAACGGCACGGCGGCGACGGTGGGCGTGGGCGCCCTCGCCGCTACGGCCACGGTGTGCTCGTGCAACACCGTGACCAAGGGAGCCATCTGCGACGCCATCGCCGCCGACGGTCTCACCGACGTGGGCGCCATCAAGGCGTGCACCAAGGCCGGCACCGGCTGCGGTGGCTGCGTGCCCCTCGTCACCGAGCTCCTTCGCGACGAGCTCAAGAAGGCCGGCATCGAGGTGGGCAACAACCTGTGCGAGCACTTCGCCTACTCCCGCCAGGAGCTGTTCGACATCGTGCGGATCCACCACATCGACACGTTCTCCGAGCTCCTCGCCGCCCATGGCAGCGGTCGGGGTTGCGAGATCTGCAAGCCGGCGGTGGCGTCGATGCTCGCGTCGCTGGGCAACGGCTACATCCTCAAGGCCGAGCAGGCCGCCCTGCAGGACACAAACGATCACTTCTTGGCCAACCTGCAGCGCGACGGCACCTACTCGGTGGTACCCCGCGTGCCGGGCGGCGAGATCACCCCCGACCAGCTCATCGCCATCGGCAACATCGCCAAGGAGTTCGGGCTTTACACCAAGATCACCGGCGCCCAGCGCATCGACCTGTTCGGCGCCCGCGTCGACCAGCTCCCCCTGATCTGGCGCCAACTGGTCGACGTGGGCATGGAATCCGGGCACGCCTACGGCAAGGCCCTGCGAACGGTGAAGTCTTGCGTCGGCAAGACCTGGTGTCGCTTCGGCGTGCAGGACTCGACCACCCTGGCCATCGACCTGGAGCTGCGGTACCGGGGCCTGCGGGCCCCCCACAAGATCAAAGGAGCCGTGTCCGGCTGCACTCGTGAGTGCGCCGAGGCCCAGAGCAAGGACTTCGGGGTCATCGCCACCGAGCAGGGCTGGAACGTGTTCGTGTGCGGCAACGGCGGGATGAAGCCCCAGCACGGCGTTCTTCTCGCCGCCGATGTCGACACCGAGACGGTCTTCCGTTACCTGGACCGGTTCCTCATGTTCTACGTCCGCACGGCCGACCGCCTGGAACGCACCGCGGTGTGGCTCAACAAGCTCGACGGTGGCATCGACTACCTGCGTAGCGTCGTCATCGACGACGCCCTCGGGGTGTGCGCCGACCTCGAGGCCGACATGGCCCATCACGTGGCCACCTACGAGTGCGAGTGGAAGGCCACCATCGACGACCCCGAGCGGGTGGCCCGCTTCCGCACCTTCGTCAACTCCGACGACGACGACCCCAACGTGGTCTTCGTCCCCGAGCGCAACCAGCACCGGCCCGCCTACCTGCACGAGAAGCCCAATCCTGCATTGACATCGAGCACGCAGAAAGGACCGTCATGACACTCACCGTCGACGCCCCCACTCGAAGCTGGATCGACATCTGCCCCCTCGACCAGCTCATCGTCGACCGCGGCGTCGCCGCCAAGGTCGGAGCAAACCAGGTCGCCGTCTTCCGAGTGGACCACTGCGACGAGGGCGCCTCGACTCCCGCCGACGAGTCCGACCTGCTGTACGCCCTGTCCAACTACGACCCATTCTCCATGGCCAACGTGTTGTCGCGCGGCATCGTGGGTTGCAAGGACGGCCGTCTCAAGGTGGCCTCGCCCGTGTACAAGCAGAGCTTCGACCTCACCACCGGCCAGTGCCTCGACAACCCCGAGGTCTCGGTGCCCACCTTTGAGGTGCGCGTGCTCGACGGCCACGTGCAAGTGGCGCTGCCCTCGTGACCCTCGTCTCCGAGGCCGTCACTCCTGAACCGGGTAGCTCTGAGGCCGGCACCTCACAACCGGTCGCCTTCACTCCAACACGGCGCCGTCCCGTCCACGGGGTCACCGAGCGCGGGCCCGACCTCCTCCCCCTCCAGGCGGGCGAGCAGTACCGGTTCAGCTTCGCCATGGACGCCTGTGTGGGCTGCCACTCCTGCGAGGTGGCCTGCGCCGAACAGAACGACACGCCGGTCGACCAGGCCTGGCGCCGGGTCGGCGAGCTCGAGGGCGGCGAGTTCCCCGACACCCGGCGGTTCAGCCTGTCGATGGCCTGCAACCACTGCGTCGATCCCACCTGCCTGTCGGGCTGCCCGTCCAACGCCTACGAGAAGCTCGGCAACGGGATCGTCGCCCATCACCCCGACGACTGCATCGGCTGCCAGTACTGCATCTGGAACTGCCCCTACGAGGTGCCCGTCTTCAACCCGATCAAGAAGATCGTGTCGAAGTGCGACATGTGCCGACCGCGCATCGAAGAGGGCCAGAGCCCGGCGTGCGTCCTGGCCTGCCCCACCCACGCCATCGGCGTGGAGAAGGTCGACGTGGCCGCCTGGCGGGCCGACCACGAGTCGGCCGACGCTCCCGGGCTCCCGCCCGCCGACATCACGCTGTCCACCACCCGCATCTCGCTGCCCCCCGACGTACCCGCCGACACCAGGCCGGCCAACGAGCATCGCGTCCGGCCCGAAGACCCCCACTGGCCACTCGTCGTTCTCACCCTGCTCACCCAGCTCTCACTCGGCACCGTCGCCACGACGGTGGTCCTGGAAATGACCGGGGCCACCACCGCGGTCTCCCAGGGCCATGGAGACGGGGGGTTGGCCGGGCCGGCGGTCGGTGCCTTCCTGGCCGGCTTCGTGGCCCTCGCCGCGTCGCTGCTGCACCTGGGCCGCCCGAGTCGGGCCCTCAAGGCTCTGCGCAACCTGCGCACGTCGTGGCTGAGTCGCGAGGTGGCCCTCTTCTCCGCCTTCTCGGTCCTGTCGTTCGGCTATGCCGCCTCCCTGGCCGCGTCGAGCTGGAACGGGGGAGCACTCACGTCAGTGTTGGGGGTCGTCGCCGTGCTCGTGGGCGTGGCCGGCGTGTATGCCAGTGCCCGGCTGTACCTCGTGCCGGCAAGACCGGTGTGGAACTCCCGCCGGACACCTGCCGCCTTCTTTGCCACCGCAGTTTCCACCGGCCCCCTCGTGGCGCTGCTCTGTCTCGACCGCACCAGGGTCCGGCCCAGCGCGGTTGCCATGTTGATCGTCGTCGCCGCCCTCGGGACGATTGCCCAACTCGGCGTGCAGGCCCGCCTGCTCGCCGTCGTGCGCAGTCGCCAGGATCATCAGCATCAGGGCACCGCCCAACTCCTCGATGGCGAGTTGCACGGTTCGTTCCGCGGCCGGATCGCCGTCTCCGTCGTCGGACTCTGCCTGTTGGCCTCGGCCGCCACGGTGCCGCTGGGCGGAGCTGCCGCCGGCGGCCGCCTGGCCACTGCGCTCGTCGTGATCGTCCTGGGCGAGCTGGCCGGGCGCTACCTCTTCTACGTCAGCGTCGTGCCCTACCGGATGGCAGACGGCTTCTTCGGGAGCCGATAGTGCCGCCCCGATCCAAGGGGAACGGCGTGGCTGCGTTCCTGGGCCTGGGCACTCGGGCCGACGACGCCGAGTACGAGTCCGACGAGCGCGGCGGGGTCATGAACGCGTCACGCCGCCCCGACGAATGGGTGCGCACCACCTGCGGGTACTGCGCCGTCGGCTGCGGGATGCTGGTCGGTGTCCGTGACAACAAGGCCGTGAGTGTGATGGGCGATCCCGACCATCCCGTCAACCGCGGCCGCCTCTGCCCGAAAGGGCTTTCGGAGCACCACACCCTGGGCGCCGACGGTCGGCTCACGGCGCCGGCGATACGCAGCGCCGACGGCAACCAGGAGCGGGCCACGTGGGGCGAGGCGGTGGACTCGGTCGTCGGCGGCTTCCGCGGCATCCTGCGCGAGCACGGCCCCGATTCGGTGGCCGTGTTGTCCACTGGCCAGCTGGTCACCGAGGAGTTCTACGCCCTGGGCAAGCTGGCTCGGCTGGGCTTCGGACTGCGCCACTACGACGGCAACACCACCCTGTGCATGTCGAGCGCGGTCTCGGGCTACAAGGCCAGCTTCGGCAGCGACGGACCGCCGGGCGCCTACGAGGACCTCGAGACGGCCGACTGCATCATGCTGGTCGGTGCGAACATCGCCGACAACCACCCCCTGCTGGCGCCCCGGGTGATGGCCAACGACGAGGCCACGCTCATCGTGGTCGACCCCAGGGTGACCAAGACGGCCACGGTGGCCGACATCCACCTGGCCGTACGGCCTCGCACCGACATCACCCTGCTCAACGGCATGCTCAAGCTGCTGATCGACGAGGACCTGGTCGACCACGACTACGTGGCCGCCCACACCGAAGGCTTCGCCGAGCTGGCCGCCCACGTGGCGTCCTACGACCTCGACCGGGTAGCCGCCGAGTGCGGGGTCGATGGTGGAGCCATCCGCCGGGCAACCCTGGCCTTCGGCCGGGCCGAGCGAGCTTTCATCGGGTGGACCATGGGTGTGAACCACTCGGTGCAGGGCACCCAGACGGTGACCCTGCTGAACACCCTCTGCCTCGTCACCGGCAACATCGGACGGGCCGGCGCGGCGCCGTTCTCCATCACCGGCCAGTGCAATGCCATGGGCACCCGGGAGGCGGGCGGCACGGCCTCGCTGCCGGGCTACCGGGCATGGGACAGTCCCGCCGACCGGGCCGAGCTGGGCGAGCTGTGGGGCATCGACCCCGAACGCCTCCCGGCCGGGCGGGGCCGGGCCTACCCCGACATCATCGACGGCGTTCTCGACGGCACCATCAAAGGTCTGTGGATCATCGCTACGAACCCGCCGGTGTCGTTTCCCAATCGGGGCCGCCTGGAACGGGCCCTGGCCAACCTCGACCTCCTCGTGGTGCAGGACGGCTTCGAGACACCGACCACGGCGCTGGCCGACGTGGTGCTGCCTGCCGCCATCTGGGGCGAGAAGGACGGCACCTACACCAACGCCGAGCGGCGCGTGTCGCGCGTTCGTCGAGCCGTCGATCCGCCGGGAGAGGCTCTGGCCGACTTCGACATCTTCCTGGCCATGGCCGATGCCCTCGGCGTCCGCGACGAGATCTACCCGGGCTGGAAGGAACCCGAGGACGCCTTCGCCGAATGGTCCCGCGTGTCGGCCGGCCGTCTCTGTGACTACAGCGGCATCACCTGGGAGCGCATCGACGCCGCCGGTGGGGTGCAGTGGCCGTGCCCGACGGGCACCGAGGAGCTTGGTGGATCGCCCCGGCTCTACACCGATGGCGTGTTCCCCACTCCGTCGGGCCGGGCCCGGCTGTTGTGTGTCACCGCCGAGCCGTTCTCCGATGCCCCCAACGAGCGCTTCCCGTTCATGCTCAACACCGGTCGCACGGTCGAGCACTGGCACACCCGCACCAAGACCGGCCGCGTCGAAATCCTCGAGCGGCTGGCACCCGAGGGTTGGGTCGAGATCAACCCGGCCGATGCCACCCGCCTCGGTGTGCACCCCGGTGCCCGCGTGCGCATGCGGTCGAGACGCGGCCTGGTGGAAGGTGTGGCTGTCCGGGTGACGGCAACGGTGCGGGAGGGCGAGGTGTTCATGCCCTTTCACTACGACGAGCTGTGCGTCAACCGCCTCACCATCGACGAGTTCGACCCGGTGTCGCGCGAACCCAACTACAAGCAGTCCGCCGTCCACATCGAGGCCATGTAGGTCCCCGCGCGGGTAGTGTCCGGGCATGGCGGATTGGCAAGCGGGATCAACGCCCGGCGGTGGGTTGGAACAGAGCGGGCGGGACGGCGGCGACTGGGGGATCTCGGGCTCGATCCTGCTCCTGATACCCACCGCCTGCCTCGTCGTCCTCGCCGGCGCCCTGGTCTCCGGGCTCGCCCTGGATGTCGGCGGTTTGCGGAGCGGGAGCTCGTGGGAATTGCGGGCAAAGGTGGTGGCTCTTTCAGGTGTCTTCGGCGGGGGTGCGGCTCCGGCGTTCGGCCTGGCCGGCGTGCTACTGGCCGCGCTGATCCTCGCCCGATTGGGCGGCGGCGTACCCGGGCTGGGGGCGGCCGTGTGTGTCGCGGCCGTCTGGCTGGCCGTCGTCACCGCCGTGAGCATCGCCGTCGACGTGTCGTTCCTGACCGGTGACGAAAAGGGTATCGGTGGCACCGGCTTCATGGTCGGCTCGCTGCTGGGCGACATCGGAGCGTTGACTGTCGCCTGCGTCACGGCCGCCATAGGCGGTTTGTCGCTCAGGAACTGAGGAATCTCCTACAGTCATCAGTGGTAAATGACTGCACACCTTCGGCGAACCGCGCTCGCCTGGATAGTTCTCGTGATGATTCTGGCCGCTGAGCTGCCGGCCGGCGCCGCCGCGGACGGGGAAAGGACGGCGGCGCAGCGGAAGGCCAACCAGGCCGCCGGGGACCTGTCCCGGGCCGAGGCCGAGCTGGCCCGAGCCGACGAAAAGCTGGTCGTGGTGACGACGCGGGTCGGCGCCGTCGAGGCCCGTGTCGGCTCGCTGCGCGATCAGGTCGGCGGCCTGGCGATCCGGCGATACGTCTCCGGCACGGCGCCGCTGCTACGCCTCCTCCGCCTGAAGGACACCAACGAGGCCATTCGCGCCCAGCAGTTCACCAGTGTGATCGCCGGGAACTCCGTCGACTCGCTCGGCCGGTACCGGGCGGAGCGGGAGGAGCTGGACGACCAGGTGAAGGAGCTCGAGAAGGGGCAGCGAGCCCGCGGTGATGCCGTGGAGATCCTCCGGAAGCGGCGGACCGAGGCCGCCGCCCTGGTCGACCGCCTGGCGCGCCAGGAAGAAGAACGAAAAGCCCAACTCGCCCGTGAGGAGCAGCAGCGAGTGGCGGCGCAACTCGCAGCCACGGCCAAGGCCCAACCACCGCCGGCATCCGGTCGCGCACCGGATGCACCCGCCGTACCCGCCGCACCGCTCGGCGCTTCGGCCCCCCGGGCGCCCCAGGCGCCCCAGGCGCCCCCATCAGTGGCGGGCGACGGATGGGTCTGCCCGGTGGCGGGTCCACACGCGTTCAGCAACGACTACGGGGCCCCGCGTGGCGGCGGTCGGAGCCACGAGGGCAACGACATCCTTGCGCCACGGGGCACACCGGTCGTGGCCAACGTGTCCGGCGTCGTCGAACAGCACGACAACGGGCTCGGTGGTCACGCGTACTTCCTGTCGGGCAACGACGGGAACAGCTACTACGGCGCCCACCTCGACTCCTACGGCGCCAGCGGCCAGGTCAGCGCCGGAACGGTGATCGGTACCGTCGGCGACTCGGGCGATGCCCAGGGTGGCCCCACCCACCTCCATTTCGAGATTCATCCCGGAGGCAACGGCAACATCAATCCGTACCCGACCCTGACGCGCTATTGCTGAACGGGCCGGCGGAGAGAGCGGCGCCGAAGATGTCCGGCCCGTGAATGGTTGTTGGCAGGTTGCTTTCACGAGGTAGTGGCGTGCCAGGTACCGTTCAGGAACCTCACAACGGCCTTCCACGTGGCGTGCGTGGGTCGTCACCGTTGGTTCATCGGGCGGCAACAGCGCCAACACCCTCTTCGTCTTTACTGCACCTGTGAGCCGCTCGATGTCAGCGGCGCCAGGAAAGGTGAGACGTCAAATGAGCACGACGATCGGTACGACCCATCCTGACCCGACACCGAGCCTCGGATCGACCGAGGGCACTCGCAAGGGCCACTGGATCGACCACTGGGAGCCCGACGACCCGGCGTTCTGGGAGGCGAAGGGCAAGAAGATCGCCAGGAAGAACCTGGGCTGGTCGATCTTCGCCGAGAACATCGGGTTCAGCATCTGGG
Organism: Acidimicrobiales bacterium; assembly: GCA_038238185.1. Lineage (GTDB taxonomy): Bacteria > Actinomycetota > Acidimicrobiia > Acidimicrobiales > AC-14 > DATAQC01. The sequence goes on from JBBRXY010000003.1 coordinate 75,092, forward strand.
TGTTGTGGACGATCGTCGTCATCAACCTGGCGAACATCGGCATTGTCATGTCGGTGCCCGAGTTGTTCTGGTTGACCGCCGTCCCGAACCTGGTCGGATCGATCCTGCGCATCCCCTACACGTTCGCCGTACCCAAGTTCGGTGGACGGGCGTGGACCATAGTCAGCGCCTCCCTCCTTTTCATTCCAACCTTGCTCCTGGCGATCGTTGTGCCCAGCGGCTGGCTGGCCGGCCTGAGCCACAGCGCCCAGTTCTGGGTGCTGCTCGCCTGTGCCGCCACCGCCGGCTTCGGCGGCGGCAACTTCTCGTCGTCGATGGCCAACATCTCGTTCTTCTACCCCGAGGGGAAGAAGGGCTTCGCCCTGGGCCTCAACGCCGCCGGTGGCAACCTGGGCGTGGCCTCGGCCCAGCTCTTCGTACCTCTCGTGCTCATCATCGGGTTGTCGGCCGCCGCGGTGAAGCTGCCGAAGCACCAGGTTCACATGGCCTACGCCGGGCTCATGTGGCTGCCTCTCATCGCCCTCGCCTGCTTCGGCGCCTGGCGGTTCATGAACAGCCTCACCCAGGCCAAGGCCGACACGTCGTCGTACAAGAAGGCCTTGCGCAACAGCCATACCTGGATCATGTCGTTCCTCTACATCGGCACCTTCGGTTCGTTCATCGGCTTCTCCTTCGCCCTGCCGCTGGTCATCAAGACGACGTTCCCCGAGTTCCTGGCCGCCCACACCTTCATCGCCACCTACCTGGCCGGGCTCGGCTTCGTGGGCGCGCTGATCGGCTCGCTCTCCCGCCCGTTGGGTGGGTGGCTGTCCGACAAGGTCGGGGGGGCCAAGGTCACCCTGGTCGTGTTCGTCGGCATGGCCGCTTTCACGGCGACGGCGATCATGGGCGTCCAGAACCGCAGCTTCGCCACGTTCTTCGCCTCCTACATGGTGATCTTCCTGCTGGCGGGCATGGGGAACGGGTCGACGTACAAGATGATCCCGTCGATCTTCGCCACCATCGGTCGCCACGAAGCCCAGGAGAAGGGCCTCGACGTCAAGGCGAACGCCATCGAGTACAAGCGCCGGGCGGCCGCAGTCATCGGCATCGCCGGTGCCATCGGCGCCTTCGGGGGGTTCATGATCCAGGTGGTGCTCCGCCAGGCCAACCTCCCCGTCTCCGCCTTGATCAAGGCGGCCAAGACCCCGGCCCAGAAGGTGGCGGTAGCCGCCGCCCACTCCGACTGGTCGGTGCCGGCCCTGTGGGTGTTCCTCGGCTCCTACCTGGTGTTCGCCGCCGTCACCTGGGCCGTCTACCTGCGCAAGAGCTCAGCCGACGAGACGGGCAAGGCCCTGAGCCACGCCTCGGTGTGAACCTGCCGGCAAGCGCTAGGCCCGCGACCAGGTGGGCCTAGCGCTTGGAGGCGCAGTCGATGCAGTCGCGGGCGGCGGGCTTGGCCTCGAGTCGGGCCGGGGCGATGGGCTGGCCGCAGGTCTCGCAGACGCCGTAGGTGCCGGCTTCGAGCTTGCCGAGAGCCTCAGTCACTTCATCGAGGGACTCCTGCAGCGACGTGGCCAGCGCCTCGACTTCGCCTCGCTCCGCGGTCACCTGACTGGAGTCGGCGAAGTTCTGGTCGAAGGACATCCTGCCGGCCGACCCGTAGCCGAGATCGGTGAGCTGCTGAGTGAGGTGAGCCCTCTCCTCCTCCAGCTGCGAGCGCGGACCGCCAAGGGCTGCGTTGTTGGGCACCAGCCCACACTACCTGCGCTTTCCCCCGTTGGCGCGCGGATGGACGACCCCGTAGACCCGCCGGAGGTGGTCACGGGCCTCGCGGGTGTACGCCTGGGTCGATGCTATCGAGGCATGGCCGAGCAGCTCCTGCACCACGCGGACGTCGGCGCCGCGGTCGATCATGTGGGCAGCGCAGGAGTGGCGGAGCACGTTGGGGGTGAGCCTGCCCGCCAACCCCACCTTCTCCCCGTAGTGGTTGACGATGCGCCACACGCCTTGGCGCGATAGCCGCCCTCCGCGGGCATTGAGGAACAGGGCCCCGGCGTCACCCCGCCGGGCCCAACGGGTCGGGGTGAGCGCACCCCGGCCCCGGGGCGAGAGCCAGCCGGCGATGGCTCCGACGGCCGGGCCCCCGACGGGCACGAGCCGTTCCTTGTGTCGGGTGGCGTGCCCGTCCCCTCCGACGCCGGCACCCCCGCAGACGTGCACCAGCCCGCCCTCGAGGTCGACATCGTCGAGGGAGAGGCCCACCAGCTCCGACACCCGTAGGCCGCAGGCGTAGAGCACCTCCACGATGGCCCGGTCCCGACGGACGACGGCATCGTCGCCCACCACCGCGCCGAGCAGGCTCGACGCCTCGTCTTCGGTGAGGACCGGCGGCGGACCGGCCTCGACCCGTGGAGGGCCCACCCGGCCGGCCGGGTTCCCCAAGACCAGGCCACCGTCCTCCAAGAAGCGGTGCAACCCCCGCACCGACACCAGGGCACGCGCCACCGAGGCGGGGGCACGGCCTTCGCCTCGGAGGTGGCCGACATAGTCCTCCACCACCGCCTCGGTGACCTGAGCGGGACCCAGACCCCTGGGGGAGAGGTAGGCGCCGTAAGCGGCCAGGTCACGCCGGTAGGCGGCCACCGTGTTTGGCGACCTCCCCTTCACGTCTGCCAACCACGAGAGCAGGTCCTCGGCTCCAGCCGGCAGAGTGGAGGTCACCGAGGACGAAGCACTACCCGGCGAGGCAGGCGATCGGGTCGGCGGCCGGCCGGCCGAGAGCCTCGGCCACCGCGTCGTTGGTGAGGTGCCCGGCCACGGTGGTAACCCCTCGCAGGAGGGCCGGGTCGCGTCTCGCCGCATCGGCCAGGCCCAGGCCGGCGAGCTCTACGACGTACGGCAGGGTGGCGCCGGTAAGGGCGTAGGTCGAGGTGTGGGGCACGGCGCCGGGAACATTCCCCACGGCGTAGTGGATGACGCCGTGGACCACAAAGGTGGGCTGCGCATGGCTCGTCTCGTGGATCGTCTCGACGCAGCCGCCCTGGTCGACGGCCACGTCGACGATGACCGCACCCTGCTTCATGCCCGCCACCATCTCGTCGGTGACGAGCACCGGGGCCCGCCCGCCGGGGACAAGCACCGCGCCGATGACCAGGTCGGCCTCGGCCACCGAGCGCTCGATCACGCCCCGGTTCGACGCCAGGGTCATGATGCGGCCCCGGTGGATCTGGTCGACCCATCGCAGGCGTTCGAGGTTCTTGTCGAGCAGGAGGACCTCGGCTTCCATGCCCTGGGCGATCCAGGCCGCGTTCCATCCCACCGTGCCTGCTCCGAGCACCACGACCCGAGCCGGGCGCACGCCGGGCGCCCCGCCCAGGAGAACCCCCCGGCCGCCCGAGTCGCGCTCGAGATGGTGGGCGCCGATCTGGGGGGCCATCCGGCCCGCCACCTCGCTCATGGGAGCCAGGAGGGGAAGGCCACCGTCGGCCGTCTGGACAGTCTCGTAGGCCACGGCGGTGGTCCCGGCGTCGAGGAGGGCCTCGGCCACGGACGGGTAAGCGGCCAGGTGCAGGTAGGTGAACAGCACCCCGTCGGCTCGCAAGTAGGAGAGCTCGCCGACCTGGGGTTCCTTGACTTTCACGACCAGCGCCGCGGCCCACGCGTCGGCGACGTCGACGAGGGCAGCGCCGGCGGCCGCGTACTCGGTGTCGTGGATCGACGAGTCCTCGCCGGCTCCCCGCTCGACCAGCACCCGGTGGCCGTGAGCCACCAGCTCCTGGGCCCCGTCGGGTGTGAGGGCCACCCGGTGCTCGCCCTCCTTCGTCTCCCGGGGAACACCGATGTCCACGTCAGGCAGGGTAGGCGAACTACGCCGGGAGTCGCTGAAGCGACCGGTCCGTCACCACACGGGGGTCCGCGGCGGCCATGTCCGCTCAGTTGAATGTGGGAGAAGGACAGATTGACGCCCTCCTCGACGAGCTCGTGTTCATCCGCCCGCGCCGTTGAGACGCCCCACGCTGCCCCCGGTAGCGTGGCGATGATGAGCGGTTCCTTCGAGTGGATTTGCGAGATTGAGCCGCCAACACGGCCGGACCTCATGCACGTCCGTCATCAGATCGGGGTCCTGAGCAAGGTTGCCTCCGCCTATCTCATCCCCGACAACCACGTAGGTCGGGCGACGGTCTCGAGCATCGCCGTGGCCC
>JBBRXY010000004.1:0-78125 GCA_038238185.1 Acidimicrobiales bacterium
CCGTCATCCCTGCGCCAGGCGGGCTCGCAGGCCGCATCCTCGAACTCCTCGCCGTCGACCCGATCACCACCCGCTGAACACCGGAGGACAACCATGGACAACACTCCACGCCCACTCATGTGCGGAACACCTGGCTAGTGCCGTATCAGGCAGCGTTGGCGATGCTGACGCCGAGCCACGGGGCACCGCTGGCAAGGACGCAGGACGCAGGCGCACCCTTCTGCGTGCGGCTGGGACGAGGACGCAGCCAGCGGTGGTCCTGGCCGGCGTGAGCGCGCCAAACGTTGCCTGCTGCGGCACTGGACGGCGGGCGGCCCGGGTAGCGGCGCTCCTGGTCGCGTCGGTTCTGGGTGTAGCGGGTGTCCTGGGCCTAGGCGTGCACGGGGTGGCACGCGCCGATTCGATGCCTTGGGCCGTCGGCGCTGGCTCGATCGCGGACGATTTGGCGATCCCCCAGAACGATCCGGCCAAAGCCCGGGGGATCGCCGACGACGTGCTCGCCCGGCCCGAGTACCGCGTGCCGTCGCCGACCCTCGTCCAGCGAATCCAGCGATGGGTGGCCGATCTCGTCGACCGGGTCGTCGGTGCCCTAATCAGCGGCGGCGGGGCGTCGTTCATCGCATGGGGGGTTCTGGTCTTGGCGATCCTCGTCGTCGGCTTCCTGGTGGCGCGGTTCGCCCGGGGCGTCACGCCCGACGCCGGCCGGCCCACATCCGTGACGTCGCTGCCCCTGCGGACGGCCACCGACTGGCGAGCCGAGGCCGAGGCTCACGAGCGAGCCGGGCGGTGGCGTCCGGCCCTGCGGTGCCGGTACCGGGCCCTGGTGGCCGACCTGGCTGCCGGGGGCGTGGTCGACGAGGTGCCGGGCCGTACCGCCGGGGAGTACCGGGCGGCGGTGAACGTGGCCGCACCCGACGTTGCCACCGACTTCGCGGCCGTCACCGAACTGTTCGAGCGGGCCTGGTACGGACGCGCCGCCACCAGTGCTGACGATGCCGCCCACCTGTCCTCCCTCGCCGATCGCGTGCTGGCGGGCGCACGATGACCGGGATCCCGCGCGCGACCACGTCGGACACCGGTTCTGGCGGAACGTCGCGCCGGCTGAAGGCGTGGGCACCAGTCCTGTGCCTGGTCACCGCGGCCATCGGGATCGCCGCGGTGATCGGGCCCGACCCCAATCCCGGTCCGCCCCTCGACCCCTCCTCGACGGCACCCGACGGGGCCAGGGCCGTGGTCGAGACACTGGCCGCCCTGGGCGCCGACGTGTCCGTTCAGCCGGGCGCCCCCGACGCCACCCGGAGGACCGCCCTGATTCTCGAAGACACCATGCTTGATGCCGACCGTTCGGCCACCTCCAGGTGGGTCGCGGCCGGAGGCACCCTGGTGGTGGCCGACCCGTACTCGGCGCTCAACCCGGCCGACCTGGGGAGGCTGCGGTCGCCGGGCCTTCTCACGCCCGCACTCGAGCGGGGTTGCGCGGTCGCGGCGTTGCGTGAGGTCCGGCAGGTGGACACAGGCACCGTCACCCGCCTACATGGACCACCGGGTTCCACCTCGTGCTTCTCGAGCGGTGGGTCCCAGCGGCCTTCCGATCGGAGTGGTGGTCCCGACCCCGGTGCCTGGCTGGTGATCGTCACCGAGGGACGGGGAACGATTGTCGCTCTCGGCGGCCCCGATGCCTTCACCAATGCCCGGCTGGGCCGGGCCGACAACGCTGTGCTGGCTGCCGCCCTGCTCGCCCCCAGGCCGGGGGCGCGGGTGGCGGTCCTCGGGCCGCGCCCACCCGGTACCGGTACCCGGACCCTGACCGACCTGGTGGCCCCGAGAGTGCGGCTGGCGTTGGTACAACTGGCGCTGGCCTTCGTGGTCGTGGTGGCCTGGCGGTCCCGTCGCCTCGGACGTCCGGTGGTCGAGAGCCAGCCGGTCGAGCTGGCGGGCAGTGAGCTCGTCGTTGCCGTGGGCCACCTCATGCAGCGAGCCCGGGGCAGAGCCCGGGCTTCGGCCATCCTCCGCGAGGACCTACGACGCACGCTGGCCGTGCGCCTTGGTCTGCCGGCCGCCGCCACCTCCGATCAGGTGGCCGATGCCGCGGCCGCCTGGTCGGGTGTCTCGTCGGACCGGGTGCGTGACGTGTTGGACGGTGGTACCCCCGCCGACGAGGCTGCACTGGTGAAGATGGCCCAGTCGGTTGTGTCCGTTCGTGAGGAGGTCATCGGTGACTGACAAGCAGAGCGTAGGGCCCAATCGGCCCCCTGAGAGGGGTCACAGTGATTCCCGAGCCGTGGTGCTCGCGGTGCGCGACGAGGTGGCCAAGGTCGTGGTGGGCCAGCAGAGCGTGATCACCGGGCTGATGGTGGCCCTCCTGGTGCGGAGCCACGTCCTGCTCGAAGGCGTTCCGGGTGTCGCCAAGACCTTGCTCGTGAAGGCCCTGGCCGCGTCGCTCGACCTCGACTTCAAAAGGGTCCAGTTCACGCCGGACCTCATGCCCTCCGACATCATCGGCCAGACGATCCTGTCCCAGGGATCGTTCCGGTTCCGCGAGGGTCCGGTGTTCACCAACCTCCTTCTCGCCGACGAGATCAATCGCACGCCCCCGAAGACTCAGGCCGCGCTCCTCGAGGCCATGGAGGAGCGGCAGGTATCGGTGGAGGGCGAGGCCCGACCCCTGCCGGAGCCGTTCGTCGTGGTCGCTACCCAGAACCCGGTGGAGTACGAAGGCACCTACCCACTGCCCGAAGCCCAGCTCGACCGCTTCCTCCTGAAACTCAACGTGGGCTACCCGACGGCCGACCAGGAGCTGGCCGTGCTGACCAGGCACGACCGGGGCCTCGACCCCCACGATCTCGCCGCCCAGGGTGTGGTTGCCGTGGGCGGAGCGGTCGATCTGGCCCGGGCCCGGCAGGAGGTGGCGACGGTGCGGGTGGAGGAGCCGGTGGCCGCCTACATCGTCAGCCTGGTCCGAGCGACCCGGGACTCGCCGTCGTTGGCCCTGGGTGCCTCGCCGCGAGGTGCCACCATGCTGCTGTGGGCGGCTAAGGCCTGGTCGTGGCTGGCGGCCAAGCCCTTCGTGACCCCGGACGAGGTGAAGGCGGTGGCCAAACCGGCGCTCCGCCACCGGTTGCAACTGCGACCTGAGGTCGAGCTCGAGGGGGCCACCGCCGACGGCGTACTCGACGGCATCCTGGCGTCGGTTCCCGTGCCTCGGTAATGCCCGTCCCCACCGGCCGGTTGGCGGTCGTGGTGCTGCTGGGCGCGGTCGTGGTGCTCCTGAGCCCGGCTCCGTTGGTGGGCTTCGCCTTGGTGGAGGCGGCCATCTTGGCGGTCGGCGTGATCGACTGGGCGCTCGGGGTTCGACCCGGTGACGTCCCCGTCGAGCGACACGTCGCGGGCGTGATCCCCCTCGACGGCGAGGCCGAGGTGGTGTGGCGGGTAGGCAATCCGGCCCGCCGGCCGAGAGGCACAGGCACAGCCCGCCGGCCGAGAGGCACAGGCACAGCCCGCCGGCCGAGAGGCACAGGCACAGCCCGCCGGCCGAGAGGCACAGGCACAGCCCGCCGGCCGAGAGGCAGCGGCACCGAGACGGCAGGCCGCCGACGTGGGCGTCGGCTGAGCGTGGCGCTGGCCGACGAGTTGGCCCCGTCCCTGCGGCCGTCGTCGCGCCGGGCCCGACTGGTCGTGCCTGCGTCGGGCTGGTCGTCGGCCAAGGCGGTGCTCCGGCCTTCCCGGCGAGGCCGCTTCGTGCTGAGCGAGATCGTCGTGCGCGTGTCCGGACCACTGCGACTGGTCGATCGTCAGGGCACCCGTCAGCTTCCCGCGGTGGTGCGCGTATACCCACCGTTCAAGTCCCGCAAGGAGGCCGAGCTGCGCATCGACCGGGCCCGCATCCTCGAGGTCGGGCTGCGCTCGGCCGCCGGACGAGGAGGCGGCACCGAGTTCGACTCCCTCCGCGACTACTCCGTCGACGACGAGTTCCGCCGCATCGACTGGGCGGCCACGGGCCGGACCGGCCGTCCGATCGTGCGCACCTACCGGGCCGAGCGAAATCAGACCGTGCTGCTCCTGCTGGACTGTGGCCGCACCATGGCGGGACGGGTCGCCGACGTCCCCCGCCTCGACCACGCCATGGACGCGGTGATGATGCTCACCGCCGTGGCCACCCGCCTGGGCGACCGGGCCGGACTGGTGGCATTCGACCGCAGGGTTCGGGCGGTCGTGCCCCCCGGGCACTCCCACGACCAACTGTCCCGCGTGACCGAAGCCATGTACGCACTCGAGCCTCAGTTGGCCGAGAGCGACTACCGGGGGGCGTTCGCCGAGACGCTCGTGCGCTTCCGGCGCCGGGCCCTGCTCGTGGTGTTCACCGAACTGGCCGACCAGGCCCTCACCGAGACGCTGCTCCCGGCCCTACCCCTGGTGGCCCGCACCCACCTGCTGGTGGTGGCCAGCGTGGCCGACCCCGAGGTGGCCGGCTGGGCCGAGGCGGAGCCGTCGGACGCCGGGATGGCCTTCCGGAAGGCAGCCGCCGTGGCGGCCCGCACGGAACGGGCTCGCACGGTGGCCCGCCTCCGGGGCTTGGGGGCCACCGTCGTCGACGCCGAGCCCGGACGCCTGGCACCCCTGCTGGCTGACGCCTATTTGAAGGTCAAGGCGACGGGCCGCCTGTAAGTGCCATTTCCTGGGCGCGCATGGCGCCGGAGTCCGGCGGGATTCGCGCACCGGAACGGCCAGGGTCCTCGCCGATCGCGCCGGTGAGGCCCATGGATGCGGCGACCCGGCCGCGGGTCACGACCCATGCCAGGAACGCTCCCTCGACGGCCACCCCGATGCCGACTCGAACAGCGGTGGGTAGACCCGAACCGGTGACGAAGCCCTCGATGATCCCCGCCACCGCGAAGGTGAAGATGAGGCCGAGGACGATCACCACCGCCCGCCGGCTCTCGGCGACCAGGGCCGCGCCGCGAGGACGGTCGCCGGGGTCGATCAGGGTCCAGCCGAGACGTAGTCCGGCGCCGCCGGCCACGCAGACCGAGGTCAGCTCCAGCAGCCCGTGCGGGAGCACCAGGCCCCAGAACTGGGCCTGGCGACCGGCCGCGGTGAAGAGCCCGGCGGCGGCGCCCAGCTGGGCGCCGTTCATCGCCAGCACGTAGGCGGTCGGCAGGCACAGGGCCACTCCGACGGCGAAGGCGAGGATGGCCACACCGACGTTGTTCACGAACACCTCCGACGCAAAGGCGGCGGCAGGTTCGGAGCTGTAGTAGTCGGAGAAGTCGCGTTCGACGTACGCCCTCCGGGCCGTCTCCGATCCGGTCGCGTCGCGGGCCCGAGCCGACGTGCCCAGCCATAGTCCCACTACCAGGGCGGGGACGAAGAAGAGGGCGGCGCTCGCGGCGATCGAGCGCCTGCAGTGCCACACCGCGCCGGGGAAGGTGAGGGCGAAGAACCGGCCGAGAGCCCGCCACGTGCGGGGCCGGACGCCGTAGACCACGGCCGCCGCCCGAGCCACCCGACGGCTGAGCACGGCGGTGAGGGCCGGGTCGCGGTAGTAGGTCTGGGCGTAGGACAAATGGGTCGAAACCCGTTGGTAGAGCACCACCAGCTCGTCGAGCTCGGATGCCGACAGCCGGCGCACGCCGCGTCCGGCGCGAGCTGTGAGCTCGTCGAGCCGCACCCACGTCGGCTGGTTGGCGAGGAGGAACCGGTCGACGTCCATCGTCTCCCCTACGGTATGCCGGTGACCGACCCGGCGTCGCAGGGCCCGCGCCGCGGGGCGGCGGGTACGACGATGGTCACGCCCGAGGCGGTGGCCCTAGAACTGGACCCGGCCAACGTGGGCTCGCGCCTGTTCGGGTTCGTCATCGACTGGTTGGTGATCACCCTCGTCGGGGGCCTGTTGTCGTTCGGGTTCTTCGCCGCCCTGCGGGGTGTGAACCTGGGCGTGGGGTGGGTGATCGCTGGTTTCATCCTGCTCTACGGCGGGCTGATCTTCGGCTACCCCGTGGCCTGCGAGACCCTGTGGCGGGGGCGCACCCTGGGCAAGGCCGCCCTGGGCCTGCGGGTGGTCACCGTCGAGGGGGCACCGGTGCGGTTCCGCCACGCCGCCATTCGTACCGCCCTGGGCCTGGTCGAGTTCGGGATCACCGGCGGTGCCGTCGCCGTGGTGAGCATCATCGTCACCCCGCGCCACCAACGCCTGGGCGACCTCGTCGCCGGCACCCTCGTGCTGCGGGAGCGGTCGGGACTGAAGGCGCCGACACCGACGACGTTCACCGTCCCATACGGATTGGAGCCCTACGCCGCCACCCTCGACGTGGCCGCGGTCACCTCCGACGACTACGCGGCGATACGCACCTTTCTGGTACGGGCGACGACCCTGCCGCCCCGGGTGCGCTGGTGGCTGTCCGAACAGGTCGCTACGCCCGTGGCCGCCCGGGTACGCCCGGCCCCGCCACCCGGCGTGTCGGCGGAGCCGTGGTTGGCCTGTGTCGCCGCCGTGTACCAGACCGGCCGGACCGGCTGGTCACGACGGCCGCCCCCGCCGCCACCGGGTTTCGACGCGGTCGAGGTCTCACCGTGGGCATCGTCGCCACCGCCACCTGGCCCGGTTCCCCCCCAAGAACCTGTGCCATCCGGCCCTGTCGCCGACACACCCGGCGACGCCGGCTTCGCCCCTCCCGAGTGAGAGCGGTCAGGCCTTGTTGGCCCCGTGGGCCCGGACGAAATCGTTCACGGCGTGGTAGTCGTCGATCGACTCGCCGGCATCGCCCCAGAACCCCTCGAGAACCTCCCACTCCATGAGGCCCTCGGAGACGAACCAGTTGTTGACGTCGGTGATCTCCAGCTCACCCCGACCCGACGGTTCCAGGGTGGGGATCACCTCGAAGACGCGCTGATCGTAGAAATAGATGCCGGTGACGGCGAAGGGGCTGGGCGGGTCGCTCGGCTTCTCCACGATGTTGGCGATGCGGCCCTCGTCGTCGAACCGGGGGACGCCGAGGTGGCACAGGTGCGACGCATCGTCGACCTTGGAGAGCAGTACCCGGGCCCCTTCCTTCTGCGCCTCGAAGTTGGCGACTGCCGGCGCCAGGGACCCTCCGACGATGTTGTCGGCCAGCATCACCACGAGTGAGTCGTTCTCGACGAAGTGCCGGGCCAGGCCCAGGGCCTCGGCGATGCCGCCCGGGCGTTCCTGGTAGGCGTAGACGAGCCGGTCGATGGCGTGCTCGTGCCCGCTGCCGAGCAGGCGCAGGAACTCTCCTGCGTGGGTGCCGCCCGTGACCACCATGATCTCGTTGACGCCGGCCTTGACCAGGGCCTCGATCGAATAGCTGATCATGGGCCGGTCGTAGATGGGGAGCAGGTGCTTGTTGGTGATCTGCGTGAGCGGGTGCAGACGGGTGCCGCTGCCGCCTGCGAGGATCACGCCCTTCATCCGCCCGACCCTACCGGCCGAGGGGGTCCCGGCCGTTCCGACCGGAACGAAGGGTTCGGCCCCGGCCTAACCTTTCGACGTGACCGCGTACCTCGACCACGCCGCAACGACGCCCATGCATCCCCAGGCCGTCGAGGCCATGCTGCCGTTCCTCTTCCACCGCTTCGGCAACCCGTCGGGCTCGCACGCCGTGGCGAGAGAGGCCAACAAGGCGCTGGAGGAGGCCCGCGACGTAGTGGCATCCTGCCTGGGCGCCCTTCCCGGCGAAGTCGTGTTCACCGCGGGGGGCACCGAGGCCGACAACCTCGCCATCACCGGGCGCCATCGGGTCGCCCCCGGCGTGGTCGTGAGCAGCGCGGTGGAGCATCATGCTGTCCTCCACACCTGTGCCGCTCTCGGTGGCCGGGTGGCACCGGTGACGCCCGCAGGGGTGGTCGATCTCGAACGGCTGGCCGGACTCCTCGACCCCGGTGTCACCGTCGTCTCGGTGATGCTGGTCAACAACGAGGTGGGCACCATCCAGCCGCTGGCCGACGTGGTCGCGCTCGTGCGCGAACGGGCTCCCGACGCCGTCGTCCACACCGATGCCGTCCAGGCGTTCAGTTGGCTCGACGTGGCAACCCTGGGCGCGCTGGTCGACCTCGTGGCAGTGAGCGCCCACAAGTTCGGGGGCCCGAAGGGGGTCGGGGCGCTCGTGGTGCGCGACGGCGTGAAGGTGGCCCCCATCTTCCACGGGGGTGGGCAGGAGCGGGATCGGCGCAGTGGCACCCACAACGTGGCCGGCATCGTGGGCATGGCTGCGGCCATGCAGGCCACCGTCGCCGAGCGCGACGCCACGGTCCGGCGCATCGGTGCCCTTCGCGACCGTCTGGTCGACGGCCTGCTGGCGGCCGTGCCCGACAGCTTGGAAACCGGCATTGCCCCAGGCTCGGGCCCGGCGCCCTCCCGGGCCACCAAGGTGGCCGGCAACGCCCATCTGTCGTTCGCCGGTGTCGAGTCCGAGTCTCTCCTGGTGCTGCTCGACGGCGCCGGCGTGTGCGCGTCGGCGGGGTCCGCCTGCACCAGTGGGGCCATGGAGGCATCGCACGTGCTCGTGGCCATGGGGCTCGACCGCGACCGGGCGCTCGGGTCGCTACGCCTCTCCCTCGGGGCCACGACCACCGATGCCGACATCGACCTGGCTCTCGCCGCCGTGCCTGCGGCCGTCGCCCGGCTCCGGGAAACAGCCTGATGCGTGTCCTGGCCGCCATGTCGGGCGGGGTCGACTCGTCGGTGGCTGCGGCCCTCCTCCTCGAGCAGGGCCACGACGTGGTGGGCGTCACCCTGAAGCTGTGGGGTGGGGCGTCGGACTCGGGCTGTTGCTCGGTGGCCGACGTTGAGGACGCCCGCCGCGTGGCCCAGCAGCTGGGGATCGACCACTGGGTGTTCAGCTTCACAGACGACTTCGACGAGCAGGTCGTGGCGCCCTATGCCGCCGCCCACGCCGCCGGGCGCACGCCGAACCCCTGCATCGAGTGCAACCGCCATCTCAAGTTCGGCCGCCTCCTGGCCCGGGCGTCCCAGCTCGGGTTCGACGCCCTGGCCACGGGCCACCATGCCCGGGTGGCCCACCACGGCAGCCGGCCGCGCCTGCTCCGGGGGACCGATGGCGCCAAGGACCAGTCCTACGTCCTCCATATGGTCGGGCCCGACCAACTGGCCCGCTGCCTCTTCCCCGTGGGCGAACTCACCAAGGCGGAGGTACGTGACCGGGCCCGGGCTCTGGGCCTACGCACCGCCGACAAGCCCGACAGCCAGGACGTGTGTTTCGTCACCGCCACGGGTGGACGGTCAGCCTTTCTGGGGCCCCGCATCGGCTTGCACCCCGGCCGGGTGGTCGACACATCGGGTGTCGAAGTGGGCCGGGTCGATGCCGTCGAGCTGGTCACCGTCGGACAACGCCGAGGCATGGGTGGCGGGGGGGGCGAGAGGCGCTATGCGCTGTCCGTCGACCCGGTGTCGGCCACGGTGGTCGCCGGTGGAGCCGACGAGCTGTTGACCGAGCTGGTCGAGCTGGTCGACCTGGTCTGGCACGACGGGCCGGCAACTGGCACCGTCGCCGTGCAGTGCAGCGCTCATGGCCGGCCCGTGGCGGCCGAGATCGACGCGACAACAGTCCGGTTCTCCACGCTCCACCGCCGGGTTGCCCCCGGCCAGAGCGTCGTCGTCTATCGCGGCGACGAGGTGCTCGGCGGCGGAATCGCCGTCTGAGAGTGGTTCAGCCGACGTGGATGCGGCGGGTGCGGGCCTCGTCGATCACCGCTCCCGGGCGGGTGGGGGTGAAGACCACGCGGGCGGCCGACTCTGCCCGGCCCTGGCGGCGGCCCGCCTTCATGAGGGTGAGCGGCACGGGTTCGGCGAGGACGAGCTCCAGGGCCAGGCCGGGCGAACCCTGGGTGAGGTCTAGGCCTTCGCCGAGGGCGGCCGGCCGAAGTGTGGTCACCGTCCGGCGGGTGAACAGGACCGGGTCGACCAGGGCCAGGGGGTCGTGGAGCACGAAGCCGGCGGGCACGAACACCGCCCAGCGCCGCGACAAGTTGTGGATCGAGCGGACCAGCACCACGGTTACCGGCACGCCCAAGATCACGCACAGCGCGCCCGGGATCCACTGACGGGCGGCGAGCAGAAGGGGGCCGCCGCAGGCGGCGGCAACGGCCACGGCCCAGGCAAGCGCGAGGGGGCCGAACAAGAGAGGCCCCGGGATCCTCAGCAGGTAGCGGCGCTCGTTCGGGTAGGCGGGGCCGTTCACACAGCGGGCACCCACCGCGGGGGAGAACACCCACGCCAGGGCCACGACAGTCCAACCGACGGCGAGGGGCGACCCGTGGCCGCCTACCGCGGCGGCGACAGCGACGGCGACCCCGGCGGGAGCCAGCATGCGCAGGGCGGTGAGGGCGACCGGGTGGGGAAGGGCCGCGGCCACCATGCCCATGGCCCACCCCGCCCAGAGCCCGGCGGAGGTCACCAGGCGGACCGGCCCACTGGTCCCGTCGAGCGCCTGGGCCAGTGCCGGTCCCGCGGTGAACGGGAGCGCAGCCCACAACCCGCCCACCAACCACGGCACGAAGCGAGAGACAGCACCGATGCCCGACGCGCCCACCTCGGGCGAGGCCGATCCACTCTTTCTCCCGGCAGCCACGGGTCGGCATGCTACGGCCCGCCTGCTCGTAGGACGGACCGGCCGGATCCACGAGTCCCGGCGATAACCTCCGGCGGTGCCCGAATCCACGAAGCTCACCGCCCGGGCCGACGAGCTGCGCCGGCTGATCGAGTTCCACAGCCACCGCTACTACGACCTCGACGACCCCGAGCTCTCCGACTTCGAGTTCGACGCCCTGGCGCGCGAGCTGCGGTCGATCGAGGAGGCCCACCCCGAGCTGGTCACGGCCGACTCACCCACCCAGAAGGTGGGGGGGTCTGTCTCGATGGCATTTTCCCCGGTCCATCACCGCATGCCCATGATGTCGCTCGACAACGCCTTCTCCTTCGAGGAGCTGGTGGCGTGGGGCAGGCGCATGGAGCGCTACATCGACGGCGACGTCGATTTCGTGTGCGAGCTCAAGATCGACGGCATCGCCATCTCCCTGCTCTACGAGGACGGGCGCTACGTGCGGGCCGCGACCCGTGGCAACGGGGTGGTGGGCGAGGACGTCACCCAGAATGTGCGGACGATCGCCGTCGTGCCCGAGCGCCTGAGCCTGCCGGCGGAGCGGACACCGGCCGTGCTGGAGGTGCGGGGCGAGGTCTACATGCCGCTCTCGGCCTTCGAGGACCTCAACGAGCGCCAAGGACAGGCCGGGGCCCGCCTGTTCGCCAACCCCCGGAACGCCGCAGCCGGGTCACTGCGCCAGAAGGACCCCAAGGTGACGGCCAGTCGTGAGCTGTCGTTCTTCGCCTACCAACTCGGTGAGGTCACCGGCGACTGCGCCCCCCGATTCCGTCGGCACTCCGAGACCCTCGACTTCCTCGGCGAGGCCGGCCTCCCGGTCAATCCCGAGGTCCGCCGGGTCACCACCATGACCGAGGTCGACGACTTCTGCCGGCATTGGCTCGAGCACCGCCACGACCTGAACTACGAGATCGACGGCGCCGTGGTCAAGGTCGACGACCTGGCTCAGCGGATGGAGCTGGGGGCGACCTCAAAGTCGCCCCGGTGGGCGATCGCCTACAAGTTTCCCGCCGAGCAGGCCACCACTGTCCTCACCGACGTCATGGTGTCCATCGGACGTACGGGCAAGGCCACGCCGTTCGCCACGCTCGAGCCGGTACAGGTCAGCGGTTCGACGGTCCAGCTGGCCACGTTGCACAACCAGGACCAGGTGAAGAAGAAGGACGTTCGGCCCGGCGACACGGTGTTCGTCCGCAAGGCCGGTGACGTCATCCCCGAGGTGATCGGGCCGGTGCTGTCGAAACGCCCGTCCGGTCTGGCCGAATGGCTCTTCCCCGAGACGTGTCCCGTCTGCGGTGAGCCGCTGGTGCGCGTCGAGGGTGAGAGCGACACGTTCTGTACCAACGTCGACTGCCCCGCCCAGCGGGCCGGACGCATCGGCCACTTCGCCAGCCGGGGGGCCATGGACATCGAGGGCCTGGGGGAGAAGCGGGTCACGGCGTTCATCGATGCAGGACTGCTCCACGATCCCGCCGACATCTACTCGCTCACCTACGACCACCTCATTGCCCTCGAGGGATATGCCGATCTGTCGGTACGCAACCTGCTCGCGGCCATCGAGGAATCGAAGTCCCGTCCCCTGGCCAACCTCCTCATCGGGCTGAGCATCCGCCACCTCGGGGGCCGGGGTGCCGAGGTCCTGGCCGGGGCCATGGGCCACCTCGACCGCATCGTGGCGGCAACCGAGGACGAACTCGCTGCCGTGGAGGGAGTCGGGCCGACGATCGCCCACAGCGTGGCGGAGTTCTTCGCCCTCGACACCAACCGAGACGTCGTCGACCGGTTGCGACGCGCCGGTCTGAACTTCGAGGGCACCCGACGGGGCGAGGCCGAGCTGCCCCGCACGCTGGGGGGGAGGGCGGTGGTCGTGACCGGCACCTTGGAGTCGATGTCGCGCGAAGCCGCCGCCGATGCCATCAAGGCCAGGGGCGGGGCGTCGCCCGGAAGCGTCTCCCGCAAGACCACGTGGCTGGTGGCGGGAGCCGAACCAGGCGCAGCCAAGGTGGCCAAGGCCGCCGAGTACGGAGTGCCCGTGATCGACGAGGAGGGCTTCCTCCGCATGCTCGAGACGGGAGAGCCTTGAGCGGGGCGGTGGGGCCCGACGCCGGGCTCGTGGGGCTGGTCTCGGTGAACGTCTCGGTGCCGAAGTACCTGGGCGAGCACCGGGGCAAGCCGGTCATGAGCGGGATCGCCAAGGTCCCGGTCCTCGTCGACGAGATCCGGCTCGATCGGGTGAACCTCGAGGGCGATGGCCAGGCCGATACCGAGGTCCACGGCGGACGCGACAAGGCCGTGTACGCCTACCCGTCCGAGCACCTCGACCCCTGGAGTGCCGAGCTTGGCGATCAGTTGGGCCCGGCCGCCTTCGGGGAGAACCTCTCGACCTTGGGCTGGACCGAGGACGACGTTCGCATCGGTGACCGTTGGGAGTGGGGCGACGCCGTGCTCGAGGTGTGCCAGCCCCGTTGGCCCTGTTACAAGCTGGTCATGTACCGGGGCCGGGGCGACATCCAGAAGCGCATGCGCGCCAACGGCCGTACCGGGTGGTACCTCCGGGTGCTCGAGCCCGGGCGGGTCCCGGTGGGGGGCCCCATCACCGTGGCCGAACGCCACCCCGCCCTGGCGTCGGTACGCCTGGCCCATGAGGCGGCCAGCCCCAACAGCGGTGTGCCCGACGACGTGATCGAGGCCCTCCTGGCCTTGCCCGCCCTGGCCGACGAGTGGAAGATGGCCCTGGTCCAGCGCCTGCCCTAGTAGCCAGTGTCATTGTCACCGGTCGGCGGGAGCGGGAGGGCGGCCCGGATGGAGGCGGCCACCTCGGCGGCCTGGTTGGGGGACTCGTAGCGTTGCCGGGGCCAGAAGAAGCCGCGGAGCCCGTCCTTGCGCCGGCGGGGCACGACGTGCACGTGCAGGTGAGCCACGCTCTGGCTCACCCGGTTGTTCAGGGCCACGAACGACCCGTGGGCGTCCATGGCGTCTTCCACGGCCTGGGCCAGGCGGCGGGCCGCCCCGAAGAGAGGCGGCACCAGCTCGTCGGGCAGGTCGCCGAGCGTCTCGTGATGGGCTCGGGGCATGAGCAGGCAATGACCGGGGAAGAGGGGGCGCACGTCGAGGAAGGCGACCACATCGGCTTCGGCGAGCACCACGTTGGCCGGTGAGTCGCCGGCGATCACCTGGCAGAAGACACAGCCCGGGCGATCATTCCGTTCAGGCACGGAGCCGGCATTCCCTTCGGGCACGGAGCCGGGGGTCAATGCAGGACGAAGCACCAGCGGTAGGACTCCGACACCTCGAGCGGCTCGCCGAACTTGCGGTAGACCACCGTCGCACAATGGTTGCCGGGAGCCAGCTGGAGATAGTCGCTCTCGGGCTTGGGCTTGAGGATCACCTGGTTCAGCGCGTCGACGTGCTGGAGGTCGTCGTCGGGGACCTCGGCTCCGTCGAACAGGAGATAGCCCGTGTAGCCGGGGCCCAGGTCGGCGGCGATGGTGGCCTGGCGCAGGTCGAGGTCGCCCCCCTGGGGCGAGACCGCCTCGATGGCCGACGGCAGTGCCGGGATGTCGGTCGCCTGGTCGGCAGTGGCCACCCAGACCAGGCCACCGATGGCAGCGGCCACGATCACGGCCATGACGATTCGCTCACCCAGCGGTCGCCGGGAGGCGGGGATGGGATGGCGCTTCATCCCGCCATCATCCCCCGCGACCGCCGGGTAGGTGGATGCAGTGCCACAAGAACGGCGCGCAGGCACGGTACCCTCGGTATCTACAGAAGCCGCATGGGTGGGGGGAGCCATCTACGGCGAGCAGGGCACGGGCCCGGCACGGGGAAGGAGAACTTGGCAACGACGCGGTTGGCGGAGTACATCGGAAGAGTTCTCGGAGGGCGTTACCGGCTCCTTGCCCCCATCGGCACCGGTGCCTCGGCCCACGTCTACCTGGCCGACGACGTCAAGCTCCGCCGTCGCGTCGCGGTCAAGATCCTCCACCCCGCGCTGGCCGACGACGAGGGCTTCCTCCGTCGATTCCGGGCCGAGGCCCGTGCCGCGGCCGGCCTCAACCACGCCAACGTCATGGCCGTCTACGACTGGGGTGAGGAGGCCGACGGGCCGTTCCTGGTCTGCGAGTTCCTGGGCGGCGGAAGTCTCCGCAGCATCCTCGACAATGGCACCCGCCTGACCCCGTCGCAGGCCCTCATGGTCGGGCTCGAGGCGGCGCGCGCCCTCGACTACGCCAGTCGGCGGGGCCTGGTCCATCGCGACATCAAGCCTGCCAACCTCCTGTTCGACGACGAGGGGCGCCTGCGCATCGCCGACTTCGGCCTGGCACGCGCCCTAGCCGAGGCGGCCTGGACCGAACCTTCCGGCACCCTGCTCGGTACCGCCAGGTATGCGTCGCCCGAGCAGGTTCGCGGGGCCCGCCTCGACGGCAAGGCCGACGTCTACTCGCTGGCCATCGTGCTCTACGAGGCCGTCACCGGTCGGGTCCCGTTCGTCGCCGACACCACCGTGGGCACGCTCATGGGCCGTCTCGAGCAGCCCATCCCCGTTGCGCCCGAGCTCGGTCCCCTCGGCCCCATCGTGGCTCGTGCCGGCCGTCCCGACGCGGCCGAGCGGCTCGACGCCATGGCCCTGGGCGCCGCCCTCCAAGCCACAGCCAACGACCTGCCTGCTCCGGGCCCCCTCCCGCTGGCCGGTATCGCCGCTCTCGACGACACCCTTGCCCGCCTCGATGCCGATCCCACCGAGATCGGTTTGCCGGTGCCGCCGTCGGGCACCGTCGGCCTGGCTGCGGGCGACACGACGCTGTCCATGCCGGTGATCCCGTTGCTGCCGGTGATCCCGTCGCCGACGGCCGCACCGGTCCCGTCGACCGCCCTTCGGCCGGCGCCCGTTCCTCCTCCAGCCGCGCCACCCTCGTTGTCCCGGGCCGGCCGCCGCCACCGGCGCCGGTGGCCGATCGTGGCGGTGGTGATCCTGATCCTGGCCCTCGGGGGCGCGGGCGGGGCCTACGCCGTCATCCAGTCGCGCCTGCCGAGCCATCCCGTCCCCAACGAGGTCAACCGATCGGAGGCCGAGGCCACAGCCGAACTTCGGGCCCTCAAGTTCAAGGTGGAGTTCCGGCGTCCCTTCGTCAACGGCACCACGGCCGGACAGGTCACCGACCAGAGCCCCGACGCCCGACCGGGCCGGACCCTGAAGGAGGGACGGGCCGTGACCCTCACCGTGTCGAGTGGGCCCCAGCCCATCCCCGTGCCCAACCTGGTCAACCTCGATCGGGCCGCCGCGGAAGAGGCCATCACCAAGGCCGGCTTCGTCGTAGGCGACGTCTCCGAGGTCAACGACGAGGTCGTCCCCGCCGGTTCACTCCTCGATTTCAACCCCAAGTCGGGCATGGCGCCGACGGGTGCCAAGATCGCCCTCACCGTGTCGTCGGGACCCGCCCTCCGGGAGGTCCCCAGCGTCGCCGGCCAGAGCTTCTCCGCCGCCTCCGCCGCCTTGGCCCAAGTCGGTCTCGACGTGGCTCGGGCCGACGACTACAGCGACAGCGTTCCCGCCGGGCAGGTGGCCGGCACCAAACCGGCCGCCGGCACGAGCGTCGAGCGGGGGTCGACGGTCACGGTCGTGGTCTCTCAAGGCCAGCCCACCGTTCCCGAACTGCGGGGCCTCACGGTCGCCGACGCCGCGGCCAAGTTGGAGGCCGCCGGGCTCAAGAAGGGCGGCGTCTACGGGCCTCCCGGGGGTCGCGTGTTCCTTTCCACCCCTGGATCGGGTACGAAGGTGAAAAGCGGCGACAGCGTCAGCCTGTTCATCCTCTAGCCGCCCCCGCATCCGTCCCTCGTCTGTCCGTGTGAACGGCAGGTGTTACTTGGTAATCTCCTTGATGCGGGTGGCGATCAGCACAGCGTCGGGGGTCAGCGGCGACGCCTGCTCCTGAAGGGCCACGATGAGCTTGGTCAGGTCACCCTGCACCCGCACCTTGCCCGCCATGAACGCTTGCATCCCCGCCTCCCGCGTGCCGTCGACGAACACGGCCTTGGCTGTCTCGTAATCGAGGCTGACGGTGACATCGGCCACCTCCAGATGGCCGAGGTCCATGTCGAGCCCCCCGGAGCTGGTGTCGATGTGGGCATTGATCGTGCCTTCACCGAAGGGGACATCGGTGATCACCTGGTTCATGCGCACAGGATTGGCGACGGGCTGCTCCGAGCTGCGCAGTTCCTCACGGATATTGCGGGCTTCGGTGATCCAGTCGTCGGAGAGAAAGGGGTAGGTGGCCATCGCCAGCGAGGGTAGCGGGTGTCGGGTCGCCTTCCACCGTCAGGGTGCGAGGGGCGTAAACTTGTGGGCGTGGAAGCCTCGGGCACCAACGTCGACAGGACCGCCTCCGCCGAGATCGTGTTGGGGGAGTTGTGTGATGCGTGTGGTCAGGTTGTTCCACCCGAGGTGGCGGTGAAGGCCGAGCTGACGGTGAGCGGCGCCATGTGCCCCTCGGCGATGACGTTCCACCCCGACTGCGCCGACAAGGCGTCGGAGCTGTGGCACCCGGATCCCGACTCGTACTGCACGTACGACCCCCGGTTCCCCGAGACGGGCCAGTGGACGTTGCCCGAGGAGGGCAAGGGCTGATCACTGTCGCCCGTGACGACGCCGTCGTGGGCTGGCGCTACTGGCAGGTGAGGGCGGGGCGGCTGCGATCGGTGACCCAGCGCCACATCGAGTGGAAGCCCGGCCAGGTGCTGTCGGCCCGGTGCGACGGGGCCGGCCACCGGGCCCCCGACTCCGGATGCGAGTGCGGGATCTACGGCTCACGCGACCTGGAGAACCTCCGCGAGCACGGACTGTGCCTGCCGGCCGGTGCTGTTGCCGTGGGGCGGGTGGCCCTGTGGGGGCGGGTTGTCGACGACGCGTCCGGGTGGCGGGCGGAGTTCGGCTGGCCGCTGGCGCTGGCGGTGGTGCCCGAGCTGGCGGCCGGCTCCGAGCTCGACGCCACGATCGCCGCGTTGGGCGACTACGGCGTGCCCGTCGACACGATGGCTCTGGCCGACGCCGTGGCCGGGGTCTCTGCCGCCATTCTCGTCAACCAGGCGATGGCCGAGCGCGCCAGCAGGACCCGTGCCGACTGAACCGGCGCCTCTGAGCGGGATGCCGGGCCCGAGCGGCCCTCTGAGCGGGATGCCGGGCCCGAGCGGCCCTCTGAGCGGGATGCCGGGCCCGAGCGGCCCTCTCATGCCGGGTGCCGAGCCCTTCCGGGCCGACGGCGACGGGCGTGGGGCGGGCGCCTTGGTGCTGCACGGGTTCACCGGGAGCCCACACTCGGTGCGAGGGGTGGCCCGGGCCCTGGCCGAGGCGGGTCTGGCTGTCCATGCGCCGTTGCTGCCGGGTCACGGGACGTCGCCCGACGACATCCAGGCCACGGGGTGGGACGACTGGCGGGCGGCTGCGGAGGACGCCTGGGCCGAGCTGGCGGCGGGCGGCGATCCCGTGGTGGTCGTCGGGCTTTCCATGGGCGGAACCCTGGCGGTGGCGCTGGCCGCCGATCACCCCGAGATCACCGGCATCGTCGTCGTCAACCCCTACATCGACCCACCGGCGGCATCCTTCCAGGACCTCCTCCGGGGGCTCCTTGTTGCCGGCGAGACCTGGATCCCCGGCATCGGGAGCGACATCGCCCTCCCGGGTTCGCGTGAGGTGGGCTATGGCGGGACGCCCATCACGCCTCTGCTTTCGCTCTGCCAGGCCCTCGACCGGCTCGCGCCGCGCCTGGGCCGGGTCACGTGCCCGGTCCTGGTGATGACCAGTCGCGTCGACCACGTGGTCCCGCCGGTGTCGAGCGACGTCCTGGCCGACGGCGTCACGGGACCGGTCGAGCGGGTGTCGCTCGAGCACAGCTTCCACGCCGCCACCCTCGACTTCGACGGCGACGAGATCGAGCGCCGCACCGTGGAGTTCGCCACCTTGGTGGTGGATCGGCGGCGGCACGACGAGCCTCGGGCGGAAGAGTCGGGCCGACCCCCTACGATCGTCGGGTGACCGACCGGATCTCCCGCCAGGACGTGGCCCACGTGGCGGCGCTCGCCCGGCTCCGCCTCACCGACGACGAGCTCGACCGGTTCACCCTCCAGCTGGGCGCCGTGCTCGACCACGCGGCCGATGTGGCGGCCCTCGACACCGCGGGCGTGCCGCCCACCGCCCATCCGCTTCCGCTGGTCAACGTCCTCCGCGAGGACACCGTCGTCGCCGGCCTCGACCGCGACGAAGTGCTCGCCCAGGCGCCGGCGGTCGAAGACGGGCGCTTCCGTGTCCCCCGGATCCTCGGTGAGGCCCCCTGATGCCGGGCCGGAGCGGCCCTCCGAAGGGGATGCGCGACGCCTCGAACGGACACCACTCGGCGTCGGAGATCGCCCTGGCCGTCCGTTCGGGCCGGCGCACCGCAGTCGACGTGGTCGACGAGCACCTCGCCCGTATCGCCGAACGCGAGCCTGAGCTTCATACCTTCAACACTGTGCTCGCCGACGAGGCCCGAGCCGCCGCGGTCAGGGTCGACGAAGTCGTCGCCGCCGGCGGTGACCCCGGGCCGCTGGCCGGTGTCCCCGTGGCCGTCAAGGACAACCTCTGCACCCGGGGCATCCCGACTACCTGCTCGTCGCGGATCCTCGAGCACTGGGCCCCGCCCTACGACGCCACCGTCGTGTCCCGCCTGGCTTCGGCCGGCGGGGTGGTCGTCGGCAAGACCAACCTCGACGAGTTCGCTATGGGATCGTCCACCGAGAACTCGGCCTTCGGACCCACTCGGAACCCCCACGACCTCACCCGGGTGCCCGGTGGCTCGAGCGGCGGCAGTGCTGCGGCGGTAGCCGCCGGTTTCGCTCCGCTCGCCCTGGGCTCCGACACCGGTGGCTCCATCCGCCAGCCCGCTGCCCTCTGCGGGGTCGTCGGCGCCAAGCCCACCTACGGGATGGTCTCGCGTTACGGCCTGATCGCCTTCGCCTCCTCGCTCGACCAAGTCGGCCCGCTGGCCGCCACTGTCGGCGACGCCGCGCTCCTCCTCGAGGTGATCGGCGGCCACGACCCGGCCGATTCCACGTCGATCCCGGACCCGGCGATTCTCTACCTGCGCGCCGCTGTCGACCAAGGTGTCGACGGGCTCCGCGTCGGCGTCGTCACCGAGCTGGCGGAGGGCGCTGACGCCGATGTGGCTGCCCGCCTCGACGAGGCGGTGCGGGCCCTGGAGGCGGCCGGAGCCAAGCTCGACGAGGTGTCGGTACCAGCGGCCACCCACGGGCTGGCGGCCTACTACCTGCTGGCGCCGGCCGAGGCCTCGTCCAACCTGGCCCGGTACGACGGCGTTCGCTATGGCCTGCGCGTCGACGGTTCCGATGTGACCGAGATGAACCACCTCACGCGCTCGGCGGGGTTCGGCAACGAGGTCAAGCGCCGCATCATGCTCGGCACCTACGCCCTCTCGGCCGGCTACTACGACGCGTACTACGGGCAGGCCCAACGCGTGCGTACTCTCATCATCCGCGACTTCGAGGCTGCCTACGCCGACCACGACCTGCTGCTGTCGCCCACCGCCCCCACCACGGCCTTCGCCCTCGGGGCCAAGACCGACGATCCCCTCACCATGTACCTGTCCGATGTCTGCACCATCCCGTCCAACCTGGCCGGCCATCCCGCCGTCTCGGTCCCCTACGGCACCGGCGACGACGGCATGCCCGTGGGAGTGCAGGTCCTCGCGCCGGCCTTGGCCGAGCACGCCATGTTCCGCGCCGCCGGCGCCCTCGAACGGAGCCGGACGTGACCGCCGGGTCCGAGCGGCCCCCTGAGGCGGGTGACGGTGACGGCTGGGAGACGGTCGTGGGCCTGGAGGTTCACTGCGAGCTGGCCACCGCCACCAAGTTGTTCTGCGGCTGCCCCAATGCCTTCGGCGACGAACCCAACACCAATGTGTGCCCGGTGTGCCTCGGCCTTCCCGGATCGCTGCCGGTGCTCAACCGCCAGGCGGTGGAGC
This sequence comes from Acidimicrobiales bacterium, assembly GCA_038238185.1. Taxonomy (GTDB): domain Bacteria; phylum Actinomycetota; class Acidimicrobiia; order Acidimicrobiales; family AC-14; genus DATAQC01. The sequence continues at coordinate 20,648 of JBBRXY010000004.1, forward strand.
TGGCCATGCGGGTCGGGACCGCTCTGCACAGCGAGGTTCGACCCTCGGTCTTCGCCCGCAAGAACTACTTCTATCCGGACATGCCCAAGGACTACCAGGTCAGCCAGTACGACCAGCCCCTCAACGCGGGAGGCTGGCTCGACCTGCCTGACGGCACCCGCATCGGAGTGACCCGCGCCCACATGGAGGAGGACACGGGCAAGAGCACCCATGTGGGCGGAAGCGGCCGGATCCAGGGCGCCGATCACTCCCTCGTCGACTACAACCGGGCCGGGGTCCCCCTGGTGGAGATCGTGAGCGAACCCGACATCCGTTCGGCCGAGCACGCTCAGGCGTATGTGAACGAGCTCCGGGCCATCCTCGTGGCCACGGGTGCGTCCGATGCCCGGATGGAGGAGGGTTCGCTGCGCATCGACGCCAACGTGTCGGTCAGACCGGCGGGCGCCACCGAGCTCGGGACCCGCGCCGAGATCAAGAACCTCAACTCCGTGCGTTCGCTGCGGCGTGCCGTCGACCACGAGCGCGCCCGGCAGGTGGCCCTGTTGGAGGCCGGGGGCAGGGTGGTGCAGGAGACCCGGCACTGGAACGAGGACACCGGCGCCACCTCGTCGATGCGTTCCAAGGAGGAGGCGTTCGACTACCGCTATTTTCCCGAGCCCGACCTGGTGGCGCTCGACCCTGACCCGGCATGGGTCGCGGCGGTCGCCGCCGACCTGCCCAGTCTGCCGGCGGCGCGCCGGGCCGCTCTGGCGACCAAGGCCGGGGTGGCGCCCGCCGACGTAGCCCTCGTGGTCGAGCAGGGCCTCGACCGCTTGGTCGAGGCGGCGATCGACCGTGGCGCCGACCCGCGACTCGCCCTGGCCCGGGCGACCAACGAGGTGGCCGCCGACCTCGCGGCCGGCCTCCTCCTCGATCCCGTCGCCTTCACCGCCCTCCTGGGCATGGAATCGGAGAGGCGGGTGACGGCGACCCAGGCCAAGGCGGTGCTGGCGGAGTTGCTGGCCAACGGCGGCGACCCCGCCGAGATCGCCGCCGGCCTCGGTTTCGAGGCCATGGCCGACGATGCTTTGGAGGCGGCCGTGGATGCCGCCGTGTCGGCCCACCCGGCTCAGTGGGAGCGCTACGCAGGAGGCGACCCGAAGCTCATCGGCTTCTTCGTGGGCAAGGTGATGGCAGCTACGGGCGGCCGAGCCGACGGCCGGGCGGTCACCGCGGCGCTGCGCGCCCGCCTTTCGTAGGCGACCTAGCCGCAGTCCCGGCGGCCGTTCGCGCCGATCGGCCCCGTCCGGCAGCGCAGCGGGCGCCATGCCCGTATCGTTGGCCTGGTGATGCCAGGGGTGCAGTCCGGCCCGCGGTGGAGGGTGCAGTCGGTCCACCATGGCTGATAACCGCCCCGAGGCCCCGATGCCGACGCACTTGTGGGCCCACTCCGAGCCCGGAAACACCGACATCCGCGGGGGGCCTCGGCGTTCGTTGCGTACGAGCCTGGTCCTCGTCCTGGTGCCGCCCCTGCTGGCCCTCATCGTCCTCACCTGCGCTGCCCTTCTCTTCTACCGGGGTGCCGAGCACCGAGTCGGTCGGGCCCGCCAGGCCATCGAGCACCCGATGCCAGGGCGGGAGGCCGGCTTGGCCACGAGCGACCTGAACGAGGCCATCGGCCAGTTCGGCCGGGCCCGTCTCGCAGTTGCCGGCGGTCTCATCGGGGCGCTGATGCTGGCGGTGGCGGCCGCCGTCCAGCTCGACCGAAAACTGGTGCGGCCTATCCGAACTGCCCAGCGGGCCGCCCGCCGGGTGGACGCGGGCGAGCTGGGAATCCGCCTCGACCCCTCCGCCGACGGCGAGTTGGGCGACCTTGCCGTGGCCATGAACGCGATGGCCGCGGAGCTCGACCGCAGTCGGCCGACGCTGATGGCTGCCGCCGTGGTCGAGCACGACCCGGACCTCGTGCTCGTGGTCGGTCCCGTCGACGACGGCGAGGGCGACGTGCGTTGGCTCCTGCGTTACGCCAGCCCGGTGGCCACCGAGATGCTCGGGCGCCCGGCCGAGTGGCTGGCCGGGGTACCCATCGCCGGTCTCGTGCACCCCGACGACCGGTCCAAGCTGCTCGAAATCCTTACGGATTCGGCCGGCCCGGCCATCCGGGCACGCGGCGCCTCGGAGATCCGGTTCTCCCACGTCCAGGGTCGGTGGTTGGAGGTCGAGCTGGCTGCCGTCGACCTGCTCGACGACGCCAACGTGGCGGGTGTGGTGCTCCACGCCCGGAACCTCTTCGAGCGCCGGGCCGAGGATGACGAGCTCCGCCACCTGGCCCTCCACGACCCCCTCACCCGCCTGGCCAATCGCACCCTTTTCGGCGACCATGTCGAGCACGCCTTGGCGCGCAACCGCCGGCCCGGGGCCCGACCCCACGCCGTGCTCATCGTCGACCTCGACGGCTTCAAGACCATTAACGACAGCCTCGGTCATGCCGCCGGCGACGAGGTACTGGTGGAGCTGGCCGAACGCCTGCGCACCAGGATCCGTCCGGGCGACACCGCGGCCCGATTGGGCGGCGACGAGTTCGGGGTGTTGCTCGAGGGCAGTTCCGACTCCGACGCGGGGATGGTCGCCCAGCGAATTCTCGATGCCGTCTCCGGGCCGGTTACCGCCCACGACAAGGAGGTGGTGATCACCGCGAGCGTCGGCATCGCTATCAGTGAGCCCGGCCAGGACGCCGAGGCACTGATGCGCAACGCCGACGTGGCCATGTACGCGGCCAAGACCGCCGGGAAGAACCGATACCAGGTGTTCCGGCGGGAGATGCAGGAGGCCGTCGCCCGCCGCCTCGACCTCGAGGCCGACCTGCGCCAGGCGATCGAACGCCACGAGCTGGTGCTTCACTACCAGCCCATCATCGACCTGACCTCCAACGGTCTCGTGGGTGTCGAGGCGCTGGTGCGTTGGGCCAGGCCCGACCGCCCCCTCGTCTACCCCTACGAGTTCATCAACGTGGCCGAGGAGAGCGGCCTCATCATGCCCATGGGCGCGTGGATCCTGGGCGAGGCCTGCCGCCAGGAGCAGGTGTGGAGCCAGCGCTTCCCGCGGTCCACGTCGCTCGGGATCGCCGTCAACGTGTCGCCGGTCCAGGTCGACGACCCTGCCTTCGTCGACCAGGTCGTCGCCGTCCTGGAGGCGTCCGGCACCCCGCCGTCCAACATCACCCTGGAGATCACCGAGAGCCTGTTCATGCGCGACTTCGACGTCAAGGTCGACAAGCTGCGCCGGCTGAGGGACCTGGGCGTGAAGGTCGCCATCGACGACTTCGGCACGGGATGGTCCTCGTTCAGCCGCCTCAAGGACATGCCCATCGACATCCTCAAGATCGACAAGGCGTTCGTCGACGACGTCACCCGGGGAGTGGAGGACTCGGCCGTGGCCCAGGCCATCGTGAAGCTGGCCCAGACTCTCGGTCTGCGAACGGTGGCCGAGGGCATCGAGTACCCGGGTCAGTCCGAACGCCTGGCCGAGATGAAGTGCGACATGGGCCAGGGGTACCTCTTCTCCAGGCCCGTCCCCGCCGACGCCATCGACGCCCTCCTGCGCCGCCGCGGCCCGCGGCGCGGCTCGGCGTCTCCGCTGGCCTCGTAGGGTCAGAAAGACCCGTAGGCCGGGCCCCTCTGGGCGAGGCGAGCCGGCGAGGTCAGTTGCCGTTCGAGATGAACGGGAAGTCGAACAGCCCGTGGCGAAGGACCTCGGCGTCGGTCCTCAGGTTCAGTCGGGCCGCCCGGGCCGAGATGTCACGGACGGCGCGCTCGAGCGGGCCTCGGTCGATCGCCGGGTTTACCCACACGTTGAGGAAGTAGCCGTAGATGTAGGCGGGCCCGACGAAGGACTTGAACCCGTGGGCGGCCATGTAGGCGTAGGTGACCTGCTGGCCCCGGCCGCTGATCCATTCGCTACCCGCTGCGGGACTTCGGGAGAGGGCCACCACCACGTCGAGGTGGGCAGCATCGAGGTCCGGGGCCTTGAACGTGCCATGGGGGATGGGGGCGTACGCCAACCCGTCCATATCGAGGACGGGCTGATGGAGGCTGAACGGCATGACCCCGGCGTCGGCCAGGGCGACGGTGCCCTCGAACGGCTGGGCGTCGATCGCCCGGCCCAGTGCCTGGTGGGCATTTCCGATTCGATACCGGTAGGACGCCCAACCCAGCCACTCCGTAGCCGGCGCCCATGAGACGACCACGGTGAGGGCGACGGCTGCGAGGACAGCCGCCTCGAACGATCCGAAGCCCCAGCGCACCACGACGGCGATGGCCAGCACGACCGCCGCCCCCCCGACTGCCAACTGGCTGAAGCGCGACGACGCGTTGGTCATCGAAGTCACCGTGGCCACGAGGATGGCCAGGACGGCCCAGAAGTCGCGCGCCACGTAGGCCGCGGCCTGCTGTCGGGGTCCGAGCCGGTCGAGGAGATCGGGCGTGGGGGCGTAGGCCGCTGCGGCCACCGACGTGGCCTCCGGATCGCTCGCAGCCTCGGGTATGGGTGCCTCGGACGGGCGTCGCAGGGGACGGGCCAGGACGACCACGGCCACAGGGAAGAGCAGCTGCCACTCGAAGCGGTTGACGAAGTTCATGGTCAGATTCGAGCTGTGGTAAAGCCCGAGGACGACCACCGCCGACGTCAGGGCCAGAACGAAGGGCGTGGCGTTCTGGGCGTTGCGGAGCGACCGACGAAGCGCAGAGGTGTCGACCCGCCACATGGTGGCGGCGATGAGGACGACGAGCCCGGCGATGACCAGCGCCGGCAGCAGGCCGGAGACCACATTGACCAACTGGGCGGACGCCTCTCCCCGGTTTCCCGACTTCACGTAGAACGCGTTGGGCCAGAAGTAACCAAAGTGGTTCCAGCGCCACCCCCAGTAGGCACCCCAGATGATGCAGACCAGCGCCAGGCCGTCGGCCTGGGCGCGCCTCCGCGTGATGACCAGGGACCAAGCCATGGCCACGAAGGCGAACAGGATTCCTTCGGGCCGGGTCAGGGTCAAGGCCAGGGCGGTGGCGTAACCCAGCGGTCCGAGCCCGCCGTTGCGGTAGACGAGGGCGAACAGCAGGGCGACGAGGAAGGCGAAGGACACCGTTTCCAAGCCGGAGAACAGCATGATCATGAAGCTGGGGTTGCAGCACACGATGACCAGCAGGGCGAGCACCTGCAGCTTGGGCAGGCGGGCCCGACCCACGGCGACCAGGTAGCCGACGAGGAGCGCCAGGCTCACCAGTTTGAAGAAGAGCTCCATCGGGATGTGCAGGGCGGCGGGAACGGCGGCGACGATCGCATACAGGAAGTTGGTGTATCCCTCCGAAGGCGGGATCGGTCCTGCGCTGTAGTTCCAGTGGCCGGTCCTGACGAATGTCGTGGCGTACCGCCAGGTGATGAAGGCATCGTCGACGGTGAAGCGGATGAAGACGAAGATCAAGACGATGCCGATGGCGCCGACGATAAGGTACGACACCGGGGTCGACCTGATGCGGCCGACCAGGCCCTTCCGTCGGGAGGGCGCGACGATCGCTCGCTGCGGCCGCGGCTGTGGCTGCGGCCGGGAGCGGCGGAACGCCTTTGGGCGACGACGCTCGACCGATCGGCGCGTGGGGCGGGAGGGCCGCAACGGGCGGGGCCTCAGCAGGGACTGGTTCGGCGGCCACCCCCGGCTCACGGGACCACCTTGGCTCCGTGCGGACAGGGTCGGACGATCACGGCGATACCGACATTGTTGCCCATTCGTTTCCGACCGGCCGTATGGGCCCGAAGAGGCCAACGCCACGACGGATGGTGGCGGGTCGGCCGCATTGGGCATAGGATCCCTATCCGACGGGCAGCACCGTGCTCTAGAGTTTCCCGTACCCAAGCCGGGGCGGGCCCCAGCCGGGTCAGAAGGGTGTCAAGGAATGTACGGAGGCACAACCCCAATCGTGGGCAGCGGAGTCATCGGTGTGGGCCTGGCGCGCACCGGGTTTCCGTTGGTGGGCATCACGATGCTCGCGTTGACCCTCCTGCTTCTCGGCCTCGTGCTTCTTCGGGCCGCCACCGTCAGGCGGCACGTCCGATGAACGGCGCACCAAAGGCGGTCTCTGCCGCTCAACCGCAACGAATGGAGGACAGATGATCGACCGTCTGAGGTACACCACCAAGGTGGGTGCCCTGATGACCGTGCTCGCCACGGGCCTGTTGGTGGCAGGAGCGAGCCCGGCCCTGGCCGACACCTCGACCGCCAACGCCAACGCCGCGACCTTGTCGCTCAACGGGGGGGGGCTGGTCGACACCGGCACCTGCACCGCCACCCACCCGTCCGACTCCGGGCAGCCACCGGTCCTCTGCAACCAGTCGTCGCCGATCACCGTCCTCCCGGGGTCGGGCATCTCGGCCGGCCTGCTGGTCCAGTCGGCCGTGGCCAACCCCAGCCCTCCGTTCACGAGCACTCCCGCCACGTCGGCGGCGTGCGCGGGCCTGGTGGGCCCCGGTGGCACCATCCAGATCGGAGCAGGCGGAGCATGTACGCCGACTTCACCGGGTGGAATCGTCATCGACCTGGGTGGCCTGGCCACCATCAGGGCCGACGCCATCCTCGGTGAGTGCACGGCCACGTCGAACCCCCAGGGCGGCACCACCAATGTCCAACTCGCCAACGCCACCATTCAGTTGCTGGGCGGACTTCCGACTCCGCTCGTGTCCTCCCCGGCACCCAACACCTCGGTCCTGGGCCTGGGGGCGTTGCTCACCGTGACGCTCAACAAGCAGCCGCCGGCCAACCCGCCTTTCCCGGCGGTCCTCCCGGGCGGGGTTGCCACCACGGCGCTTTCGGTCCAGGTCCTCGGTCTCGTTCCCGGGCTTCCCCCCCTCGTCGACCTCTCCATCGGCACGGTGTACTGCGGTCCCAACGCCATCGCCCCTGACGTGCCGGTGATCCCGCTCAAGGGCCTGCCGATCGCCCTGGCCACGGTGGCCGGAGTCGGCGTGGTGGCCGTGTTGGTCCGGCGCCGCCGGAACTCCGTCGTCAGCGAGATCTAGAGCCGAACCTGGGAGATACTCCCGGCTGATCGAGAGCCGGGGCAGGAGAAGGGCCGATGTGGCCGATCTCCCGCCCCGGCTCTTTCGCGTACCTGACCCGGCCTAGGGTGTCCCGATGTCCGGTTGCTGTTTCGGGGTGGCTACCGGCTGACGAGGCCGTCGCTGGCATCGGTCGGCGATGTGCGGATCACGGCCTGATCCCAGTCCTCGTCGGTGGGAGGCACGGTCGCGGCCCTCGGCCGAGGAGGTGCCGGGGTGGGCTCGACGACGAGTCGGGCCGGTGCCGGGGCCCGGCGAGGGGGCGGCGCAATCGGAGCCGGGGCGACCGACACGGGTACTGCGGGAGCGGGCCGCTCATCGGCCTCGCGTTCGGTCTTCTTCCAGTCGTGGCGGGACCGGAGGACGCGGATGAAGGCCCACCAGGTGGCCACGTGATGCACGTAGCTGTAGGGCCAGTTCGCCAGGCCCAGGGCCATGGCCCGGGTTCGGCTGAGTCCCCGGGCCCTCGTGGTCCGGTAGACGGGGCCCCACACCACGAGGGGGCCCAGCCCGAACAAGATGAACAACGGCAGCAGACCCCAGCCGTCGGATTGGAACCATTGTGCGGGCCCGCCCACTGCGGTAAGGGCGTAGAACAACACCACGACGGTGGCGGAGACGTAGATCGCCCCGCCGATGAGCTGCATCCAGGGGAGCACGAGGAAGTAGCTGATCTCGGCGGCCCCGAAGTTGGTGATCCCCGGCGACCGCAGGACGGGCCGTAGATAGCGGGTGCACTGCATGGCTCCCTGGGCCCAGCGGCTCCGCTGGCGGATCAGGGTCCGCAGGGTCGGTAGGCCTTCCTGGGCGACCCAGGTGTCGTGGCAGTACTCGGTGCGGTTGCCCACCAACAACACGTGGAGGCCCAGTTCGAAATCCTCGAGCAGGGCGCCGTGCCACGGCGTGCCGTGGCGGTCGGCGATGGTGTTGAGGGTGGAGAGCCGGGTGAACTGGCCGTTTCCTCCCAGGCCGACGCTGCCGACATGGCGGCGCAGCGTCTGCATAGCGGCGATGACGACGGTGAACTCGACGTCTTGCAGTCGCACCAGCAATCGGGCAAAGCGCCGCCGGGCCCGAGCCGGCAGGTCGAGGACGCGCACCTGGATCTGAACCGCCCCGACCCCGGGATCACCGAAGAAGGCGGGACCGGCGATGGTTTCCAGGCATCGTGTGTCCAGCTGGCCGTCGGCGTCGACCACCCCCACGATCACCTCGGCCGGGTCGACGTAGGAGGGCCGGCAGCCATCGAGGGCCTGCCAGGCGGCGTTGAGGGCGGGCCCCTTCCCCTTGCGGGCGTCCGGCAACCGGCGGGTGACGACCTGTACCCGCTTGGAACGGGCCGCGAGCGCGGCGAGCAGTTCGGGCGTGGCGTCGGTGGACCCGTCGTCGACGCACCACACGTAGGCCTCTGGGAAGTCGGCCACCAGCCTGCGGACGGTCTTGTCGATGACCGCTTCCTCGTTCAGGCAGGGGATGATGAAGTGCCACCGGAACTCGCCGCTGTCGCCGGTCTGTGCCGGCTTCCTGCGCACGAAGGGCACGATGATCACGATCACGTACGCCAGGAAGAGCACGCAGAGCAGAAAGGCCCCGTTGTTGATGGTGACGAGGACGAGGTCGGAGGTGTTACCCATGAGCCTCGGTGACGGGTGTCCGCGTCCAGAGCAACACCCACAGGTAGAGGAGTAGGCCCCCGAGCACCCCGAGGGTGCTCACCACCGTGCCCAGCAGCACGTGGCTGATCTCGAACCCGCGCTCGAAGCCCCAGATGCGCATGGACAGGGCGATGACCAGCAGGCGAGCCTGGTTCACCGCGAACAGCGCCACCACCAGGAGGCCGAGCGTGGCCAGCCCCCTCTGGATCGATGTGCGTCGGGCCATGATGAGACCGCTTGTCAGCACGAAGAAGGGAATGACGAGAAGGGCGGCCGTACACCCGAGGGTGATGGTGAAGCCGACGAAGGCATTGCGCAGCGGGAACACGACGCTGTTGCCGATGGATTGGGCCTGGGCCACCCGGGTGAAATCGATGACCCCAGCTGACACCCTGGCTTCGGCCAGCCGGATGTCGGCTTGGCTGACCATCATCACGACGCCACCGATCACGATGGCCACCGCCGCGGCCCAGCGCCACGCCTGGTGCTTGCGGAACGACGCCAACGTCGCCTGGCTATCGCGCCCCTTCGGCCACCCCGGTCCCCGGCGTCGCCCCATCGTCATGATCCGCGCTGCACCGTCCCTGTGGGGATTCCAATTCTACGGTCGAAGACCGACCGAATTGTACCCGCTCGGCCTGCCTGCGGGCATCCGGGGGTGGCCCTGTCGAGGCACCGTTGCGGTCACCGTGGCGGCGGCGACCGCTGGGCCTCGGGAGCGAACTCGACGGTGGGAGGGCCGAGGTCGAAGTAGTGGGCGATGGCGGCCACGGTGCGCGTCGCCGCTCGGCCGTCGCCGTAGGGGTTGACCGCTCGGGCCATGGCCCGGTGGGCGGCATCGTCGTGCAGCAGCTCCAGCACCGACGCCACGATGGCGGCCCGGCCAGTGCCCACCAGGCGTACGGTGCCGGCCCGGACGGCCTCGGGTCGCTCGGTGGTGTCGCGCATCACCAGCACCGGCTTGCCCAGGCTCGGGCCCTCCTCCTGGATGCCGCCACTGTCGGTGAGCAAGATGTGGGCGCGGCGCAAAAGGGCGGCGAACGAGCCGTAGCCCAGTGGTTCCAACATCAAGACATTGGCCAAACCGTCGACGGCGGGAAGAATCGCCTCCCGAACGAGCGGGTTGGGATGGACCGGGAACACGATCAGCAACTCGGGTTCGGCGCGAGCCAGGTCGGCCACGGCCAGGCCGATGGCTTGCATGGACGGGCCCCACGACTCCCGTCGGTGGGCGGTGACGACGAGCACCCTCCGTGGGTCGGCGTCGAGACCGGCCAGGCGGGGGTCGCCGTAGTCAGAGGAATGATCGACGGCCCACAACAGGGCGTCGATGACGGTGTTCCCCGTGATCACAATCCTGGATGCCTCGATGCCCTCGGCTTCGAGGTTGGCCCGGTTGGTTCGGGTGGGCGCCAGATGGAGGTCGGTCAGCTGGCTCACCAGGCGCCGGTTGATCTCCTCGGGAAACGGGGACCGGGCGTGCCCGGTACGCAGCCCGGCCTCGACGTGCACGACGGGCACGTCGGCGTAGAAGGCGGCGAGGGCCCCGGCGAAGGCGGTCGTGGTATCGCCCTGGACCACCACGAGGTCAGGACGGTCGTCGGCGATGAGGTCGGCCAACCCTCGCAGGGCGCGGGTGGCGACATCGGCCAGGCTCTGCCCCGGCTGGACGATGTTCAGGTCGTGGTTGGGGCGGATGGAGAAGAGGGACAGCACCTGGTCGACCATCTCCCGGTGCTGGGCGGTGAGGGCGAGCCGCACGTCGAAGAGGTCGGAGGCAGTCAACTCCAGGACGACCGGCGCCAGCTTGATGGCCTCGGGTCGGGTCCCGGCCACGACCATCACCGTTCGCCGGGTAGGGCTCATCGTGAATCAGCCTACGAGCCCGGCAACGCCGCCACCGCCCGGCAGCACCGCTCGAGCTCGGCGTCGGTGTTGTAGTAGTGAACCGATGCCCGGACCACGGCGGTGATGCCGCGCTGGTCGAAGTCGAGGTGAGTCGTTCCTGCCTCCACGACCCACACGTTCACGCCGGCGTCACCCAGTGCCGTCCGGACGTCAGCCGGGTGCCATCCCTCCACCGAGAACGTCACGATGGCGCCGCGCGTCACCCCTCGGTCGAGCACCTCGACACCGGGAATGGCGGTTAGGCCGTCCCGGAGGCGCTGACCGAGCTCCCGGAGCCGGGTCCAGATGGAGTCCAGTCCCAACGCCTGGGCGTAGTCGAGCGCCACCCCGAAGCCGATCTTGGCCGCCGTGGAGATCTCGAAGGTCTCGAATCGACGGCCGCCGGATGCCACCCGGTAGTCGTCGAGGGAGGTCCAGGTGGCCGAGCGGAGATCGATGAGCGCCGGTTCCAGGTGATCGGTCGTGGTCGCCCGGGCATAGAGCAGGCCGACGCCGCGGGGGCCGCGGACGAACTTGCGGCTGGTGGCCGCCAGGAAGTCGCAGCCGACATCCTCGACGTCGATCGGAACCTGGCCGAGCGACTGGCAGGCGTCGAGCAGGAACGGGACGCCCGCAGCGCGGGTCAGGCGCCCTATCGCGGCGACCGGGTTGACCAGGCCGCCGCCCATGGGGATGTGGGTGATCGCCACCAACTTCACCCGCTCGTCGATGGCCCGGGCGAGGGCATCGAGGCTCACCTGCCCGTCATCGTCGTCGGGCACCACCTCAACCTCCACCCCTCGGCGCCGGGCCGTGTGGAGCAACTGGAGGTAGTTGCTCCCGTACTCGGCGGTCGAGGTCAGCACCCGATCGCCGGCAACCAGGGTCACGCTGGCGAACGCCATCTGCCAGGCCCGGGTGGCGCTTTCGACCACGGCGATCTCCGACGCGTCACAGTTCAGGAGAGCGCCGGCCGCCAGATACGGCCGTTCGAGGGCCTCAGCGGCCTCGGCCGCGGCCTCGTACCCGCCCGCTCGCGCCTCCCGGCGGAGATGGGCGACCACGGCGTCGACGACCGGCGTGGGCTGGAGCGACGCGCCGGCGTTGTTGAGGTGCACGACCTCGCGGCATCCGGGTGTGTCCCTGCGGGCCCGGTCCACATCGAAACCTTCGCTATTCACGGAAGGAGAGCGACACGGCGTAGTCCCCGTCGGGGTCGGTCCACCACCGCCCCAGGGCCAGGCCCGCCTCACCCAGCTCGGCCTCGACCCCCGACCTGCGGAACTTGGTGCTGATCTCGGTGCGCATGGTCTCACCCGTCCCGAAGGCGACGGCGAGGCCGAGATCGTCGACGTTCACCTCCTCGGCTTCGTCCGCCCGCAGTCGCATCTCGATGCACTCCTCCTCAGGGTCGAAGCCGGCCACATGGGAGAAGCGCTCGGGCACGAAATCGGCGTGCAGCTGGCGGTTCACGACCCGCAACACGTTGCGGTTGAACTCGGCAGTGATGCCACCCGGGTCGTCGTAGGCGGCGACCATCCGGGTCTCGGACTTGACCAGGTCGGTTCCGAGGAGGAGGGCGTCACCCGGCGCCATCGCCGCCGACAAGGCGGCCAGGAACTCGGCCCTGGGCTTGGTGGCGAAGTTGCCGATGGTGCCGCCCAGGAACGCGATCAGGCGCCGACCGTCGGCAGGGATCGTGGCGAGGTGGTGTTCGAAGTCTCCGACGACAGCGCTGATCTCCACGCCCGGATACTCGGTGGCAAGGGCGGCGGCGGCCTGGCGAAGGGTTGTCTCGCTCACGTCGAACGGAGTGAAACGCCGCAGCAACCCGGCGTCGCGGAAGGCGTCGAGGATGAGCCGGGTCTTGTCCGACGTGCCCGACCCCAGCTCCACCACGGTGTCGGCACCCGTGAACCGGGCCACGTAGTCGGCCTGCTCGGACAGCACGAAGCGCTCCCGGCTGGTGGGGTAGTACTCGGGGAGACGGGTGATCTCGTCGAACAACTCCGACCCCCGCTGGTCGTAGAACCACTTCGGGGGCAGTTCCTTGGGGGTGGCTGTGAGGCCTGTGCCGACGTCGGCCCGCAGGGCGGCCTTGAGATCGTCGGGCGTGAGGTGGACGTCGACGCGGGCGTTCACGGTCGGTTTCTCCCGGCCGGGGTGAGGGGGGTGACGGTTGCCCCCGAGGCGTCGGCCCCGACCAGGGAGCCGTCTGGTACCGGCTCCCAGCGGGGATCATTATCGTAGGGTTCGGATGCCACCACCACCGCCTGGGGCGATTCGAGGACGAACAACGAGTCTCCCGAGGCGGTGGCAGCCAACCGCCGGCCGTCGGCGAGCACCAGGTTGAGGCGGTTGGGGGCGGTCAGGTCATCGACCACGGCGACGACCTCGGACAGCGCCGTGCCCGGGTCGGCACCGGCGTCGAGGCGGTCGAGTGCCAGGGCGAACAGCAACTCGGAGTCCGAGGCGCCCTCGATGCCGGCGGCCCGGGCGTCGGAGACCATGCGCCGTAGGCGCACACCGACAGGCCCGGTCACTGGAAGGACGGCCGGCGGCGGCGCAGGGGCCCCGCCCGGGTCGTCGAAGCCGCCAATAGCACCGTTGTGGGCGAACAACCAGGGACCAGCGGTGAACGGCGGCGTGCCGCTCTCCTCGACCGCTGACGGCGGGGTGGCGTCACGCACGGCGGCGAGGGCGCAGGTCGTGCGCAACAGTCCGGCCACGCTGCGGAAGCTTCGCTCCGCCCAGGCCGGCCGGGACGACCGCCAGCGGGCGGGCTCGGGGCGCACGGCCAGGTCGTACCAGCCCACCCCGAACCCGTCGGCGTTGACCGCGCCTGCCCGCTGATGACGGGGGGCCCAGCTCTGGCTGACGATGGAATGGGGTTGCCCCCAGACCAGTTCCTCCAAACCCACGGGCTGACCGAGATAGGCGACGAAGCGGCACACTGACGAGGTGGTGGGCAGGCGCCGGATCAGTCGTCGCGGGCGCAGCGGAAGCCGGCGAAGATCTGGCGACGGATCGGATGGTCCCAGTTCCGGAACGTGGTGCGAACGGCCGTTGGGTGGGTGGCCCACGACCCACCGCGTAGCACCTTGTAGCCGGAGCCGAAGAACACCTCCGAGTACTCCCGGTAGGGATAGGAGCGGAAGCCCGGGTAGGGCTCGAAGTCGCTCGAGGTCCACTCCCAGACGTCGCCCAGGAGCTGGTGGCACCCCGCGGGTGTGGCCCCGGCCGGGTAGGCACCCACCGGCGCCGGCCGGAAATGACGCTGGCCGAGGTTGGCCGTCGCAGGCCCGGCGTCGAGATCGCCCCAGGGGTGGCGGCGCTTGTGGCCGTCGCCGCTCCACGAGGCGGCCTTCTCCCATTCGGCCTCGGTGGGCAGGCGACGACCGGCCCACGCGGCATAGGCCGTGGCCTCGTGCCAGCACACGTGCTGGACAGGCTCATCGACAGGCAGCACCTCCTTCCACCCGAACCGGACCCGCGCCCACGACCCGGCCGTGTCGCGCCACCAGAACTGAGGATGCCTCGCGGCGGTCTCGATGCGCCACGCCCAGCCCTCGTCGGTCCACCACCGTCGCTCGTCGTACCCACCGTCTTCGACGAAGCCGAGGTACTCGTGGTTGCTCACGGGGGCGGCGTCGATCCAGAAGGTGTCGAGGTCGACCACGTGGGCCGGTCGCTCGTTGTCGAATGCCCAGGCTTCGTCGTCGGTGCCCATGACGAACGGTCCGCCCGGTACCCGGACCTCGGTGGCGGCCATCTGGCTCCCCGGCGGAGGATCGGGAGCGACCGGCCGGTAGCCGTCACCGCTCATGAGCTGCAGGGTGGCGAGCATGGTCTCGTCGTGCTGGTGCTCGTGTTGCACGACCATGCCGTACACGAAGGCGTTGGTGACCAGACCGGCCGGCCGAGAGTCAGTGGCCGGGCCGGCGGGGGCGTCGAAGGCGGCCAGCCCGTCGAGCACGTCGAGGGCCCGGCCCCGGACCTCGCCCAGGTAGTGGCGAGCATCGGTGGGGCCCAGGAGGGGCAGGGCGGGTCGGTCGGGCCGGGGATGGCGGAAGGCGTCGTAGACGTCGTCGAGCGCGGCATCGATGGGAAGGGCTCCCGACACCGCCCGAAGCAACCACAGCTCCTCGTAATTGCCCACGTGGGCCAGGTCCCAGACGAGGGGCGACATGATCGACGAGTGCTGGCGGACCAGGTCGGCGTCGGAGAGCGGCGCGAGGAGCTCGAGGGATCGCCGACGAGCGACGTCCAGGTGGGTGACGACGGTGGCCTTCATGTCCGGCACCTGCGGGGCCGGCGCCTCGAACGCAGGAACCTCGAGCGTCATGCATCCACCCCCGCCGGTTCGGGGAACAGGCCACCGTGGCCGGCCCAGGCGTCGAGGCGATCGTCGGCCGGGGTGCGGCCCCGGTCGACCCAGCGCTCGACATAGGCGGCAACCATGTCGATGAGCGGAGCGCTCGCGCCGAGCCGGTCGAGCGACGCCAGCGCGGCGCCGAAGCAGGTCCGGGCCGACGTGGCCAGGGCCGGGTGGCCGAGCCCGGTACGGGCGGCGTCGATCCAGCGCCCTGCGGCATCGCAGGACGTGGCGGCCCGATCGGCGGCATCGCCCCCTTCGGGATCAGCGAGGAGGGCGGCGGTGACGGCCACCGGGACCTGCCACCACGGGTCGGGGAGGGCGTCGAGCATTCTGAGCTCCAGCCATCCCCGGGGGCGCACGGGAGGAAACAGCGTGCTCAGGTGGTAGTCGAGGTCGTCACTCGTGGGCCAACCCAGCTCGTGACCCTCGGCCACCCATTGGCCGAACGTCAGAGGGGCGTCGAGGTGAACGAAGTCGTCACGCGGGGGCCTGGTCACTGCCTCTCGGCCGGCGGGCCTGGTCACTGCCTCTCGGCCGGCGGGCCTGGTCGGTTCCGGCCGGATGAGCATGACGCGGGCGTCGAGGACGTAGTCGGCCCATGCGTCGGGGGCCGGGCGGTCGCAGTCGACCGGAGCGGCCCGGCTGCGGTCGAGGGCCATCCAGGTCGCCAACCGGGCCGAGTGGAAGCCGGTCGGTCGCCCCTCGAGCAACGGGGAGTTGGCGAAAGCGGCAGCGAGGGTCGGTCCCAGGCGGTGGGCCAGCCGCCATTGACGGGCGGCGTCGTCGGTGGTGGGGCCGACGCCGATGTTGACCTGCACCGAGGCGGTGTTCGCCATCATGCGGCGGCCGGCGGGGCCGTCGGTGTCGAAGTAAGCCTCCATGGCCCGGTATCGCGGCGAATCGGATACGCGCCGGGGCGGCCGTAGCGGGTCGGTGCCCAACCCGACCAGATCGACCCCGAGCGCCGCCGCCGCCGCCCGTGTCAGGGCTGTGTCGGTATCGGCCACGGCACAGGCGTCATCCACCGAGACAAAGGGCGGCGAGCTCACCTCGAGCTGGCCGCCGGGCTCGAAGGTGACGGTGCTGCCTCCTGGAAGCGGCCCCGCGGCGGCGACGGATTCGGCCAGATCGACGGGGTCCACCCGGGCGGCCGGGTCGGCGCGGGCGACGGTGAGCCATTCCAGCTCCACTCCCACCTGGCAGGGTGACTCGGGCGAGAAACAGCGTGCGCTGAGGATGTCGCGGACGTTGCGGACGCTCAGGCGGGGGTGGGGACAGGGCATCGGGGGATCTATCGGTGCCCGAAGTGGGCGGTCACCCAATCGAGATTGCGTACGAAGGCGAGCCACTGCTCACTGACCAGCACGGGTTCTCCCCTCGTCGGGATTGAGCGCGGACCTTCGCCCGCACTACCCACCACAAGGAGAGTCTAAGCACAGCGTCGCCGGCGAGGAGGGCGCGCCTGACGCGCCCGCCCGGCTTCGGGGTGCAAACATGGCGGCTATGGAACGAGCCCAGCAGTCCGTTCTGGCGCAGAAGACTGCCGGGGTGCAGGCACGGGCGCGCGAGATTCCCATCGAGGCGTGGATCACCCTTGCGGTGGTGGCCGCGGCGGTGATCTTCACCTTCTTCCAGCTCCAGCCGAGGCTGCTCCTCACCAACTCCACGCCGGCCGGCGGCGACACCGGAGCCCACGTCTGGGGTCCCGATTTCCTGCGCCACCACGTGCTTCCCCATTTCCGCCTCACCGGGTGGGCTCCCTCGTGGTACGCAGGGTTCCCGGCCTACGTTTTCTATTTTCCGCTGCCGGCCCTCCTGATCGCCTTCCTGAGTTTCGTCCTGCCCTACGGGATCGCCTTCAAGCTCGTCACGGTTGCCGGTGTTCTCACCCTGCCCGTGGCCGCCTGGGCGTTCGGGCGCCTGTCGGGCATGCGCTTCCCGGGTCCGGCCCTGTTGGCGGTGGCGACCGTCCCCTTCCTGTTCTATTCGGGGTTCTCCAGTAGCAGCGGCAGCTGGAGCTACACCATCTATGGGGGCAACATCGCCTCCACGCTGGCCGGCGAGTTCTCGTTCTCGGTGAGCCTGTCGTTGGCCCTGGTGTTCCTCGGCGTGTTCGCCCGCAGCCTCGACACGGGCAAGTACCGGATCTGGGCCGCGGTGCTCCTAACCCTCACCGGGCTCAGCCACCTCCTTCCCACCCTTTTCGCGGTGGCCGGGGCCCTGGTGCTGCTGGCCCTGCGGCCGAGCGTCGCCCGGGCCAAGTTGGCGGCCATCGTCCTCACCATCGGGGCCCTGCTGGCGGCTTTCTGGAGCATCCCCTTCCTGTTCCGCCTGCCCTACAGCAACAACATGGGTTGGGAGAAGCTCACCGACTACCACAAGAACCTCGTTCCCACGAATATCAAGTGGCTGGCCCTGCTGGCTCTGGCCGGGGCGATCGCGTCGGTGGCGTTGCGGCGGCGCACGGGCTCGGCCATCACCGCGCTGGCGGTGCTCTCGGGACTGGTGTTCAGGTACGGCCCCCAGGCCCGACTCTGGAACGCCCGGGCCCTGCCCTTCTGGTACCTGTGCGTCTTCCTGCTGGCCGGCGTCGCCGTGGCCGAAGGCGCCCGCGGCCTCGCTCGCCTGCTTGCCCGAGGACCCGATCAATCGTCGAGACAGGTCGGCCTGGTCACCCCGGTCGTCGCCGCCCTCGTGGCGTGGGTCTTCGTGGCCGGACCGCTCGGCGTGCTGCCGGGCTGGGCTCCCAAGCCGCCGAGCCCGGAGTCGACCTTCATCTCCTCGTGGGCCAAGTGGAACTACAGCGGCTACGAGGGCAAGCCCGCCTACCCGGAATACAAGGGGATCATTGACACCATGGCCCAGGTGGGGCGCACGAACGGGTGCGGGCGGGCCCACTGGGAGTACGAGTCGTCCCTCGACCGTTTCGGCACGCCCATGGCCCTCATGCTCCTGCCCTACTGGACCAACGGCTGCATCGGCTCCATGGAGGGTCTCTACTTCGAGTCGTCGGCCACCGTGCCCTACCACTTCCTGTCGGCGGCCGAGCTGGCCAAGGCTCCGTCCAACCCCATGCGCGACCTGCCCTACCGCAGCCTCGATGTGAACCGCGGCGTCCGCGACCTCCAACTCCTCGGGTCGAGGTACTACCTGGCGTTCTCGCCCGAGGCCGTGAGCCAGGCGAAGGCCAACCCCAGCCTGCACGAGATCGCCCAGACCGGCGTCGAAGGCAAGTCGTGGCACGTGTTCGAGGTGGCGGGAGCGGCGTTGGTGACCCCGCTGGCGTTCAAGCCCAACGTGGTCACCGGCAAGAAGATCGGTTCCAAGGAGTGGTTGGGTCTCTCCGTCGACTGGTTCAACGACCCCACCCGCGGCGATGTACCTCTCGCCGCCTCCGGCCCCAAGGACTGGCCCCGGGTGGAAGTCACCTCCAAGAAGGCCCCGCCGCAGGCCGGTTCCAAGAAGATCGGCACCGACATCTCGGTGGCCCAGCCGAAGCTGGAGCCGGTGGTCCCCACCCAGGTCCGCAATATCCGCGAGGGCGACGACAGCCTTACCTTCGACGTCGACAAAATCGGGTCACCCGTGCTGGTGAAGGTCTCCTATTTCCCGAACTGGAAGGCATCGGGGGCCAAGGGGCCTTGGCGGGTCACCCCCAACCTCATGGTCGTGATCCCAACGTCGAAGCACGTGAGCCTGCACTACGGGTACACGCCGGTCGACGTCGGGGGATGGCTGCTGACCTTCGTGGGTATCGGGCTGATCGTCGTCGTCCGACGCCATCCGATGGTGATCGGCGACGGTCTCGGCGAGCTCGAACCCGGCGACCCGTTGCCCGCGGACCCGGGCCCTGCCGGCGACGAGGAGTACCAACCGGTCCCTGCCGGTGTCTCCCGGGCGCCGATCGGAGCCGGGCGGCGCGACTGGTCGGCCCCGTTCGGGCGAGCCGCGCCCGGGTCACAACCCGGCTCCTGAGCACTCCGGTATCCAGGCGGGCATTACCGTGCTCGCGTGCATCTCGAGTACCAGGACGACGCTGGCCCCCGTGACCGCGACGATGAGCATTCCCCTCCGGCAGGCGGAAAGATGGGGTCGACGCCGGACGTGACCGACCCCCGCGTGGGTCGGGTCACCGTCTGGAAGGTCCTGGTTGCGGCGGTGGTGGTCATCGGCGTAGTCGGACGGTTCACCGCCGACTCCCACCTGTGGCTCGACGAGGCGTTATCGGTGAACATCGCCCGCCTTCCGCTCCGCCGGCTTCCCGACGCCCTCCGCCACGACGGTGCACCGCCGCTTTACTACGTGCTGTTGCACGGGTGGATGAAGGTCTTCGGGACGGGCACTATCGCCGTGCGGGCGCTCTCGGGAGTGTTCGCAGTGGCGGCCCTGCCCTTCATGTGGATCGCCGGCCGTCGTCTCGGAGGCAGGCGGGTGGCTGTAACTGCGCTGGTGCTGCTGGCCGTCTCACCGTTCGCGGTGCGCTACGGCACCGAGGCCCGCATGTACTCGATCATGACGCTGCTGGCCCTGCTCGGTTGGCTGGCTCTCGGCGACCTGCTCCAGCGATTCACGTGGCCCCGGGCCGTCGCCGTGTCGGTCCTCACCGGGCTACTGCTCCTGACCCACTACTGGTCGTTGTACCTCCTGGTCGTCGCCGGCGCCTTCGTGGCCCGACGCGCCCTTCGGGGCCCAGGCCGGGACGAGGCTCGCCGGGCAGGTCTGGCCCTGGCCGTCGGATGCCTCGCGTTCCTCCCCTGGCTGCCGGTATTTGTCTTCCAGGTCGCCCACACCGGTACCCCCTGGGCCGGGAGGCCCGATGTCCGGATCCTGTTCGACACCGTTTTCCAGTTCTCCGGCGGCCTCTGGGACCCGGGCTTCATTCTCGGCGTCCTGTCCTGGCTGCTCATCGTCATCGCCCTTCTGGGCCGGCCCATCGACGGCCGCCGCATCGAGCTCGACCTCCATACCCGCCCCGACGCCCGGGTCCTGGCGATCGTGGGCTTCGGCACCCTCGCCGTGGCCTTCGTGGCGGGAGTCGTGGGCCAGTCGGGCTTCTCCGTGCGTTACGCCGCTGTGCTGTTTCCGTTTGTCCTGCTCCTCGTGGCCCTGGGCATCACCAGGTTCACCGATCCCCGGGTGTTCCGTGGGGTCATCGCCGCATGTGTCGTCCTCAGTGTCATCGCCACCGCGCCCAACGTCTTCGGTGACCGCACCACCGCAGCCAAGGTTGCCGCGCTGCTGCGGGCCGATGCTCGACCCGGTGACGTGGTGGCCTACTGCCCCGACCAGCTGGGCCCGGCGGTGAGCCGAATGCTGGGCGACCGGGACCTGGTGCAGATCCCGTTCCCTCGCGGCGGTTCACCCGATCGGGTCGATTGGGTCGACTACGCCCAGCGCAACCACGCGGCCACGACGGTGCCGTTCACCCAGATGTTGCTGGACCGGGCCGGGCCCGACCACACCGTCTGGTTGGTGTGGTCGCCCAACTATCTGACGTTCGGAACCAAGTGCACCGCCCTCAGCGACCGCCTGCAAGCGGCCCGGCCCGATATGAAGAGGGTGTTGACCATCAAGACCGAGTACTTCGAGCACCCCGGCCTCATTCGTTACCGGCCGGGATGAGCCTCGTCGGCGGGCGCCACCCCGGCCGTTCTGGTCAGGGTTCGGGGGGTCCTGGCCCCCAGAAACGTGACCGGAACGGTAAGCCTGGTGGCGGGCGGGACTGGGCAGCGGTGCGGGCCGACGTGCGGGCTGCCCTTCCCGGCTGGCTCGTGGCCCGCGTGGTGGTGCTCGGTGCCCTGCTCCTGGCCCACGTGATAGCGGCCAAGGTCGACCGCCAGGTTCCGGGGTTCTCGTCGCGACTGAACCGGGGCCTGCTCTCGTGGGACGGCCGTTGGTACTTCGACATCGCCCATCGGGGCTATGGCGCCCTTCCCGACGAGAGCCTTCGTTTCTTCCCGCTCTACCCCCTGGTCGGGTGGGTGCTGGCGCCGTTGTTCGCCGGTCATGTCGGGGCCGCCCTGCTGGTGTTGTCGAACCTGGCCGCGCTGGCGTTGGGCGCTCTCGTCCACCGCCTGTGCCTGGTGGAGACGGGCGACGGCGCTCTGGCTCGCCGGGCGGCCTGGTTCGTCGCCCTGGCTCCGCCGTTGTTCGTGATGGTGATGGGGTACGGGGAGCCCATCGCCCTGGCCCTGTCGGTGGCGTGCGTCTGGGCCCTTCGGAGACAGCGATGGGGCTGGGCCGCGGCCGCAGGTCTCCTCGCCGGGCTCACCCGTCCCGTCGGGCTCGTCCTCGCCGTGCCTGCGGCTGTGGAGGCCGCCCGGGGCTTGCGGGGTGTCAGGGGCCGGGAGCTGGCGGCGAGAGCACTCGCCGTGGCCGCTCCGGCCCTGGGCGCCGGTTCGTTCCTCCTGTGGGTCTGGGCTCGTTTCGGCGACGCCCTGCTGCCCCTGAGCGTGCAGAACCGGACCTACCTGCGTGGGGGTTTCATGGACCCGGTCTCCACCCTGTTCCGTTCCACGGCCAACGTGTTCGACGGCAAACCCGGCCTCAACGCCATGCATCTGCCGTGGGTGGTGATCGTCGTCGCCCTCACGGTGGTCGTCTGTCTTCGATGGCCGGCTGCCTACGGCGCCTATGCGGTGGCCTCGCTGGTCCTGACCCTGTCGGCCCGGAACCTGGGGTCGTTCGAGCGCTACAGCTTCGGAGCCTTCCCGGTGGTCCTCGCCCTGGCCACGATCACCGCCCGGCCCTGGGCGGAACGGGCGCTCCTCACTGTCTGTTCCGCCACCATGGCCGCCTACGCCACCCTCGCCTTCCTCTTGTACTACGTCCCGTAGCGCGCGCCGATGACACCTCAGGGTGTATCATGGTGTAGTGAGCCGGACGAACATCGAGATCGACGAGCGGCTGGTCCAGGAAGTGATGCATCGCTATGGGCTTGGATCCAAGCGTGCGGCCGTCGATCTCGCTCTGCGCCGGCTGGTCGGCGAGCCGATGAGCCGGGACGAAGCGCTCGCCATGGAGGGCACCGGTTGGGATGCGGACTTGGCCGACCTTCGACACGACTTTCCTGCCGTCCCTGCGTGACGCTGGTCGACACCTCGGCGTGGATCGAGTACCTCCGCGCTACCCACAGCCCCGCCCATGAAGCGCTGCGCCACCTGATCCGTGTGGACGCAGAGCTCCAGACAACCGAGGTCGTTGTCATGGAGGTGCTCGCCGGCGGTCGGGACGACGAACACCTTGACCGTTTGCGTGGTCTGCTCGCCCGCTGCGAGCTGCTCCCCGTCAGAGGCCTCGACGACTACGAGCGAGCCGCGTCTCTCTATCGGGAGTGCCGGCGGGCCGGCGACACGGTACGCGCCCTGACCGACTGCGTGATCGGTGCCGTGGCGCTGCGAACCGACGTCGACGTGTTGCACGCCGACCGGGACTTCGACGTCCTCGCCCGACACACGGGACTTCGGATCCACGCCATGCCAGGACGCGCCTGATCTCAGCGAGTGCGTTTACCTCCTGGCCGTGGTCGCCTACGGGCCCGAAGCGATCCGCTGACGCAGGTCCGAGAGTGCTGGCTCATCGTGCGGGATGCGATAAGGCTTCTGGCCCGAATGCATAGCTGGTCACACGTTGAACTCGCACCACAGGGGCATGTGGTCTGACAGGCGCCAGCTCACGGCCCGGCGGTCGAGCTCGGGGTACACGTGGGGCACGAAGTCGAAGCCCCCGGCCCGCCCTGTCGGTTCGAGGGTCAGCATGGGTTTGCCGTCGGCGCCGGCGAACCAGGCGATCTGGTCGTAGAAACCCTTCGCCTTCTCGAAGATGGTGCGGGGAACGTCGTTGAGGGCGGCGGCGGGCTGGAGGCCCGTCGACGTGAATGCCTGGTACGCCCCGTCGCCGGCCCGGTCGATGTTGAAGTCGCCGAGGGCGATGAGGTTCTGGCCCCACGATTCGATCTCGCTCGCCCAGTTGGCCACCCAAGTGGCGATGCCCCGCAGCTCGGGAAGGCGGTCGCCGGGGACCTTGCCCCAGGTGACGTGCAGGGTGACAAGGATGAAGGTCTGGCCTCCGGAGACGAAGCTCACCGCGTAAGGGGTGCGGGCGAACTGGCGGACGAGGTCGCCGGCGCCGGCCATCTTGATGTCCTCGTCGCTCAGCACCAGCTCGCATGCCAGGCCGGACAGCTTCACCCGCCGGTTGTCGAAGACGAAGGCCAGACGTTCGTCGTTCCCGGCGCTGCCGCGGGTGGTATCGGTGAGGATGAAGCTCCAGTGGGGCCCGAGGGCCTGCATCATGTGGCGGAGGCAACGAAGGTTCCCTTTGACCTCCTGGATGGCCAGCACGTCGAAATGCGACACGATCTCGGTGATGAGCGCCAGTGACCTCAGGTCGCGCTTCGGGCCCTTGCCGTCGCCGCCCGTCCAGGTGTCGGCGAGGTCGCCGAAGGCCCGGATGTTCCAGGTGCCGATGACCAGGTTGCGGTCGAGCTTCTTAGATGGGAGCTCGGCCTTGACGGCGGCGCCCAGGGCGGCCACTTCGCGGGCCACCGTCTTCGGCATGACCGGCTTGGCTTTGCGCCCTACGGGCTTGGCTGTGGGCACGGCCTGCCTCTCCGGCGCGTGCGTCGGACGCGCGCCGGTTCGATCCTACGGCGCCGCCCGGGTCGTCGGCTGATGTGCGGGCGGGTGGTGGCGGCCAGCACTCGTGACCTGTTGGCTGCCGAGCTGGGGGTCGACGACGTGGTCGGCGCCGATCTCGGGCGGCGCTGGAACGTGGCCCCCACCGACCTGCTCTACGCCGTGGCCGGCTCCGTGCCCGAAAGGAATGACGGCCGAAGTCGACAGGGCCACGTCAGGCGCCGGCTGGGCACGATGAGGTGGGGCCTCGTCCCGTCGTGGGCGAAAGATCCGGCGTCGGGACCTCGGCCCATCAACGCCAGGATGGAGAGCCTGGTCGACCGCCCCCACTTCGCCGGCGCCCTGGCCAACCGGCGTTGCCTCGTCCCCGTCGACGGCTTCTACGAGTGGGGTCCCGGGCCCGATGGCATTCGCCGGCCCCACTTCCTGGCTCCGCCCGATGGCTCGGTGCTGGCCATCGCCGCCATCTGGGACCGCTGGTGCGGGTCCGATGCCGAACCGCGTGGCCCGAGCGGCCCACCGAGCGGGGCGATGGTGTCCTGCGCCGTGGTCACTACCGAGGCGAACGACGACGTCGCCTCCCTCCACGACCGGATGCCGGCGTGCCTCGAGCGAGGCGATTGGGACGAATGGCTCGATCCCACCAATCGTGACGAGGCGGCTCTCTTAGATCTTCTCCGGACCCCGCCGCCCGGTCGCCTCGTCTCCCGTCCCGTGAGCCGTCTGGTCAACAGCACGGCCAACGACGGCCCCGAGCTGCTGGGCGATCCTGAACCCGAGCCCCCGTCCCTCTTTCCGGCCTGAACCGCTCTCGTTCCGGTCACGTTCGGTCGGTCAGGCCTGCCGAAACGTGACGGAACGAGGGGAAGGCCTCAGTGGCCCTCGCGCCAGAGGGCGATGCGGAGGCGGGTCAGGCCCCGCAAGGTGCGGGGGATACGGCGGAAGATCGAGGTACGGGAGGGGCGACGCTCCTCGACGGTGACCCCGATCTCCACGGCCCGGAGGCCCTGGCGCTCGGCCCGAAGGACGAGCTCGGTGTCGAAAAGGTCGGTGCCGAACCGGCACGCCCGGGCCAGCTCGACCAGTGGCTCGCGCCGCAGCACCTTCATGCCATGGGTGTCCGACACCCCCAGGCCGAACCCCGTCCGCAGGACCAGGGCGAAGACCGACGTCACCGTGCGCCGGGTCCACGGCCGGGTGTCGACGGCACCGGCACCCCTCTTGCTCGCCACCACAATGGTCGGCCCGTCCGGGTCGGCGATCACGACGAGCGCCCGGTCCAGGAACCCGAGGTCGAAATAGTCCACGTCGAAGATGGCCACGATGTCGCCGCGCGCCACGAGGAAGCCCTCCCGCAGGGCCAGCCCGTAGTCGGCCTGGCCGAGCGACAGGGACCGAACCTCCGGGTACTCGGCCTCGAGGCCCTTGGCCACGTCGACGGTGGTATCGGTGGACCCGTTCTCGACGATGACGATCTCGAACTCCTGGGCGCGGGAGCGCAGACCGGCGGCGACCTCGCCGACGGCCGAGCGCAACCAGTCCTCCTCGTCATGAGCGGGCATCACCACCGAGAGCAGCTTTGGTCCTTCCCGGCAGGGTGCGGGTCCCGCCTTGGGTTCGTCGGTCGGCCGTGCCGCAGGTCTGCGGTCGAAGGAATCGTAAGGGAGTCCGGGCAACCGGCGCAGCCGCTCGGGCCGGGTATCCCGCTCAGCCGCCGGCCGCTCGGGGCCGGGTATCCCGCTCAGCCGCCGGCCGCTCGGGCCCGGCGACACCGCCAACTAGTGTGGAGCGTCGTGGGCTCCCTCGACAGCGTCTTCAAGGCGTACGACATTCGCGGTGTCGTTCCCGATCAACTCGACTCCGAGGTGGCGCGCGCGGTGGGTTCGGCGTTCGCCCGGTTCAGCAAGGCGTCCCGCATCCTGGTGGGCCGGGACATGCGCGAGTCGGGCACGGCGCTGGTCGGTGCGTTCATCGAAGGAGTGACCTCCAACGGGGCCGACGTGGTCGACCTGGGCCTGGCGTCGACCGACCTCGTTTACTTCGCCGCCGGCCATCTTGGGTCTCCGGCGGCCATGTTCACCGCCTCGCACAACCCGGCCAAGTACAACGGCATCAAGCTCTGCCTCGACGGTGCCCGTCCCGTCGGGCAAGACTCCGGGCTGGCCGAGATCAAGGCCTTGGCCGAGACGGCGTCCCCCGCCGGCGCCGCGATCGCCCCCGGGTCGGTGTCGGCTATCGACCTCCTTCCCGAGTACGTACGCCACATCCAGTCGTTCGTCGTTCCCTCGGTCCTGCGCCCCCTGCGGGTGATCGCCGACACGGCAAACGGCATGGGCGGCTTGGTGGTGCCCCGGGCCTTCGAGGGCCTGCCCTTCGAGCTCGAGATGCTGTACCCGGACCTCGACGGGTCGTTCCCCAATCACCCGGCCGACCCCATCCAGCCCGAGAACCTCGTCGACCTGCAGGCCAAGGTCCTGGAGACGGGTGCCGACGTGGGCCTGGCCTTCGACGGCGATGCCGACCGGGTCTTCCTGGTCGACGAAAAGGCCGTCCCGATCTCCGGGTCGGCCACGACCGCCCTGGTGGCCCAGGCCATCCTGGCCGTCAACCCCGGTGCCACGGTGATCTACAACCTCATCTGCTCCAAGGCCGTCCCCGAGGTGATCCTGGAGTCGGGCGGGGTGCCCCTGCGCAGCCGGGTCGGGCACTCCTTCATCAAGGCGGTGATGGCCGAGACCGGGGCCGTGTTCGGCGGCGAGCACTCGGGCCACTACTACTTCCGGGACAACTACCGGGCCGACTCCGGCCTGATCGCCGCCATGGTCATCCTCCAGCAGCTGTCCGTGTCGCACACGCCGCTGTCCGAGCTGCGGAAGCCGGTCGAGCGCTACGCCGACTCGGGCGAGGTCAATGTGGAGGTTCCCGACCCGATCGCGGTCATCGATCGCGTCGCCGCGGCATTCCCGGCGGCCACCCAGGACCGTACCGACGGTCTCACCGTCGACTCAGGCGACTGGTGGTTCAACCTCCGTCCGTCGAACACCGAGCCTCTCCTGCGCATCAACGTGGAGGCGCCCGACGCCGATGCTTGCAAGGAACACACCGCTCGCCTCGTCGAGCTGGTCAAGGGTCCAGAAGATAACTACCTGGGCATCTCATGAACCTCCATCAACCCATTCTGACTATTGAATGCCCAGGTAGTTATCTTTCTGACCCGGAAGGTGCATGATGGCGCTCGACCCTCTCCTTCTCGAGATCCTGGCCTGTCCCGAGGACAAAGGCCCGCTGTTCTATCTCGGCGACGAGGATGCGCTCTACAACCCGCGGCTCAAGCGTCGCTACGCCATCCGCGACGACATTCCCGACATGATCATCGACGAGGCCGAGACCGTTCCCGACGCCGAGCACGAACGGATCATGGCCAAGGTCAGCGCCGAGGGCATCGCCCCCACCTTCGACGCGGGCGGATCGGGCGGGGTTGCGCCGTGACGAGCACCCGCACCCCGATCGACAGCCAGAACATGTTGGCGGCGGTGGTGTCCCTTCCCGAGCAGGTCGCCGACGCCCTGGCGAACGAGCGTGACTTCGACAACCTTCCGGCGCACGACGACGTCGAGCAGGTCGTGGTGCTCGGCATGGGCGGCAGCGGCATCGCCGGCGACGTGCTGACGGCGGCGGCGGGGCCCTACATGCCCGTGCCGGTGCTGGTGTACAAGGGCTACGACGTACCCGCCTTCCTGGGCGAGAGCACCCTGGTGTTCGCCATCTCCTTTTCGGGCAACACCGAGGAGACGATCGAGGCGGTCACCGAAGCCGCCCTCCAGGGTGCGCGCATCGTGGCGGTCACCAGCGGCGGCGAACTGGAGCGCCTGGCCCGGGCATGGGGAGCCCCGGTCGTGCAGGTGCCCTCCACCATCCCGCAGCCCCGCGCGGCCATCGGCGCCCTGGCCATTCCACCGATGTTGGTGCTCGAGGACATCGGGCTGTTCCCGGGGGCCTCGCACTGGGTGGCGGCCGCCATCTCCCAGATCGGGGCCCGTCGCGACGAGCTCGTTCGCCCCGACAATCGGGCCGAGCAACTGGCTCGCACCATCGGGCGCACCATCCCGTTGATCCACGGCGGCGGAGTGCTCGGCGGCGTGGCCGCCAATCGCTGGAAGAACCAGCTGAACGAGAACGCCAAGATCCCCGCGTTCTCCAACTCCCAGCCCGAGGTGTGCCACAACGAGGTGGCAGGGTGGGGCCAACACGGCGACCTGACCCGCCAGCTCATCACCTTGGTGGGCCTACGTCACGACTTCGAGCACCCGCAAGTGATGCACCGCTTCGAGGTGACCTACCAGCTCCTCGACGAGGTGATGGCGGGCATCGAGGAGGTGCGGGCCGAGGGCGAGGGCGAGCTGGCTCAGCTTCTCGACCTCATGGTCGTGGGCGACTTCACCTCCGTCTACCTGGCTCTCCAGGAAGGGATCGACCCCGGTCCCATTCCCGCAATCGACCACATCAAGCAAGCGCTGGCCACCTCCGCAGGAGAACGGGAGAGATCGGCGGCTCAATCAGAAGGAGCATCCCCGTCATGAGTTTCGACGTCACCGACCCCACCCTGGCCGAGCTGGGCCGCCAGCGCATCGCCTGGGCCGACACCCACATGCCGGTGCTCACGAGCATCCGGGAGCGTTTTGCCAAGGAGCGTCCCCTCGAGGGGATCACCATGGCGGCCTGCCTGCACATCACCACCGAGACGGCCAACCTGCTGCGCACGCTCAAGGCCGGCGGGGCCCGGGTGGTGGCCTGCGCGTCGAACCCGCTGTCGACCCAGGACGACGTGGCCGCCTCGCTCTCTCTCGACGAGGGAATCGACACCTACGCCCGCAAGGGCGAGGACACCGAGACCTACTTCAAGCACATGGACGCCGTGCTCGACGAGCACCCCCAGGTCACCATGGACGACGGCTGCGACCTCGTCTCCCGCCTGCACCAGCAGCGCGCCGATCAGGTGAGCGAGGTGCTGGCCGGAACCGAGGAGACCACCACCGGCGTCATCCGCCTGCGGGCCATGGAAGCCGACGGCGCCCTGCGCTTCCCGATCGTGGCCGTGAACGACGCCGACACCAAACACATGTTCGACAACCGCTACGGCACGGGCCAGTCCACCCTCGACGGCATCATCCGGGCCACCAATGTGCTGTTGGCCGGCCGGATCGTGGTCGTGGCCGGCTACGGGTACTGCGGCAAGGGCGTGGCCAGCCGAGCCCGGGGCATGGGTGCCCAGGTCGTGGTGTGCGAGGTCGACCCGCTGCGTGCTCTCGAGGCGGTCATGGACGGCTTCCGGGTGGAGCCCATGTCCGACGCCGCTCGTGAGGGCGACATCTTCGTCACCGTCACGGGCGACCGCGACGTGCTGCGCTCCGAGCACTTCGAGGTCATGAAGGACGGCGCCATCCTGGCCAACTCGGGCCACTTCGACATCGAGATCGACCTCGGTGCCCTCGCCGAGCTCTCCGGCTCCAGCGGCCGCCGCGCGGTCCGACCCTTCGTCGAGGAGTTCCTCGTGGGCGACCGGCGCATCCTGGTGATCGCCGAGGGCCGCCTCGTCAACCTGAGCGCCGCCGAGGGCCACCCTGCCTCGGTCATGGACATGAGCTTCGCCAACCAGGCCCTGTCGGCCGAGTGGGTGCTGGCCCGTCGGGGCAAGCTCGAGCCCAAGGTGTACGACGTCCCGCGCGACATCGATGCCGAGATCGCCCGTCTCAAGCTCGAGACCATGGGCATCGACATCGACACCCTCACCCCCGCCCAGGCCGAGTACCTCTCCTCCTGGACGGTGGGCACCTAGTAGTTGGCGGTCGTTCGCCGTCACACCCCGTTCGTAGTCTCGGACGGGTGCTGCTGCCCACCAGCTGTCCCGTCTGTGGTGCCGTGGGTCCGGCGCCGTGCCCGGGGTGCCGGTCGGAACTGCATCCGGCACCGGTCCTCGCCCCGCCCGTCGGCGTCGACTGGTGCGGCGCCGCCTTCAGCTACGAGGGGGTGGGCCGGGAGCTGGTCGCCCGCCTGAAGTACCGCAACGCCCGCTCGGCCCTGCCGTTCCTGGCTGCCGCCATGGCGGCCATGGTCGACCCAACGGCCATCGACGTGGTCACCTGGGCCCCCACCGTGGCCACTCGCCGTCGCCACCGGGGCTTCGACCAGGCCCAACTGCTGGCCCGAGCGGTCGCCCGGCGCCTGGGCCGGCCGTGTCGCGGTGTCCTGCGCCGGCGGCCGGGTACGCCGTCCCAGACGGGCCGCACCCTGGCCCAGCGTCGCCGCGGGCCGGTCTTCGACTTCCGGGCCACCGTCGTCGGACGGGTCCTGCTCATCGACGACGTCATCACCAGTGGAGCCACTGTCGCGGCCGCTACCGCGGCGCTGCGGGCCGGTGGGGCGGCCTCGGTGGCCGTCGTGGTGGCGGCCCGCACACCCCCACCACGCCGCGGACGTACACTCGGAGAGGGCTCAAGCCGGTCGAGTGCCGGTGGCGGTCCGCCAGGATCAGTCCCGTCGTGATGGCGAGGAGGGCACGCTGCCCAGTCGGTCGCCGAGGGGAGTCGAGCGAGAAAGGGGCGGAGTCGTTCTCAACCGCACCTGGTCTCGCCCTAGGCTCCGCGGCCAGCCCGGCGGCGCGCACTCCGACGACGACCTGGACGGCAGGCAGTTTCCACGCGCCAGCGGAGCGACTATCCCGCGGGCGATGACGATGGCAGATCGGAGAGCGATGGAAGTCACTATGCAGTGCCGGAACGCCGAGGTCCCAGAGGCCCTTCGTGCCATAGCCCGCGAGAAGGTGACCCGCGTCGGGCGCCACCTCGACGGGTGGGACCACGCGGAGATCCACTTCTCCGAGGAGCGCAACCCCCGTATCGCCGACAAGGAGGTCTGCGAGGTCACGCTCCGAGGCCACGGTCACGTGGTGCGCGCCAAGGCCGCCGCTCCCGACACTCTGGCGTCGATCGACCGCGTGGTGGAGAAGCTCGACCGCCAGGTGTCCCGGCTGAAGAGCCGGTTGGTCGGCCGGTCCCACCCCCGGCGCCCGTCCCGGCCCGAAACCAACGGCAACGGCGGCGCCAACGGCCTCGCCGGTCTGCTCGATGAGGTCGACGCCGATGACGACGAGGTCGGTGACGGGCCTCGATTCGTGAAGACCAAGCACTTCACCTCCAAGCCCATGACGCCGGAGGAGGCGACGTTGCAGATGGATCTGGTCGGTCACGACTTCTACTTCTTCACCAATGCCGAGAGCGGGTTGGCAACCGTCGTGTACCGCCGCGACGACGGCCATTTCGGTCTCATCGACGGCGGTTAGGGGCGGTCTCGCTGTGAGCCAGCCCGTCGAGGCGGTGGGTGAGCCGATCAGGGTCCTCGTGGCCGACGACCACGAGCTGTTCCGGCGCGGGCTCACCATCGTCCTCGAGGCCGAGGGCGACATCGTCGTGGTGGGCCAGGCTCCCGACGGCGAGGTGGCTGTCACCAAGGCGGCGGAACTGGCCCCCGATGTCATCCTCATGGACGTGCGCATGCCGAACCTCGACGGCATCGGGGCCACCCGTCGGATCCGCCAGGCGTTGCCCACCAGCCGGATCATCATGCTCACGGTGAGCGACGACGAGGACGACCTGTTCGAGGCGATCAAAGCCGGCGCCAACGGCTACCTCCTCAAGGAGGTCTCAATCGAGGAGGTCGCCGACACGGTACGAGTGGTGATGGCCGGCGCCAGCCTGCTGTCGCCGGCCATGGCGGCCAAGCTTGTCAACGAGTTCGGTGCCGCAGCCGATGCCGCGGTTCCGGGCGAGGAGCCGACGGAGCTGACCTCGAGCACCCGTCTCACCCAGCAGGAGCTCGACGTGCTCAAGCGGGTGGCCCGTGGCGGCACCACCGGCGACATCGCCACCGAGCTCGCCGTCACCGAGAGCACGGTGCGCAACCACGTGGCCAACATCCTGGCCAAGGTCCAGCTCCGGGCGCGAACCACGGCCTGAGCCCGAGCGGCGAACGCCGCTCACCCAAGGTCGACGCGTCCGCCGGGACGGGTGCGTTCGGCCACGACGATGTCGTCCTTGTCGTAGCGCACGGTGAACTCGCCGGCCAGGAGGCGGGTGAGCAGAGCCCGATCGCGATCGGCGAACCGCTGACGGTCGACCAGCACCCACCGCACCCCCCCGGGATTGTCGATGTTCTCACCGGCGATCCCCCAGTTGACGATGACCCAGGGCTCGGGAAAGTCGTAGACGCGCTCGCGGTGGGCAACGTGGGGGACGAAGTTGTAGGTGGCAGCCACTGACTGGCCCTCAGGGATCACGGCCACCGCGGCCCGCTTGGCCCCGGTGCGGGGATCGTTGCCCAGGGGCCAGATGCCGCTGTGGTACTCGGCCCCGATGGGTGATGGTCCCCACGCCACGGTGGTCACCATCGAACAGGCCACCACCAGGCCCACGAGGAGGCGGGCGACACCGGGGCGTCGACCCAGGAAGGCCACCGCTTCGACGGTTGCCAGCATGAGGCCGGCGAACACCAAGGCCGAGTAGTGGTAGCGGTAGTCGCGCGCGTAGGGGAACGACGTGAGGGCGTTGATGGCCAGCATGGGCACGGCGACGAGCAACGTGGGCGCGGCGGCCAAGGGGATGAAGGCGAACGGCGCCAGCATCCGCTCGTAATACCTGAGGCGGTCGTCCCTGGTGGCCGCCCCTGCGGCCCGGACGGGGTGGGCGACCACGTTGCCGGCCACGTTCGCCATGCCGTTGCCGAACTCGCCGAAGTAGGAGTCGTAGAACGGGTGGAGGCCACCGAGGAAGGCGGGCATCAGCACACGCGTGGCCACCAGGAACCATCCTGTGGCCAGGGCAGCCACGGTCGCGCCGATGCGCCGGTGGCCCCGCACGGCGACGAGGATGCCGATCACGGCTACGGCCGGGGCCACGTCCTCCTTGCAGGCCAGGGCGAGGACGGCCGCGACGGCGAACCACCCCCACCGTTCGGCGCGGGCCGCCCAGTAGGCGAACAGCAGCGGGGCGATCGCCAGGGCGTCGGGATGGAAGTACTCCCAGGTGAGGAACTGATAGGTCGGGTTGAGGAGCAGGACGGCGGCCAGGGCCACGGCCAGCCACCGGTCGGCCAGGCGGTCGCGGGCCAGGAGGAAGACGGCCACCGCCCCCGATGCCTGGGCCGCCACCTGGACGACGAGGAGGAACTCGGGCCCCGCCCCGAGCCGGTAGAAGGGCGCCAGCAGCACCAGCACCAGGTTCATGTGGTGGCCGAAGAGGGGCAGGCCCTTCACCGTGTCGAACATCTTGAAATGCGAGAGCAGCCAGGCACCCTGGTCGTAGATCCCCAGGTCGAACGAGAACGTGCCGAAGCGCGCCTGGCGGATCCATCCCAGGGCGATGAACACGACCGACCACACCACGATCATGGTCCCGAGCACCCACCGGGCCGGGTCCCTGCGCCCCGCCCACGACGCCAACCGAACCCTGTGGGTCCGTTCGGGGCTGGTCAGGGGCCGCTCGTCGACCGTGTCAACCGTCTCGACCACGGCGACATTGTCACCCACGCCGGCCCGACGGCACCGGCGGCGATGAGCGCGCCGGGATGCGCCCGGACCAAGATGTGTCGTGGCCGACGAACCCACCAAGGCAAAGCCTCCCGCCGAGGTCGACCACGACACGGTTGATTTCACCTGGCTGGCCGCCCTGGCGCGCCGCGTCGGGCGCCGGGTCCTGCCCGAGCCCGATCCCGACCCAAATGGACAGGAGCGCGTTGCGGCGGAATCGCGTCGCCCCGCCCAAGAGTCCTCGGCCGAGCCCGACCACACGGAGACGGCGCCGGCGCCGACCGGCGACGCCCGCCCGCAGTGGTCCCGGCTGGCCCTGACCTACGGCCTGCCCCTGGCGTTGGTCGTCGCCGTGGGCGTCGTGGCGACGATCAACCACTTCTCCGGCCCCGATTGGGGCGACGACTTCGCCCTCTACGTCCGCCAGGCGAAAGCCCTGATCATCGGCAACGTCGGGGAGGTGCTCCACGACAACCGCTACACGATCGACAACTCGGGCTGGAACACGTTCAGCCCCTACTCGTACCCCTGGGGCTGGCCGTTGCTGATGGCGCCGTTCTACGCCGTCTTCGGGATGAACTACGCCGTCTTCAAGTTCCTCGAGGTGCTCGCCCTGTGCGGGTTCCTGCTCGTGTTCTTCGCCCTGGTGCGACGGCGGACGAACACGGTGGCGGCCACCGTCCTCACGCTGTTGATCGGCTTGTCACCGTCGTTCGCGGGAGCCACCGACGCGGTCCTCTCCGATCTCCCGTACCTGTTCTTTGCCTTCCTGACGTTGTGGTGGATGGACCGATGCCGCCAACGCGGCCTGCTCGACGACCAGCGCCGTCTCGTCGTCCTGGGGCTGTTGCTGGCGTTCACCTACAACGTGCGTCGCGAGGGCATGACCCTTGTGCTCGCCCTGGTGGCGCTGCACGTCGTCGTCCTGGGCGGAACCGCCATCCGGGCGCGATCACTGCGGGCGCTGCGCGAGGTGGACTGGAGAAGGGTGGCCCTCCCGTACGTCACCTTCGCGGGCGCGGTGATCGCCTTCTTCCTGGTGCTGCCGACGGCGGTGCGTCCGACGTTCCCCGGGGCCGGCCTCCGGAACATCAGTTTCCGGGCCACGTACTACCGCGACGTGCTCGCCGAGCACTTCGGGTTGAAGGACGCGGGGAACCCCATGCGGCTGTTCGGCAGCACGTCGGCGGCGAGACAGGTCCTCGCCCTCCTGGTGATCCTCGCCGTGGTGGGCGTCATCGGTCGCCTCATGCTCCGGGCCGAGGAAGACGTCACGCTCGCCACCTTCCTGGCATCCTCCTCGTTCCTCATGCTGATCTCGCCGTACGAGGCGAGCCGGTACCTCTTCACCATCTCGCCGCTGCTGGCGTACTTCGCCTACCAGGCCCTTCCCACCCTGGCCTCGTTCGTGGAGGGCCGAGACACAGCGAGGCTGGTCCGGGGGGCGTCGGTGCTGTCTGCCGCCGCCCTCGCCGGGTTGATGCTTCTCAACGCCGGCGATCTCTCCCACTCCACCAGATATCACCTCGACTACAGCTACACGGAGAACGGCCCTCAGACGCCGCAGGCCCAGGAAATGCTCGCCGCCGTCCGGGAACAGACCCGGGGCGACGACGTGGTCCTGTTCTTCCGGGCCAGGGCCATGACGCTCTACACCGAACGGCTGGCGGTCCAGGGCTCCGACCTGACCAAGATGCTGAAGCGGGTCGACTGGTACGTGATGGCCAAGAACAGCACCTACTCCCAGACGCTGCTCACCGACACCGAGGCGGCCGCTCTCGGGTTGACCAAGGCCTGGGAAAACGGCGGATGGGCTATCTGGCGTGTCGCTCCGCGGGCGCCGTGAGATCAGGGGCCTCCCGGGCGTCGGCGTCGCTCGCCGTCCATCCGTAGGCGCCGCTTGCGGTGTGGCGCCCCCCCGGGTCGTCGGTCGCGGAGCGCACGCGCCGGATGCCGAGCACGCTGGCGAACAGAGCGGCGAACGTGGTCTGGAAGCTGAGTACGAGGGCCGTGGCCGACGGGACCACCAGGCGCAACGACCGCTGCGGGTTCAACTCACCGAAGCCCTGCAGGTTCCAGTGCACGAACGACACAACCAGGCCGGCGATCCCGGCCACCCCGATGGCGGCGCCGATGGCCAGGCCGCGCTCGAGACTGATGATCCCGACGAACCTCTCGATCCGCCGATCCTGAGGCAGGAACCGTTCCTCGATGCCGTAGATCTTCGTCAGGATGGCGAACAGGACGGCTTGGTACCCGATCACAAGCGCGGCCGCGGCGACCACCAAGGTGCCGACGTCGAACGTGACACCGAACGCGGTCACGGGCCCGATGGTGACGGCGAACCCGGTGGCCAACCCGAGCGTCATCAGGACCAGCCCCGGGATGAGGAACAGCCAGCGGGGGCTGTAGAGGAGTAGGAACCGGAGGTGTCGCCATCCGTCGCTCCAGGTGTGCAGGTGTGGCGCCCGGCCCCGTCCGTCGGGCGACAAGGTGGTGGGGACCTCGACGACGTTCATCCCCGCCAGGGTCGCCTTGACCACCATCTCGCTGGCGAACTCCATCCCGGTGGCCTGGAGCGACAGGCCGAGCACCGCCTCCCGGCGGAAGCCACGGAGGCCGCAGTGGAAATCGTGGACCGGGCTGTGGAAGAACAACCGGCCCAGGGCGCTGAGGACAGGGTTGCCGACGTAGCGGTGCAGGGCAGGCATGGCGCCCGGAGCGATACCGCCGCAGAACCGGTTGCCCATGACCAGATCGGCGCCACCCCGGAGCTGGTCGACGAACGGCTGCAGAGCGGTGAAGTCGTAGCTGTCGTCGGCGTCGCCCATGATCACGTAGGGGGTGCGGGCGGCCTGGATGCCGGTCATCAGGGCGTTGCCGTAGCCGGGCTTGTCGATCTCCACGATCCGGGCGCCGGACGACGCGGCGAGTTCCCGGCTCCCGTCGGTGCTGCCGTTGTCGGCCACCAGCACTTCGCCGCTGATTCCGCTGCGGTCAAGGAACTGCCGGGCCTT
Source organism: Acidimicrobiales bacterium (assembly GCA_038238185.1). GTDB lineage: Bacteria > Actinomycetota > Acidimicrobiia > Acidimicrobiales > AC-14 > DATAQC01. The sequence goes on from JBBRXY010000004.1 coordinate 56,884, forward strand.
GGTGACGCAGGTCGCGACAGTCTTCGCCTCGTCCAGGCAGGGCATCACGATGGTCAGCTCCACGGGTCTGTCCGCCCCTACGCCGTCGCCGAGAACACGAACAGATGGTTCAACCCGAGCTCGAACCGGCGCCGGTGTTCGAGCGCCATCCCCGCCACCGAGAAGATGGAGGGAACCCCGCCGGGATCGAACCCGTGGTGCTGATGGGCTTCCATCCCGTCGAGCAGGCGCAACCGGATCCCCACGGCGAGGATGTGGTCGACCGCCGGCGACGGGGTGGTGATGACGAGGCGGCCGCCGGGCCTGAGCGCTCCGGGCACGGCTGCCGCCCAGGCGTGCAGGTCTTCGTCGTGGAGGTGCTCGACGACCGCCAACATGACCACGGCGTCGAACCGGTCGTCTGGATCGAGGCTGTCGGGGAACTTCCCGATCCGCCTCTCGAAGGGGCCGTCGACCCATGGTTGGTCGTCGAGGGTGTCGATGCCCACCCCCGAGGCGATCGTGGAGCGGCATCGGTCGAACAGCGCCCCGTCGGCGCAGCCCACGTCGAGCACATGGCCTCCCGCCGGGATCCATCGGAGGGCCGCCGCGATCCTTCGCCTCTGGAGGAGGGTATCCACGCGCTTCACGTGGCAACGACCCTATCCGGCCCCGGCCCGGGCGGCCTTTGCGGAGCCCGTCGGTAGACTGGCGGACATGTCTGTCCTGTCTAAAGTCCTTCGCGCCGGCGAAGGCAAGAAGATCAAGGCCCTCCAGTCCCTGGTTCCCGACATCAACGCGGTCGAGCCCGAGATCGAGGCCCTTTCCGACGATGCCCTCCGCCACAAGACCGTCGAGTTCCGCGAGCGCCTGGCCACCGTGGCCCCCGACGAGGTCGACGATGCGCTCAACGACCTGCTCATCGAGGCTTTCGCGGTGATGAGAGAGGCGGGCCGGAGGGTCATCGGCCAGCGCCACTACGACGTCCAGCTCATGGGTGGGGCGGCCCTGCACTTCGGCTGGATCGCCGAGATGAAGACCGGTGAGGGCAAGACCCTCGTCTCCACGCTTCCTGCCTACCTGAACGGCCTCAGCGGCCGGGGCATGCACATCATCACCGTCAACGACTACCTGGCCAGTCGCGACGCCGAGTGGATGGGCCGGATCCACCGCTGGATGGGCCTCGATGTGGGGCTGATCATCCCCGACCACGACGATCCCACCTACAAGCGGGCCCAGTACGCGGCCGACGTGACCTACGGCACCAACAACGAGTTCGGCTTCGACTACCTACGCGACAACATGGCCATGTCGCGCGAGCAGATGGTGCAGCGGGGCCATACCTACGCCATCGTCGACGAAGTCGACTCGATCCTCATCGACGAGGCCCGCACGCCGCTCATCATCAGCGGACGGGTCCAGGATGCCGCCGCCCTCTATTACAAGTTCGCCAGCGTCTGCCGCATGTTGACGAGGGACGACGACTACGAGGTCGACGAGGAGAAGCGCACCGTCGTTCCCACCGAAGAGGGCATCGAGAAAGTCGAGCGGGCCCTCGGCGTGGAGAACCTGTACGACGAGCTCTCGTCCAACTATGTCCACCAGCTCCAGGCCGCCCTCAAGGCCAAGGAGCTGTACAAGCGCGACGTCGACTACGTGGTGCAGCACGGCGAGGTCAAGATCGTCGACGAGTTCACCGGCCGGATCCTCGAGGGGCGGCGCTGGTCGGAGGGCCTGCACCAGGCGGTGGAGGCCAAGGAGCGCACCAAGATCAAAGAGGAGAACCAGACCCTCGCCACCATCACCTTGCAGAACTACTTCCGAATGTACGACAAGTTGGCGGGCATGACGGGAACGGCGCTCACCGAGGCGACCGAGTTCGCCCACACCTACGACCTGGCCGTGGTGCCGATCCCCACGCACCGACCCATGGTCCGCAACGACCAGCCCGACCTCGTCTACAAGACCGAGGAGGCCAAGTTCGACGCCGTCGTCGACGACCTCATGGAACGCCACGAGACCGGCCAGCCTGTCCTGGTGGGCACCGTGTCGGTGGAGAAGTCCGAACGGCTGTCCCGGCTCCTCGAGAAGCGAGGCGTCCCCCACTCGGTGCTGAACGCCAAGCACCACACCCGGGAGGCGTCGGTGGTGTGCCAGGCCGGGCGCCTGCATACCGTCACCGTGGCCACCAACATGGCCGGCCGGGGCGTCGACATCCTTCTCGGAGGGTTCCCGCAGGGCCTGGCCGAGCTCGACATGCTGGTCGACGAAGACCTGGTTCCGGGCACCGAGGCATACCAGGAGCGCCTGGCCGAGCTGACCGCAGCCCACGAGGAGCCCTGCCGGATCGAGGGTGACAAGGTGCGGTCGCTGGGGGGGCTCTACGTGCTCGGTACCGAACGCCACGAGAGCCGGCGCATCGACAACCAGCTCCGGGGCCGGGCCGGGCGCCAGGGCGACCCCGGCGAGAGCCGGTTCTACCTCTCCCTCGAGGACGAGCTCATGCGGCTCTTCGCCACCGGGGCCATGAGCTGGGTGATGGGCCGGGCTCTGCCCGACGACGTCCCCATCGAGGCAAAGATGGTCACCAAGGCCATCGAGAAGGCCCAGGGCACCGTCGAGGCCCGCAACGGGGAGATCCGCAAGGACGTCCTCAAGTACGACGAGGTCATGAACCAGCAGCGCAAGGTGATCTACCGGCGCCGCCAGGCGATCCTCGATGGCGCCGACCTGCGCGACGAGGCGATGGCGTCGCTCAGCCAGGCCGTGAAGAGGGTCGTCGCCGTCTTCTGCCCGAGCGAGTTCTCCGAGGACTGGGACGTTCCCGGCCTTCTTCACGACGTGGCCATGTACTTCCCCACCAAGTTCGAGGCCGACGAGCTCACCAAGGCCGATACCACCGAAGAGATCAGGCAGAGCCTGGTGGCCGAGGCGGTGCGCTACTACGAGGCGCGCGAGGAGCAGCTCGGCTCCGACACCATGCGTGACATCGAGCGCCAGGTGATGCTGTCGATCATCGACCAGAGGTGGCGCGAGCACCTCTTCGAGATGGACTACCTCCAGGAGGGCATCAACCTTCGGGCCATGGGCCAGAAGGACCCGCTGGTCGAGTGGCAGCGGGAGGGCTACGACATGTTCGGCCAGATGGTCGAGGCGGTGGCCGACGACTTCGTGAAGTACGTGATGCACCTCGACGTGGTCGTGGAGCAGCCCGCCGCCCCCGACGTGCGCAACGTGCAGTACACCGCGGCCGACGACCCGGTCCAGCCCGGGGGAGTGGCCCAGGCCGCGGCCCGCCAGGCCGTCGTCACCGACGAGCCCGTGCCTGCCGAGGCGGCGCCCGTCGAGGAGGCGGCGCCGGTCACCGTGGTGAAGGAGGCCCACGAGAAGCTGGGCCGGAACGAGAAGTGCTGGTGCGGCAGCGGCAAGAAGTTCAAGCTCTGCCACGGTAAGTGAGGGACCTCACCGAAGAGCTGAAGGCCGAACGCACCCGGCTGTCGGAACTGGCGGCTGCGCTCGACATCGAGGGCAAGCGCACCCGGCTCACCGAGCTCGAGAAGCTGGCCTCCGACCCGGGCCTGTGGGACGACCCCGACGCCGCCCGCGCCGTCACCACCGAGATGTCGCGAGTGAAGGACGATATCGATCTGGTCGACGGGCTCGACGGTCGGCTGTCCGACACCGAGTTGCTCTTCGAGATGGGTCGCGACGAAAGCGACGACTCGGTCGGGCCCGAGCTGGCCGAAGCGCTGATCGGTCTCGTCCGCGACCTCGACGCCCTCGAGCTGCGGTCGCTCTACACCGGTGAGCACGACGAGGGCGACGCCGTCTGCGAGGTCCACTCCGGGGCCGGCGGAACAGATTCGCAGGACTGGGCCGAGATGCTGCTGCGCATGTACCAGCGGTGGGCGGAGCGTCGGGGCTTCGAGGTGGAGCTCGACGAGATCTCGGCGGGAACCGAGGCGGGCATCACCTCGGCCACCTTCATCGTGCGGGGCCGGTATGCCTACGGCCTGCTCTCGTCGGAAAAGGGCGTCCACCGACTGGTGCGGATCTCCCCCTTCGATGCCCAGTCGCGCCGCCATACCGCCTTCGCCTCGTTCGACGCCGTGCCCTTCTTCGAAGAGGTCAGTGCCGAGGTCGACATCGACGAGAAGGACCTGCGCATCGACACCTACCGGTCCTCGGGTGCCGGCGGCCAACATGTCAACGTCACCGACTCGGCTGTGCGCATCACCCACCTGCCGAGCGGCATCGTCGTGTCGTGCCAGAACCAACGCAGCCAGCACCAGAACAAGGCCGTTGCCATGCAGATCCTCGCCGCCAAGCTGGCCGAGCGGGCCCGCCAGGAGCGTCGCAAGGAGCTCGATGCCCTGTCTGGCGAGCAGCGAGAGGTGACTTGGGGGAGCCAGATCCGCTCCTATGTCCTGGCTCCGTATCAGTTGGCCAAGGACCTGCGCACCGACCACGAGACCGGCAACGTCGGCGCCGTCCTCGATGGCGACCTCGACGCCTTCATGGAGTCGTTCCTCCGCTGGCGCCGCCGCACGGGCGGCCAGTAGTCGCGGTGGCGGCGGCCTCGGGGCTGTTCGAGCCGATTCTCGCTGCTCTCGATGGCAACGGCGTGCGGGCGGTGGTCGTGGGCGGCGTCGCGACCGTCCTGCACGGTCACGCCCGCCTGACCGCCGACCTTGACCTGGTCGTGGACCTCCGAGCCGATCAGCCGTCTCGGGCGATCCAGGCCTTGACGGACCTCGGCCTGGTCCCGATGCTGCCCGTCGATGCTCTGGACTTCGCCGACCCGGCGATACGTCAGCGCTGGGTGGCCACCCGCAACCTCAAGGTGTTCTCCCTGTACGACCCGGCGGATCCCCTGCGCCAGGTCGACCTGTTCGCCGAGGACCCAATCCCGTTCGACGAGCTCTGGGGTCGGGCGGTGGAGGTGCGCCTCGCCTCGGTGTCGGTACGCATCGCCTCGATCGATGACCTGATCACCATGAAGCGGTCAGCCGGTCGCCCTCAGGACCTTGCCGACATTGAGGCGCTCGAGATGATCAGAGGCCGAGGCGAGCCGCAATGACCGATGAAGCGGTTTCCCCTTCCGGGCCCGGCGATTGGGACGGTGGATGGCGTGCCCATCGGGAGGCCCAGCTCGACGCATGGTGCCGGGCAACTCCGGCGCAACGCCTGGCATGGCTTGAAGACGCCATGGACTTCGCCCGAGATGCGATCCTGAGGGAGAAGCGGCCAATCGTCACCAGATGGTGACTGGTGTGACGGATGGCGAAGGCGAAGCAACCGTTAAAATGCACACGACGATGCGTTCGGTGGTGGGCCGTCCATGCCCGCACACCGACACGTCAGGCCCCGGCGGCCGAGGGGTGGTTGCTCCCGGGAGCCGTGGCCGGTTATCCTCGCGAACGTCGCCCGTGCGTATGCACGCGGCCGCGCCCCCCTACTCATGATCCGAATCGAGAACGTCACCAAGTCGTACAAGGGCGGAGTCGTCGCCCTCCGGGGCGTCAGCCTCGACATCCAGAAGCAGGAGTTCGTGTTCCTCGTCGGCCCTACGGGGTCGGGGAAGTCGACTCTGATCCGTCTGCTGATCAAAGAGGACAAGCCCGACGACGGTCGCATCTGGGTGGCCGGCAAGGACATCGGCCAGCTCAGCTCGTGGAAGGTCCCCCTCCTGCGCCGCAACATCGGCTGCGTGTTCCAGGACTTCAAGCTTCTGCCCAACAAGACGGCCTACGAGAACGTCGCCTTCGCCCTGGAGGTCATCGGCCGGCCCTCCCATGTGATCCGCGCCCAGGTACCCCAGGTGCTCGACCTGGTCGGTTTGTCCAAGAAGCACGACAACCTGCCTCACGAGCTCTCGGGTGGTGAGCAGCAGCGGGTCTCCATCGCCCGGGCGTTCGTGAACCGGCCCCTGATCCTGCTCGCCGACGAGCCCACCGGAAACCTCGACCCCAGCACGTCGGTTGGCATCATGCGCCTCCTCGACCGCATCAACCGAACCGGCACCACCGTGGTCATGGCCACCCACGACCACAACATCGTCGACACCATGCGCCGCCGCGTCGTCGAGCTCGACCGGGGGTCGCTGGTCCGCGACCAGGCCCGCGGCGTGTACGGGGCCTTCACGTAGTGGGGGGCAAGCCATGGCGATGAAGGTCGACTACGTCGCCAAGGAAACCTTCTCCAATTTGAAGCGCAACCTCTCGATGGCCTCGGCCGCCCTCATCACCGTGGCCGTGTCGCTCACCCTGGCCGGGGGCGCCCTGCTGGTGAAGCGGGGAGTCGACCGGGCCACGATCCAATGGCGCGGCAACGTCGAGCTGTCGGTGTTCATGAAGGCCGACGCCAGCCCTCCCGAGTCCGACGCCGTCGACCGTCAGCTCAAGGCCATGCCCGAGGTGAAGAAGTACCACTACGTCTCCAAGCCCGAGGCCTTCACCGAGTTCAAGCAGATCTTCGCCAACGAGCCCGACGTGCGCGACGCCATCGGCGTCGACCAGATCCCACCGTCGTACCGGGTCGTGCCCCGCTCGGCCGAACAAACCAGGCTCATCGGCGACCGGTTCGCGAACACCGCCGGGGTGCTCCGCGTGAGCTATGCCAAAGACGAGGTCGAGGCGCTGGTGTCGATTACCAAGTTCCTCCAGATCATGCTCTGGACGGTGGCGTTGGTGCTGTTGGGCGCCGCCTGTCTACTCATCCTGAACACGATCCGAATGGCCATCTTCGCCCGCCGCCGAGAGGTGGCGGTGATGAAACTTGTCGGGGCTTCGAACTGGTTCATCCGGGTTCCGTTCATGCTCGAAGGCCTGGTGCAGGGCGTCATCGGAGCGGTGGCCGCATGCTCGATGGTCTGGGTGCTCCGCGCCTTCTTCCAGAGCTGGATCCAGGGTTCTCACAGCGACGTCCAGCTCTTCAAGCAGTTCCTGGTGACGGGAGCCGATGTCACGGGCACCGGCATCCTCCTACTCCTGGTCGGGATGATCGTCGGCACCGTCGGCTCCGCCGTGGCCGTCAGCCGCTTCCTCGACGTCTGATCTCAGTCGGGAGCACTGCCAGACCCGGCCGGTGAAGTTGGGCCCCCGCCGGCAGCGGCGGGCGAGGTCCGCAGGACCCGGGTGCGCTCGCCCGAGCTCAGCGGACCCACTCGGCCATTAGGGCGGGGCCTCGTTCGACCCACTCCTCGGCGGTGATGGCGTAGCGAAGGTGGTCTTCCCACACCCCGTTGATGGCCAGGTAGCGGACGGCCAGCCCCTCATCACGGAGCTTCAGCTTCTCCACCACCCGCCGGCTGGCCCGGTTGCGGGGAATGATGGCCACCTGGAGGCGGTGGAGGCGCACGTCTTCGAAGGCGAAGCGGGCCACCGTGGCCAGTGCTTCGGGCACGTAGCCCTGGCCGGCCCGGGCCTCGTCGATCCAGTAGCCGACGTAGGCGTTCTGGAACGGCCCCCGTTGTATCCCCGACACGTTGATCTCGCCGGCCAGCGAGCCTTCGACAAAGAGGCCGAAGCCATAGCCCGTGCCGAGCTGCCATTCCCGCTGGCGGGCGCCACACCGGGCCCCGAACGCGGCCAGGTTCTCCGTGTCGTCAGGATTGCCCCTCGGCGGCTTGGGTTCCCACTTGAGCAGCCAACCGGCGTTGCGGCGACGGACCTCCCGCCATTGCCGGAAGTCGGTCGAGGCCAGCGGGCGTAGCAGCACCCGACGACCGTGGAGCTCGTCAGCCAGGCTCATTGGGTCGCCGCCTTCGGCGGCTGCCCCGAGCCGGGGCGCGGTGTCTTCGGTGAGCTGCGCTCCTCCGCTCCGCTTCGGTGCTCGCTCTGGGTCGCCTCCTTCGGCGGCGCCGCGGCCGCCTCGGGCTCGAGGAGGCTGGCAACAAGACCGTCGAGAATGTCGGCCTCGCTCACCAGGCACTCGTCGTGTCCGAAAAAGCGCATGACGGCCACGAGGATGGCCGCTCCGCCGACGATCACGTCGGCCCGGGCCTCTTCCAATCCGGGATTGTGCACCCGTTGGGCCCTCGTCTCGGTGGCGAGTGTCCGGAACACGTCCTCGGCCGCCGACCGGGTGAGGACGAAATGGTGGATCCGGTCCCGGTCGTAGGTGTCCAGGCCCAGCTCGATCGCCGCCACGGAGGCGACGGTGCCGGCCAAGCCGACCAGGCGCCGGGCCTCGGCGGCCGCGGGTATGGCGCGGGCGACGTCGTCGAGCCAGTCGCGGGCCACGGAGAGGGCCTGGGAGAGCTCCTCAGGTGCCGGCGGGTCGTGATGGAGGTACTTCTCGGTGAGGCGGACGCAGCCCATGTCGGTGGAGGCCACGCCTTCGGCGCGGGTCTCACCCACGGCGAACTCGGTCGAGCCGCCACCGATGTCGATGACGAGGAACGGGCCATCGCCAGGCTCCAGGTCGCGCGCCGCCCCCCGGAACGACAGCCGGGCCTCGTCGGCCCCGGTCAGCAGCTCGGGCCGCGCCCGAACCGCCTCGGTGGCGGCAGCCAGGAAGACCTCGCGGTTGGCGGCGTCACGGGCTGCCGACGTCGCCGTCATCCGCACCCGTTCGACGCCGTGACGGTCCATGACGTGCCGGTACTCCCGCAGCACGACAAGGGTGCGCTCGATGGCATCATCGCCCAGCGCGCCCGTGGCATCGGTGCCCTGGCCCAGTCGGGTGATGCGCATGAGCCGCTCGAGGGTGTTCCCCAAGGTGTCGGTGACGAGCAGGCGGGTCGAGTTGGTCCCGCAGTCGATGGCGGCGACGGCCGTCACGGGCCCCCCTGCGGTCGGGCCAGCCGGTCGGCCACCCAGCGCCCGACGGGGTCGTCGCCGCCTGCCAGCAGCCAGGCGTAATGGGCGTGGAGGCACTTCACTCCCTGACGGGTGCCCCCGACGCCACCGGTCGGTCGGGGCCCCTCGTGGTCGGGGGGCAGGGCGGCGTCCCGCTCGGCTGCGTAGCGGGCGTGGGCCCGGGCCAGCTCGTCGGCGTCGACCTCGACTGTGGCCTGGCGGACCCCACCGGCGGCCTCGAGGGTGCTCACCGCCCGACGAAGCTCCCGGTCGAGGAGCCACCAGCGAGTGGGCATGGGCGTGCCGTCGCGTAGCAGGGGGGCGTTGCGGATGACCACCGGGTGGCCCGCCTCGTCCCGCACGGAGACCACGAAGTCGCCCTCCGGGGGACGCCCCAGGAGGACGGCGACGGCGATCCGGTCGGCATCGTCGGGGACGGGCTCGCCGAATGCGCGCCACGACGGGGTACCGCCTCCGTAGCCGGACGGACGGTCAGCCGGTTCTGGGGTCGGTGCACTCACGGGCCCGAGAGACGACCGTTCACCAGGCGAGCGTAGCGAGGACCGTTGCCGGACTCGTCATGCCGGAAGAAGGCGTAGGCATCGCGTCCCCCGGTTGTGAGCTCCTCGAGGCGCTTGGCCCAGGTTTCGAGGGCACCCCGGTTGTAGCGGTTGCACCGCAGCCGCACATAGGAGAACGGCCCCACGTCGAGGTCGGGAGCGGGCCGTCCCTCGGCTTCGACCAGTACCAGGGTGGCATCGTGGGCCTCGAGGCGTTTCAGGACATCGGGGGTGGCCCAGGCCGGGCCAAGCTCGAAGGCGACCCCGGGCCGGGGCGCCGGGGGCAGGGCGCCGAGCAGACGGTCGAGGCGGCCCAGGTCGGGCTGCTGGTGGGGAACGGAGAACAGGACAGGACCGAGCAACGACCCGAGAGGGCTGAGGACCTCGAAGAACGCCGCCATGCGTTCCTCGATACCGTCGAGGTCGCGACGGTGGGTGATGCCCATGTGGGCCTTGGGGGCGAACCGGAAGCCGGGCGGAACCTGGGCGACCCATCGCTCCAGGGCGGTGGCGGTCGGCAGGCGGCGGTACGTGCTGTGCGCTTCGACCGTCGGGAAGCGCCGGGCGTAGAACGGCAGCATTCGAGGTGCCGACGTCCCGTTCGGATAGAAGCTGCCCACCCACTCGGGATACGACCAACCGCTCGTCCCAACTCTGGCCTCGGGCACGGCGGGGGAGCATACGGCGGGCTGTCCCGAGCGGTCCAGAAGATGACTTCCTGTGCACGGTGATGGGGCAGGATCTGCGGTTGGTGGCTCATGAATGCACAGGTGGTCATCCTTCTGTCCCGGGTGCCAATTCGGCCGCCGTCGACACTCGGCACCGGCCTCAGCTGGGCACTACCGTGCCGGAGGTCCGGCGAAGGCCACGGGAAAGGACACCATGGACGCCGACCGGCTGGCCCTCATCCTCGACGCGCTCGGTCGGGAGGGACAACGCGTCACCGTGGGTCGTCGTGCCGTGGTCGAGGCCCTCCTGGCGGCCGAGGGCCATCTCTCAGCGGACGATCTGGCCGCCGTCGTCCAGGACGCTCACCCCGGCCTGCACCGGGCGACGGTGTACCGCAGCCTCGAGACCCTGGAGACGGCCGGCCTGGTGGAGCACGTCCATCTTGGCCATGGCCGTTCCGTGTACCACCTGACCGACGACCTCCACCAGCATCTGGTCTGTGAGGCCTGTGGCTCGGTCCAGGAGGCGCCGGCCGACCTCCTTGCCAACGTGGCCCGCCGGTTACGCCGCGAGCAGGGATTCGTGATGCGTCCCTACCACTTCGCCGTCCTGGGCCGTTGCCGGCTCTGCAGCGACGCCGCGGCTGGCGGAGTGCGCCACTTGGCCAGCGGCCGCAGCCGGGGTCGCTCCGGCGGCACCGTCATCCAGTCCTGACAAGGCCCCGCCCGAAGCGAGCAACAACTCAGAAGATGTCGGTCAGGCGGGCCAGGGTTTGGTGAATCCATCCGGGGTCGGCCGGGGCCTTGGGCGGCGCCGTCACCGCCGGAGGAGGAGCGGGGGCGGGGAGGATGTTGAAGATCTCCTCGCTCGGACGCACCAGGTTGTACTGCTCGCGCGCCAGGCGTTCGAGCTCGGTGTCGGTCCACAGCGACGCTTGCTGGTCCTGGAGGGTCTGGTTGCGGTCGTCGAGGGTCTTGATGCGAGCCGCCACCTGGCGCCGCTCGTCGTGCTGGGCCACCAGGGCCCGGGCGGGGAAGACGGCGAGCATGAGCACACCCACCAGGCCGAGCACGGCCATCGCCAGCCAGGCCCGCGCTCTCATCGGGTCGCCGTCCACGCCGCCATCGACGCCCCACCCCGGTAGGCGGCCGCCTCCCCCAGCTGTTCCTCGATGCGCAGGAGCTGGTTGTACTTGGCCACCCGGTCAGTGCGGGCGGGGGCGCCGGCTTTGATCTGGCCGCAGTTGACCGCTACGGCCAGGTCGGCGATGGCGGTGTCCTCGCTCTCACCCGAGCGGTGGGACACGACGACGCCGAGCCCCGACCGGCTGGCCAACGACACGGTGTCGAGGGTCTCGGTGAGGGTGCCCACCTGGTTGAACTTGATGAGGATGGCGTTGGCCGACTTCTCGGCGATCCCCCGCGCCAGGCGCTCGGCGTTGGTCACGAACAGGTCGTCGCCCACGATTTGGACCCGGTCCCCGACCGCCTGGGTGACCGCGCTCCAGCCCTCCCAGTCGTCCTCGGCCATCGGATCCTCGATGGACACCAGCGGGTAGCTCTCCACCAGGTGGGCGAGATAGGCCACCATCTCGTCCCGTCCGAGGACCCGACCCTCGCCGGCGAGGTTGTAGTCGCGAGTCCCGGGGCGCCACAGCTCGGTGGCGGCCACATCGAGGGCCAGCGAGATCTGTTCGCCGGGCGCATACCCGGCGGCCTCGATGGCCTCGGTCAGGAACCGCAACCCGTCCTCGTTTGTGCCCAGGTCGGGGGCGAAGCCACCCTCATCGCCCACGCCGGTGGCCAACCGGCGTTCACGCAGGAGGTGATTGAGCACGTGGTAGCTCTCCGTGCACCAGCGCAGTCCCTCGGCGAAGGAGGCGGCCCCCACGGGCACGAGCATGAACTCCTGGACGTCGATGGTGTTGTAGGCGTGGGCACCGCCGTTGATGACGTTGCACATCGGTGTGGGCAGCACGTGGGCGTTGGCCCCGCCGAGGTAGCGGTAGAACGGCAGGTCGAGCTCGTCGGCCGCGGCCCGGGCGACGGCCAGGGAGGTGGCTACGAGGGCGTTGGCGCCGAGGCGTCCCTTGTCGTCGGTGCCGTCGAAGTCGATGAGGGCGGTGTCGGCCATTCGCTGGTCGAGGGCGTCGAGGCCCCGGATGTGGTCGGCGATCTCGGCTCTGACCCCCGATACCGGGCCCTGCACACCCTTGCCCCCGAACCGGGATCCTCCGTCGCGGCGCTCCACGGCCTCGTGACGGCCCGTGGACGCTCCCGAAGGGGCGATGGCCCGGCCCCGGGCTCCGGAATCGAGCATCACCTCGACCTCGACCGTGGGGTTGCCGCGGGAATCGAGTACTTCCCGGGCCTTCACATCCTCGATCGAACTCACTCGTGCTCCCGTGGGCCGTGTTGCTTCTGTGGGTGGTGTTGGTAAAGTTACTTCAGAGTCGGCGGCGGTCAAGGGTGGGGGCCCAGATGACCGCACGCCGGCCATTTCTTCCCCACCCGTTCTTCCCCACCGGTTCTGCGCCTTCGAGCCGCCGGCCCCCCCCGAGGGTCAGCCGCGAACCTCGACCGGCACGCCGAGGGGAACGGTCTCGGCCAGCCTGGTGATGCCCTGGTTGCTCATCCGGATACAGCCGTGGCTCACGTCGTGGCCCAGCGCCGAGGGCTCGTTGGTGCCGTGGATGCCGAGCTCACCGTCGCCGCCGCCGAACTCGGTCAGTACGTCGGAGTGCCCCGACAGACCGAAGATGTAAGGACCGTACGGACCGCCCGAGGACCCCCGCTCGATGAGCTCCCTCGTGTAATAGAGGCCGGGAGGTGTCGGGGTGTCGGTCGTGCCCACGCCGACCGGCTCACTCAGGAACGGTTTCGTTCCGTCGAACGCGGTGATCCGGTGAGCGCCCAGCTCCACGACGATGCTGAAGGTATGGCTGGTGACGGCGACGTCCTGTCGGCGAAGCCATCCGGTGCTCCCGTTGGGCCTGAGGGGCGTGAGGACCTTCAGCCAATCCCGTTGCTGGTCGACCACCAGGAACACGATCGGTGTCCCCGAGGGCTGGAGGTTGACGAGGGATCGTTCGATCGTGACGTGGTCAGGTTTGAACACGTCGAGCGTCGGGCCCAACGACCGGGCGACGACCGAGGACGGGTGGGCGGTGACCGGCATCGGCCCCGGATCGGTTGTCCCGGCCGGGGGGGCCGGGGGGATCACGGCCGGCGGCGGCGGTTGGGCGGCCGTTGTCGGTGTCGTAGTGGTCTGCATCGGCGCGGCCCCGGCCTGAGCGACCGGGTCGCGACGCGCGGCCCCGATCCCGGACAAGAGTTGCAGGGCGGCCAACAGGGCGACGAGGGCCCGCAGGGCCCAACGCACCGACGGCCCGGCGGCAGCCACCACGGCGATGGCCACGATCGCGAGGGCCGATACCGGCGTCTGGGCCAGGCTCTGGAACAGCGGGGAGCCGGAGGCGGCCAGGCCTGCTCGAGACGCCAGACCCTGCCCGGACGAGTCGACAGTGGGGGACGAGGATGCCGGCCGGATGGGGTGGTGACGCGAACGTCGCCGCAGCCAGCCCGCAGCGAGGAGAGGGACGAAGGCCTTTCGCAGGGAGACGCCGAGGTCTTCCACCTCCGCCAACCGGTCGCGGCAGGCCGGACACTCGTCGAGGTGATAGTCGACCCGGGCCCGTCGGCGCTCGGCCAGGGTGCCGGCAAGGTAGGCGCCCAGGTGGTCGACGGTCGTCTGGCAGCCCGGTTGGGCGTGGTTGCGGACGTGGGCCTGCAGGTACCGCTCCCGCAGCCGGGCCCGGGCCCGTACGGCCAGTTGGGCCACGTTGTTGGGACTGAGCCCGAGGCGCCCGGCCGCCTCTCGCGCCGGGACGCCCTCGACCTCGGTGAGCCACAGCACCGACTGCCAGCGCGCCGGCAGGCCCTGGAAGGCCTCCGTCACCAGCTTCGAGTCCTCGCTGGCCGCCAGGGCCTCGGACGGGCCGGGCCCGTTCGTCCGCACGTCGCCGGAACCAGCGTCGTCGCCGACCAGGCCATGGTCGGGCCGCTCGGAGGCTCGACGGCCGGACTGCCGCAGCTGGTCGATGGCGGCGTTGCGGCTGGCGGCGACGAGGTAGGCGCGGAACTCCATCGACGGCGCCCGTCCCGAGACGATGGCATCGAACACGCGGGTGAAGGCGTCGGCGGCGGCGTCGGCGGCGTCGTCGTCATTGCCGGTCACGCTCCGGGCCACCCCGCGGGCCACGTCGGCGTGCCGACGGTAGAGCTCGACGAACACGCTGAGGTCGCCGGCTGCACCAGCGCGTACCAACCCGGAGTCCGACCAACCGGAGACCTCGGCTTCCGCTTGTACGCGCGTGGCTGCCATTTCCTACTCCCAGGGGGCCCGTCGACGCCTCCGTTGCGAGGATACCTGTACCCATGGGTCGGCGGTCAGCGACTCAGAGAGTCCTCCGGCGATTCACAGCTTGCTCTCAGTACACGGTGGTTCTCTGGAAGGATGGAAACAACTCCCACCGACACCACCCTCGATGGCCCTCTGTCGGCGGACCCGGTGCCGTCGGGCACCGAGCGGGTGTGGCCGTCGTTCGACGAGCCCCCTCTCGGTCCGCCCACCGCCGAGTCTGCACCGCCGGCGCGGCCTCCGATCATGGACCTGCCCGTCTCGCCCCCGCCCCCGCCTCCGTACGCTCCCGCGACGCCCGCCGCGCCCGGGGGCGGCCGGGGCTCGGTCTCCCGGCGCCTGGCCGCGGTGGCCGCAGCTGCGGCCCTGCTCGCCGGCGCCGTCGTCGGTGGGGTCGTGGGGGCCAAGACGGTCAAGACGACGTCGACGGCGCGTACGGCCGCGCCCGCGAACAACACGAGCGTCCTGGCCCAGCCCAAGGACGTCCAGGGGGTGTTGGCCAAGGTCGAGCCCGGGGTGGTCTTCATCCGCACCCAGGCCTCCCGAGGTGGCCGTTTCTTTCCCGAGAGCGGAGCGGGGACGGGCATGATCCTCACGCCCAACGGCGAGGTGCTCACCAACGCCCACGTCGTGGCCGGGGCAACCAGCATCACCGTCACTCTCAACGGTGAGACCAACGCCCGCCCAGCCGACATGGTGGGCAGCGACACCGCCGCCGATGTCGCCCTGATTCACATCCGCGACGCCTCGAACCTGCCCACCGTGTCTCTCGGTCGGTCGGCCGACCTCAGGGTGGGCGACGGCGTCATCGCCATCGGGAACGCCCTGGCCCTCGACGGGGGCGTCACCGTCACCACCGGCATCGTCTCTGCCCTCAATCGGGACATCTCCGACCAGGGCGGCTCCCTGTCGGGCTTGATCCAGACCGACGCCGCCATCAACCCCGGCAACTCCGGTGGCCCCCTTGTCACCTCCAACGGATTGGTGATGGGTATGAACACGGCGGTGGCCGGCGATGCCCAGAACATCGGCTTCGCACTCGCCTCCGACAAGGTCACGCCGGTGATCGACAGCATCCGGGCGAACCCTTCGGGGTCGTCGTCGGGCGGATCGCCCGCAGCGGGCGGGACTCCTTCGTCGAACGGTGCCTTCCTGGGTGTGACCACCCAGCCTGACCCGAGTGGCACCGGGGTCGTCGTGGTCCAGGTCGACAGCGGCACGCCGGCGCAGAAGGCCGGGATCGTGCAGGGCGACGTCATCCGGAGCCTCGACGGCCGGCCGGTCAAGGCCAACACCGACCTGGCGGCAGCCATCGCCCCCCACAAGCCGGGTGACCAGGTGAAGGTGACCTGGGACCACTCAGGCCAAGGGCGTTCGGCCCAGGTCACCCTCGCCACCCGCTGAACAACGCACGCGAGATGCACGACAGGTCCAAGTTCGGGCACAATCGTTGGTGACGACGTCGAGAGGAGCAGTTTCACTATGGCCCACCTGACCAGGTTCCTGATGCAGGACCACGCCCGCATCTTCCGGTGCCTTGACGCCTCTGCGAGCAATCCGAGCAACCTTCCGACGGCGTTGGCCGCGTGCGACGAGATCGAGGCCCACATGACCATCGAAGAGGAGATCGTCTATCCGGTCATCCGCGATGAGATCGACGGGCGGGAGGCCGATGCGTCCGAGAAGGACCACGACCACGTCAAGGAGATCGTCGGCGAGATCCGCGAGCTCGAGCCCGGCGATCCTGCCCTCAGTCACTTGATGATGCAGCTCAAGCAGTCGGTGGGCGAGCACGTCGATCACGAGGAGACCTACGTGATCCCCCGGCTCCACGAGCACCTGCTGGGTCGGGAGTGGGATCTCGGTCGCCTGGCCTGGGGCCTACGGCAGGATCTCGTGGGCGATTCTCCTCGGCCGAAGTCGATTGCTGCCGCCAGGAAGGTTCCTAACGCCGGATGGACCGGCGGCCCCGTAGCTAACGCCGGCTGGTAGTCGGCACATCGAGCTCTCCGTGCGCCGGCGCGCGATCGCCGCATCGCTGTTGGTCGCAGCCGCCCTGATCCTGCTCGCCGCCTGCGGCGGGAGCTCCAGTTCGACCGCGACGAAATCGACGTCGACGCTCGCGCCGAACTCGACCATCAAGGCCACCAAGGGCGGGGACTTCTGCAAACAGGTGGCGTCCACCTACAACGAGGCAGCCTCCCTTTCAAAGAACCTGACGGGTACGGCCGACAACCTCCGCCAGAACCTCGCGACGGCCCTGAAGGACGGTCAGGATGCCATCGACCATGCCCCTGCAGAGGTCAAGCCCGACCTCCAGACCATTCAGAATGCAGTGAAAAGCTTCACTGACGCCCTGGCCAAGGTGGATTACGACGCGACCCGGCTTGGTGCCGATGCCCTCAGTGCGGTGGGTGCGTTCAACACCGCGGAGTTCCAGCAGGCAACCGCCCGATCCCAGACCTATGTGGCGGACAAGTGCGGGATCGACCTCGGCTCCCCGACCACCACGACCCCATAGGGTTGTCGCCAGGGCCGTCGCCAGGCTCCGTCGCCCGGCGCGCTACCAACGGGGCCGGTCTGTAGCTAAGCTACCCCGACCGCAAAATCGGGGGTTGTGCCGTGGGGGTTGTTCGAGTCGGAGTACGAAAGACGGCCTGTTCGCTGCTGGTCGCCGTGTTCGCGTCGGTGGGAGCGCTCGGGGCCACCGTTGGCACCGCCGGCCCCGCCGCCGCTGCTGCGCCGCTCTACGGCGTCGATGTCAGCAACTGGCAGGGTCACGTCGACTGGCCGGCCGTCCGGGACTCTGGCCACGTCTTCGCCTTCACCAAGGCAACGGAGGGCGTTACCTTCGTCGACCGGACGTTGACCTACAACCGCCAGTCGATGGCCGCCGTGGGCATGGTCCTGCGGGGCCTGTACCACTTCGCCCACCCCGACCGGAACTCGGCCGCTGACGAGGCTCGGCACTACCTGGAAGCGGTCAGCCCCCTCGCCCAGGGTGAGGTGCCGGTGCTCGACCTCGAGGTCGAGGGCGGACCCGGAGCGGGCCCGTGGGCGGCGGAATGGATGAACATCGTCGAGGCCGCCACCGGGCACACGCCGATCCTCTACAGCTACGCGCCTTACCTCAGCGACACTCCCACCCAGGACCTCACCCGCTTCCCCCTCTGGATAGCCGCCTGGGGCGCCAACAACGGCGGCGTGCCCGGGCGCCAGCCCAACACCGATCGTTGGGACAACTGGACGTTCTGGCAGTACACCTCCAAGGCGTCGGTCCCGGGTATCGAGGGCGACACCGACAAGTCGATGTTCGCCGGTTCGGGCTACGACCTCGCCGCCCTCGGCGAGCTGCGGGCCCCAGGCCAGCCGGTGCCGGCCGATCCTCTGGGTGATGCGCTCAGACAGGGCCTCGACAACCTCGGCAACGGGCTCCGGTCGGACCTGTCGTCGGTGGCCACCGCTGCGGGCGGGTAACCGAGCCGCGGATCAGGTCCCGCCCCTCGCACGCTTCGGCCGGCCGAACCGGCTCCTGCTGGCGATGGTCACCGTGGTCGCGGCGGCCACGGTGACGGCCTGTTCGGGTGGTTCCGGATCGAAGTCCCCGGCTACGGCCACCACTCGGTCGGGGCCCACGACCACGTCGTCGTTGCCCACCTCCACGTCCACCACGGTGGCGGCCACGACCACGGTGGTGACCAAACCGCCGGTCAGCGAGGCGACGCCCGAGGACCAGGCCAAGGCCTTCTACGACGCCTGGATGAAGGGCGACCGGGCCACGGCAACGTCGTTGGGCGAGCCGGCGGCAGTGGCGTCTCTCTTCGCCCACCCCTGGAGCGCCGGCGACGGCTGGTCCTTCTCCGAGTGCACAGGAGCCGCGGGGTCGGCGATCTGCACCTGGAAGGGGTCGACCCAGCAGCTCCTCATGCTGGTCCGGGGAAGCACGGGGGGCCTCCCCGTCACCGTCGTCGACGTCAGGTTCTCGTAGCCGAGCGTGGGCGCCGAGAGTTCCTGCGGGTCGTGGCCATGCTCAATGACCCGTACCACCAGGAACAGCTCCTGGCGGCGGGAAGGTGTGTGCTGATGCGCTCTGTAACCCCCCTTTTCCGTGTTACCGCGTGTCACAACGGGCCCGGTCAGGCCTTGCGGCGGTCGGCGGGCGGCGGCATCTCGATCAGCTTGCCGCCCGGGGGTTCGGAGGTTGCCGGAGGTCGTCGAGCTTGGCGGTGAGACTCTCAGACGGAGCCTTGCGGAACGACCCATTCGTGTCGGGCGCCGCCGACGGCAAAGATGCGCTCGAAATCGGCGTCGTAGTGCAGCACGACCAGGCTTGACAGCAGTGCCGCGGCGGAGATGATCAGGTCGGGAATGGGTAGGCGGTGTTGGCCGCGCCGGGCGAGCTCGTGTTGCAGGTCCATCGCCGTGGCCATGACCTCGGGCGTGATCGGTGCCGAGTCGAGGCTTCGGCGCTCCTCGGCGATGTCCTCGTAATCGGCCAGATCGCGGGTGCTGTAGAGCACTTCGAGGTCGACGATCGCACAGGTGGCGAGGTGGCCTTCTTCGAGCAGCGGTCGAAGTCGGGCGCCGACGGCCGGGATTGGGAACCGAGCGAGTGCGCTCTTGTCGGCCAGGTAGGTCGCGCTCAGCGCCACGCGCCCGACATGACCCGAGGATTGGCGAGATCGAGGTTACGCATTGCCTGGAGTCGATCGGCGTGACGTCGACGGCGGTCGGCCAAGACGACAGCTTCAAGGGACCGGTTGACGGTCTCTTTCATGGTGGAGGCACCGAGGACCTTGGCTGCCTCGTCGAGGACTTCGTCATCGATGTCGACCAGTCGCTTGCCCACCGCCACAGTATATCCATAGATGCTGATTAGAGATATACGAGGGCGGCTCATCGTGAGCGTGTGGCTGCAGCCGCTCCAACGCCTCCGCACCGTCGTTCGTCAGCCTTTGTGCCGGGACCGCTCGACCATCTTCGCTCGACGCACCGCGACACGGTCGCCTTGCAGACAAGCTGGATCGCCTCCTCGATGCCATGCTCGCCAGCGATGCCGAGGTGGCCACCCGGCACTTCGGGACGACGACCGCTGCATAACGGCGGGTCACCCATGATCCGAATCGTTCCAACCGGGCGCGACGGTTCGAACGTCGCCCTTCAGGTGTCCTCGCAGTGGAGCTGGTGCGAGCTCTTTCCAACCCCGATCATCCGGCCGCTGGCCTGATGGCGTCGTTCGACGTCCACCCGGCGGTACAGTCGAGGCGTGCCTGACGACAAGATCTGGACAGCAGCGGAACTCGAGGAGCTGGAGCCGAACGACCAGCGCAGGCTCTTCAACGAGCGAGTGGTGACTGACCTCTCGAAGCTGTCGCCGGACTTCGTCGCGCAGGCGAGAGCCAAGGGTAGGGAACTGCTTGAAGCTCGGGAGGCGCTGGGCTCGACGTCGCAGTGAGCCAGTCGCGGCGGCTGGTCCGGGTGAGCGACGGGTTCTTCCGGCGACTCGACGAGCAGCTGACCACGGACCGAGGCTCCCATGGCCAGCCTTCGGCTACCGACTTCCTGGTAAGGGAGCTGCCGGACGTAGTCGAGCGCTTCGCCACGGACTTCGAGGGGCTGCCCGAGATCATCGACGGGTTCTCCGCCGGGCGGATGCTCATCGCTGGGGGACTGCTCGTCCGGGCGTTCGTGGTCTACGGCGTCTTGACGGACGACGACTCGATCGAGCTGATCGGTGTCGAGCTCGATACCTCGGCTTGGTAGGGCAGGCGCACCGCAGATCCTCCTCGACTTTCGATCTCCCGGGCCTCATTGGCGGCCGGGCCAGGCTTCAGGTCAGGTGGTCGCCATGCCCTCGACGTCGAGACCCAACTCCACCATGGATGCAACCACGAGAGCCTCGTGCTCGACCACGAAGTCGGGCTCGAAGAAGATGGCGCACTCGTCGCCGCCGCTGGCCTGGGCGAGACCCAGGAGCACGCCGGCGCCAACTTCGGTGGCCGCCTCACTCAAGCCGATGCCTGCCAGTTGCCGGAGGCGGACAAGAAACGGATCAACTGCGGCTTCGAGCAGATCCAATGAGGCCTGGCCAGGATCGATGTACCTATGGCGTTGACGCCCGGAGCCGGCACCAACCTCAGCTGTCGTTACCGCCTCGAGAGCCCAACTCACCTCATCAGCGACGACGGAACGATCAACGTCTTGAAGCACCGAGATCACGATCTGATCCGCTTCCGCCCGAAGTTCGGGATGGGTCTCAACCAGGCCATGGAGGACGACGACCGCCTCGGCATCTGATTGGATCTCCCAGGCGGTCGGCCGGCGCGGGGTCATGCCCCGAGCCATCGGCGGTATGCATTGAGCAACCTCATGGTTGCGGCGTCGGCGTCCGGGTCGACATCGAGCAGGGCGATGCGGTAATGGAGCCCCGCCCGCTCGCAGGTGGCGATCAGTTCGGGACGCCCGTCGACCAAGCCGACGGACAGCACCCGTACGTCCTCGCCCACCACGGTCGCCGGGAGAGGAAAGCGAACGTCATTGTCGAACGCCACCTCGAAGCTAGCGAGGGCTTCATCGTCGCCGTTGCAATCGACGGTGATCTCCGCGATGAGATCGTCAAGATCGCGTGCAACCGAGCGCGGATGGGTCACGGTCCACCTCCAGGTGTTCGCAACCTAGTGTCCTGTAAGCCAGTTCAGCCGCGAAATATTGGCTGATCGGGAACTTCTGCGGCGAAGGCGCGTTCTGTCAGGTAGAACCCCGACAGAAGGAGCTTGCTTTGGCGCGCCGTGGCCGACCGACAATCCCGATCACC